>NZ_JALPSX010000009.1:0-196144 GCF_023217995.1 Agromyces sp. C10 | reverse complement strand
CCGGGCTGGCACCCGCGAGGTCAGCGGCCGCGCTCGCGGCGGAGGCCCTCGGCGAACCGCGTGAGGAGGTCGGCGAACACGACGCGCTCCTCGTCGCTGAATCCGTCGAGGGCGGAGTCGATGGCCCGGCGGTGCTCGGCTCCGGCGGAGCGGACGGCCGCGCGGCCGGACTCGGTCAGGCGCACCCGGGTGCGCCTGGCGTCGTCGGGATCGGCCTCGCGCGCCACGAGGGCGTCGGCGACGGCGCCCTGCACCAGGCGGCTCGCGCGCGGTTGGTCGACGCCGATCGCCTCGGCGAGCTCGGTGACCGACATGGCGCGGTCGGCCGCGTCGAGGGTCGCGAGGAGCCGGTGCCGGGCGACCGGACCGAACCGGAACGCCCACGGGCCGGCGCTGGGTTCGCCGTGGGGCCCGCGGTGGCCGGACGGGCCCGGGCCGTGGGCGTGCGGCCCGCCGTGGGGATGTCCGTGCCGGTGGCCCCTCCCATGCTCGGGCCGGTCGTCGTCGCGCGTGGCCCACGGCGGCCGGCCGCCGCGGCGGAGCGCGGCGAGCGCGCGCGCGATGCGTTCGGGCGAATCGGCCGGACTCACCGGATCGTCGCTTCCGGCAGAGCCGGCGGGCGTCTCGGGGTCGTCGTTCACGCCTCCAGAGTACTTGTCATTTGACATGCATTCGCATTGCATGTCACACTACATATGCATGCTTGATGACATGCATCAGCTCCTCGAGCGGGGCACTCGCACCGCGGCCGCACTCGCGGCGACTCCATCCGGCCCTCGGCGGCCGACTCCCCGCGCCGGATCGGCGCATCCGAAAGGACCCCCATGAACTCCCACGACCACACCCCTGACTCCCACGACCACGCCCCTGATTCCCACGACCGGCCCGAGCCCTCCGGCCCGGGCCGCCCGCTCGGCTTCTGGCTCACGACCGTCGACCGGGCCATCGCGCGTGAATTCGCCGCCGCGTTCGACGACCTGGAAGTCACCCGCCGCGAATGGCGGTTGCTCAACCTCATCGGAGGCGAAGCGCGCGACGAGCGGCTCAGCACGAAGCTCGAGCGCCGGCCCGAGCTCGTCGCACCGCTCGTCGAACGCGGCTGGATCGCAGGCGACGCCGGCGACCGGCACCTCACCGACGCCGGTCGCGCGGCGCTCGCGACGCTCGGCGAGCGCGTCCGCGGCATCCGTTCGCGGATCGCCGGGGCCGTGCCGGCCGACGACTACGCGACGACGGTCGCCACGCTCGAGGCCATCGCCCGCGAACTCGGCTGGAGCGAGGACGGGCCCGATCGGCCCGGACGCCGGTTCGGCCGAGGAGCCCACCGTTTCCGCGGCCACCACTGGGCCGGGCACCGCTTCGACCCTCACGGCGGCTCCGGCCACGCCGACGGCCAGGGCCACCGGCACGGCCCCGGTCACCGGCACGGCCCTGACCACGCCCGGTGCGTCCACGATGAGCGCTGAGCGATCCCGCTGACGACGACGGCGCGCCGCCCCCCACGGGGAGCGGCGCGCCGTTGCAGGTCGCCGGGCGGGACCGCCTACGGAGCCACGCGGATGGTGACCGAAGCGGTGGTCGTGTTGCCGCTGGGGTCGGTCGCCGTGTAGGTCAGCTCGTAGCGCGCCCCGGCAACGGCCTTCACCTGCACCTCACCGCCGACCACGCGCACGTCACCGCGTCCTCCGGCGCCCGCGGAGACGACCCGGGACTCGGTGAGCTCGACCTCGACCTCGCCGGAGTCGTCCGACGCCGCGATGTCGACCGCGATCGTCCGCCACTTGTTGTTCGGCGGGAACACGACCGACGGGTCCGCGGTGACCGTGAGCTCGGGCGCGGTCGTGTCGGGCACCGTGAGGTCGAGTCCGACGATCACGGGGTCGTGGTCGCTCGAGCGGTAGGCGTCGGGCGCGTACCAGCTCGACACCTGACCCGCCGACTTGAACTCGGTGTTGTAGTCGAGGATGGTCGGCTCGTCGGCGTTGATCGCCCACTCCGCCGCCCCGGTCACGTCCTCGAGCAGGCTCGCGCCGGCCAGGCCGTGGTCGAGGTAACCGAGCTGCCCGTCGAACACGTACGAGTAGGCGAACTCGCCGACGAACTGGCGCAGCAGGTCGGTGTATCCCGCGTTGCGGAGCGCCGTGATCGGGTCCTCCTTGTCGTACGCGTTGAGGTCGCCGATGATCAACTCGCGGCCCGCGTCGGCACCGGTCGGCTCGGTCGCCAGCCAGTCGGCGAGCGCCTGCGCCGCGACCGTGCGGGTCACGTTGCAGTTGCCCTGGCCGTCGCCGCGGTCGGGGTCGCCCGCGCACGCCGAGCCCTTCGACTTGAGGTGGTTGACCACGACGGTGACGTCGTCGCCGCCGCCGACCGGCTCGAACGTCTGCGCGAGCGCCGGGCGGTTGCGCGTCGTGTCGAAGCGCGGGTCGACCGAGGCGTCGAGCACGGCGTGGGCGCCCACGGGGACGACGCTCGCCGGCTTGTAGATGAGCGCGGTCGTGATCTCGTCGGTGCCGAGCTTGCCGGTGTCGATGCCGGCGTACGTTCCGGCGCCCATCTCCTCGTTGAGGGCGGCGACGAGCGCGTTCAGCGCGGTGCCGCCGTTGTTCTCGATCTCGATGAGGCCGACGATGTCGGCGTCGATGCGGGAGATGGCGTCGACGATCTTCGCCTCCTGGCGCTCGAACTCGGCGGCGGTGTTGGCGCCGCGCGCGTTCAGCGTCGTGAAGTAGTTGAGGACGTTGAAGCTCGCGACCGTCGTCGTGCCGGCCACCTCCGGCGCCTCACCGCGGGGGTTCGCCCGCTGGTACGAGGCGGCCTCGGTCGGCTGGATCTTGTAGGCGTTGTTCCGGTAGTCGAGCACGCCGGTGAGGCCCGTGACGAGGTCGCCGCCGCGCAGGGTGTTCTGCAGCGAGAACGGGTCGCCGTTCGGGTGGCGGAGCGGGTCGGGGTTCTGGTTGCTGCGCCCGTCGTCGAGCGTGATGCGACCGCGCGCGTTCGCGGCGGCCAGCTCGATCGCCTCGGCCGATCCGGGGGCGTACACCGCGGTGGGCTGGAACTGGCGATCGGTGCCGAGCGCGATCTCGCCGTAGCGGCCGTAGTTGAAGTACTCCAGCACGGCGAGCGACTGCGGCAGCGTCACGCGCATGCCCTCGAGCGCCTCGCGCTGGGCATCCGTCGCCGGAAGCTCGAGCGTCGTGGCAGCGGGCAGGGCGGCACCGGTCGCGCACGGGATGACCTGCGACGCGGTGATCTGCGTCATGTTGAAGAACTCGCTCACCGTGCCCGTCACCGTCAGCACGTCGCCGGCGTTCACGTCGGCGCCGCCGGGGGCGTAGATGAACAGGCCGTCGGAGGTCGCGGCGTCGCCGTCGCCCGCGTCCTGCAGGTAGTAGCCGTTGAAGCCGCCGACCTGGAAGTCGCCGACCACGGTGCCGCGCACGGTTCGCGTGCTGCCGACCACCGGCGAGGCGGTGCCGGAGCCCTGCACCGAGCCGATCGTCGCGACGTCCGTGTCGCAGGTGGGGCCGGTGCCGGGGTCGCCGCCGCCGTCACCGGGGTCGCCGCCGTCATCGCCGTCGCCCGCCTCGCAGTCGGCGGTGTGGGCGCCGAGGCCGTCGAACGTGTCGGCGGCGAAGCCGGTCCACTGCGCGGCGGGGTCGAACGTGTCGGCGGTGTTGGTGTCGCCCGAGCACACGGAGGCGTTGCGGCGCAGCGTGTTGTCGGCCGTGGAGGTGAGGCCGGTGCCCCACTCGGCGCCGGGGTCGAAGCCGACCTGGCCGAGCGAATCGATGACGACGCCCGCCTTCTCGAGGACGATGGCGTCGTCGCCGTTGAACCAGCTGCCGCTGTTGAGCTGGTCGGCCGCGGCGAGCACCGTCGCACTGGCGGAGCCCTGCGCGAGCACGTGCACCTCGCCCGCGGCGACGGTGCCGGTCAGGTTGACGGTCAGGCCCGGCGTGACGCCGCCGTTGAAGTACATCTTGACCGAGTAGCCGCCGGCACCGAGGTCGATCGGGTTCGCCGTGAGGTTCGCGAACTCGAGGGCCTTGTTGTTGGAGCTGCCCTCGACGTACTCGCTGATGATCAGGTCGTTCGCGACGCCGTCGGCGGCGTGGGCGGCGGGGACGGCGAGGCCGACCGCGGCGAGCGCACCGGCGGTGAGGCCCGCGAGCGCGTGGTAGGGACGTTTCATCATGCTCCTCGTTGCCGGTGGGCCCACGGTGGCCCACGCACGGGGCACAGCATATGCGGCGGGATGTCGCGGTGTGAAGGGTTGCCGCACACCCGTCACCGAACGTTATCCAGACGGAAACTCCCTGATGAACAGGCAGAAACGACGCATCATCGTCGAGGAATGCTCATCTGCGCATGGAGACGGGAACCGAGCGCTCAGGTGAGCGCCGAGCCGCTCGAGCACCCTCGCCGCCCGCACCCCGTCAGGCGTCGGCCTGCCCCCGCGCGTTGTACACGACCGCATCCGACGCCCCGAACGCGCGGAACACGTCGAGCGCGTCCTCCCGCCGCACGTCGGTGCGCACGCGGATGCCGCGCCGCTCGAACTCGCCCATCCAGTGGGCGGGCATCGGCCCCTCGTCGAAGCCGGTCAGGCGCTGGCAGTCGTCGCCGTGCCCCGCGATCACGAGCCGGCGCACCCCCGACCACATGGTCGCGCCGTAGCACATGACGCACGTCGCCCAGTTGACGACGAGCTCGAGCTGGGCGCCGTCCGCACCGAGATCCCACCGGCCGAGGCGCGTCTGGGCCAGACTCAGCGCGGTCACCTCCGCGTGCGTCGAGCTGAGCCCGCTCGAGAGCACCACGTTCACGCCGGCCGAGACGAGCCGACCGGATGCCGCGTCGACCACGAGCGCCGCGAACGGCCCGCCGTTGCCGGCGCGCCAGTTGCGGTCCGCGAGTTCGATCGCGAGCCCGACGCGGGACTCGTCGTCGGGGAGGACCGTCTCGGCCAGTGCCGGCAGCTCGGCGACGAGCCACTCGGGCAGGGCGGCGGAGAACGACGTCGGCATCGCGGCATCCATACCGCCCATTCTGGCGGGCCGGAGTCAGCGGCGCTGCTGCTCGTCGCCCGAGAGGCGCTGCGCCAGGTAAATCGGGATGATCGACACGAGCACCAGCACCACCGCGATCACGGCGACGATGGGCGCCTGGCTGGGCCGGAACATGTTGTTCAGGATGAAGATGGGCAACGTCGTCACGCCGGACCCCGCCGTGAACGTCGTCACGATGATCTCGTCGAATGACAGCGCGAACGCGAGCAGCCCGCCCGCGAGCAGCGCCGACCGCAGCTGGGGGAAGGTCACCAGCCGGAACGTCGTCCACACGCCCGCGCCGAGGTCGGCCGACGCCTCCTCGAGCTTCGTGCCGGTGCGCCGAAGCCGCGCGATGACGTTGTTGAAGACCGTCACGATGCAGAACGTGGCATGCGCGATCACCACGGTCCAGATCGACAGCGGGATGCCCATGATCGTGCGGAAGAAGTTGTTCAGCGCGATACCGGTGATGATGCCCGGCAGCGCGATCGGCAGGATCACCAGCAGGTTCACCGTCTGCCGGCCGAAGAAGTCGAACCGCTGCAGCGCGAACGAGATGAGCGTGCCGAGCACCAGTGCGATCGCCGTCGAGATGAGCGCCACCACGACGCTCGTCTGCACGGCCTCCATCGCGCCGGCCGAAGCGAACGCGCGCCGCCACCACTCGAGCGTGAACCCGGGCGGCGGCCACGACAGCGAGGTCGACGTCGAGAACGAGTTCACGAGCACCACCAGCAGGGGCACGTACACCAGCACGAGGATGAGGCCGGCCACGGCGCCGAGCATCGTGCGCGAGAGTCGGGAGAGTCGCATCCGTTCGCCCCTAGAGGTTGTCGAGCGCACCCGTGCGACGCACGAGCGCGAGGTAGCCGAAGATGATCGCGATCGGGATGAGCGCGATCGCCGCCGCGAGCGGCAGGTTGTTCGCCGCGCCCACGTTCGTGTAGACGAGGTTGCCGAGCATCTGGTTCGCCCCGCCGACGATGTTCACCGTGATGTAGTCGCCGAGCGACAGCGAGAAGCTGAAGATGGTGCCGGCGATGATCGCCGGGGCGGCGAGCGGCAGGACCACGTGGCGCACGGTCGGCCAGGTCTTGCCGCCGAGGTCGGCGGAAGCCTCGAGCAGCGAGTCGGGCACCCGCTCGAGCCCGGCGTAGATGGGCAGGATCACGTACGGCAGCCACAGGTACGACAGCGTGATGATCGTCGCGGGCAGGCCGTAGCCGGGCGTGCTCAGGCCGAACGGCGACACGAGCCACTCGAGGATGCCGTCCTGCGACAGCACCGACCGCCAGGCGTACGCCTTCACGAGGTAGCTCGCCCACAGCGGCATGAGCACGGCGATGACGAGCAGCCGGCGGGCCCGGGGCGAGGCCACCTTCGCCATGTAGAACGCGATCGGCAGGGCGAGCGCGACGTCGATGATGGTCACGAGCAGCGCCACGCCGATCGTGCGGAGGGTCACCGTCTGGTACAGCGACCCGGTGAGCACCGTGACGATGTTGTCGATCGTCCACTCGGTGCGGATCTGGCCCGTGAAGCTGTCGACCGACCAGAACGCGGTGACGAGCAGCGCGGCGAGCGCCACCACGTACACGAGGCCCAGCCAGAACAGCGGGGCCGACAGCAGCAGCGCGAGTCGCATCCGCGGGTGCGTGCTGAGGAACACCGACGTGCGGCGGGCGGGGGTGGCCCTGGGGCGGCGGATGGCGCTGCGGGAGCCGTCGTCGCGGTCGGGGCCGCGGACCGGGGCCGGTGCCGTCGCATTCGTCGTCATTCGTCTTCCTGTCGGTGCGGTTCGTCGGGGAAGTGGGAGGGTTCGGGAACGGCGGGGGCGGACCGGGGAGCGGTGCCGTCGTCGGAGACCGAGGGGGCTGATCTCTCGTCGGCGGCGCCGGTCTCCCCGGCCCGCGTCGGGCTCAGCCCTTGATCTCCTGCCAGGCCGCCGTCCACTGGGCGTAGTCGACGCACTCGACGTCGGTGCGGCCGTCGACGCACTCGGCGATCGGGGTGGTCCAGTACCAGATCTGCGAGGCGTACTCCTCGTCACCGGCGTGGAACGCCTCGCACGAGCCCTCGCTGCGGAACTCGCACGCCTCCTGGTTCGACGGCGCCTCGCCGAAGTACTCGGTGGCCTGGGCGTTCGCCTCGGGGCTGGCGATGTAGTTCAGCCACTCGTATGCGCAGTTCACGTTGGCGGCGTCGGAGGCGATCATCCACGTGTCCGACCAGCCGGTCGCGCCCTCTTCGGGAAGCGTGACCTCAGTCGTCGCGCCGGAACCGGCGAGCACGTTCTGGATGACCTGCCACGTCGTGCCGACGACCGAGTCGCCGGTCTCGAAGGCCTGGATCTCCTTGAGGTAGTCGGACCAGTACTCGCCGATGTGCTGGCGCTGCTCCTTGAGGAGGTCGACCGCGGCCTGGAACTGCTCCTCGTCGAGCGCGTACGGGTTCTCGATGCCGAGCTCGGGCTGGTGGTGCATCAGGTACACCGCGGCATCCGCGATGTAGATCGGCGAGTCGTACGCCGTCACCTTGCCGGAGTTCTCGGCGGCCTTGTCGAAGACGACGTCCCACGAGGTGGGCGCCTCGGGGAAGACCTCCGTGTTGTACATGAGCAGGTTCGCGCCGTAGCCGTGCGGGACGCCGTACGACTGCCCGTCGACCGAGTTCCACTCCTTCTCCTTGAGGAAGTCGTAGATGCCCTCGTAGTTCGGGATGAGGTCGGTGTTGACGGGCTGGACCTCGCCGCCGGCGATGAGCCGCAGCGTGGCGTCGCCGGATGCCGCGACGACGTCGTAGTCGCCGGTCTTCATGAGGTTCACGGCCTCGTCCGACGTGCCGTAGGTCTTGGACGTGACCTCGCAACCGGTCTCCTCCTCGAAGGGGGTGACCCAGTCGACGGCGGGGTCGTTGGAGCCGTCCTCGACGTAGCCGGGCCACGCCAGGATCGACACCTGGCCCTCGGTCTCGCCGAGTTCGGTGGCCGCGTCGCCCGTGGCGGCGGTCTCGCCCGAGGTCGTGCCGCAGGCGGTGAGGGTGAGCAGCGCGATCGAGCCGATCGCGACGCCGACGGTCGCGCCGCGGCGCGCCCTCCGGGTGATGCGCATCATGGGTTCTCTCCTGGTTTCTGTGTGTGTGGGTGTGTGATCGGTGGTGCGGTTCGGGTCGGTTTCAGGCGGCGGGCGCGGGCGCGGCGGCATCCGCCCCGCCGAGGGCGATGACGTCGTCGTCGTGCCAACTGACGACGACGCGATCGCCGCGGTCCTCGTCGTGGGTGCGGTTGCGGTCGTTCTGCTCGAGCACGCTGACGCGCACGCCGGCGTCGAGGTCGACCACGAGGCGGATGCCGCTGCCGAGGTAGATGGTCTCGGCGACGGTTCCGGGGGCGTTGCGGATGCCGGCGCCGGTCTCGCCGGCACCGACGGTCATCTTCTCGGGGCGCACGGAGTGGACGCCGCCGCGACCGAGGAGCGCCTGCGAGACGCGGTCGTCGAACAGGTTGGAGGTGCCGACGAAGTCGGCGACGAACCGCGAGGCGGGCCGCTCGTAGAGCTCGGCGGGCGTGCCGAGCTGCTCGATGCGGCCGTTGTTGAACACGGCGACCCGGTCGGAGAGCGTGAGCGCCTCCTCCTGGTCGTGCGTGACGAAGATGAAGGTGATGCCGAGGTCGCGCTGGATCTGCTTCAGCTCGACCTGCATCTGCTCGCGGAGCTTGAGGTCGAGCGCGCCGAGCGGCTCGTCGAGCAGCAGCACCTTGGGCTGTACGACGGTGGCGCGGGCGAGGGCGACGCGCTGCCGCTGCCCGCCCGAGAGCTGCGCGGGCTTGCGGTCGGCCATCTGCTCGAGGCGAACGGATGCCAGCGCCCGGCGGGCGCGCTCGTTGCGCTCGGCCTTGCCGATGCCGCGGACCCGGAGCCCGTACGCGACGTTGTCGAGGACGTTCATGTGGGGGAAGAGCGCGTAGTCCTGGAAGACCGTGTTGACGTCGCGGTCGAAGGGCGCCCGCCTCGTGACGTCGTCGCCGAAGAGCTCGATCGTGCCATCCGTCGGCTGCTCGAACCCGGCGATCAGGCGGAGCACCGTGGTCTTGCCCGAGCCCGAGGGGCCCAGCATCGAGAAGAACTCGCCCGCGCCGATCTCGAGATCGACGTGGTCGACGGCGGTGACGGCGCCGAACTCCTTCGTGAGTCCGGTGAGCCGGATGGCCGGCTGCTGGTCGGTCATGGACGATCTCCTTCGATCTCGATGCGGTAAATCATATGGCTTCATATGTCATAGTCCATAGGTCCGTGTTACGGTCTGATCACGGAAGCGGCGGAGGCCGCCCCCAGGCCGGGGGACCCGCCGCGGCGCACCATCGAGGAGGACGGATGCCGCACGCCACCGCGCGCGCCGACGCCGCCCGCGCCGTGATCTTCTCCCCGCTCGAGGGCGCGGGCCGCGCCGAACTCGTCGAGCAGCGCCTCACCGATGCGATCGTCTCGGGCGTGCTCCACGACGGCGAGCGACTGCCCAGCGAGGCCGACCTCGCCAAGAGCCTCGGCGTCGCCCTCGTCACCGCCCGCGAAGCCCTCGTCGCGCTGCGCCACAAGGGACTCGTCCGCACCCGGCGCGGCCGAGACGGCGGCAGCTTCGTCACGTACGACCGCGACGCCTCCGCGCGACTCCTCGACGAACGGCTGCGCACCACGAGCCGCATCGAGCTCCGCGACCTGTCGCTGCACGTCGCCGCGATCGCCGGCATGGCCGCCGAGGTCGCCGCCGACCGCGCGAGCGACGACGACGTCGCCTCGCTCGTCGAGATCGACGCCCGAGCCGACCTCACCTCCGCGGGCGGCGCGCGCCGCGCGGTCAGCCGGTTCCGGCTCGAGGTCGCGGCGGTGAGCCAGTCGCCGCGCCTCGTCCACGAGGAGCTCCGCCTGCAGGCCGAGACGGGACCTTTGCTCTTCCTGTGCCTGCGGGCCCAGGAGTACCGTGACCGCAGTAGGCAGGCACGCCTCGACATCATCGACGCGATCCGGCGAGCGGATGCCGCATCCGCCCGCCGCGCGACCGTCGACCACGTCACCGAGTGCGTCGAATGGCTCATCGACGAGAAGGCGCGCCTCGAAGCCGGGGAAGGGAGTGGATCATGACCCACGCCGTCGCCACCGACGCGGCGACCGTCGCACGACGCGTCGCCGACGTCATCGATCCCGTGTTCGCCGTCATCGACGCGTGGCGCGACGCCGCCGAGCGGCGGCTCTCGAGCGACGCCGAGCCGCGCGCGGCATCCGTCGACCCGTTCGTGCACGACCTCGTCGCCGTCGAACTCGTCCGGGCCGAGACGCTCATCACCGGCGCGGGCTTCGTCGCCGCGCCCGGCTACCTCGTCGACGCGCCCTGGCACCTGGCCTGGTGGCTGAGCGGCCGGTCGCCGTTCCAGGCGGAGGCCGCCCGCGGCATCCGTCGCCTCGACGCCGAGAGCGACCCCGACGCCGAGTCGTTCCGCGACTACACGACGCTCGAGTGGTGGCGCGTGCCCGAACGGACCGGCAGCCGGCACCTCACCGGCCCGTACGTCGACTACCTCTGCACCGACGACTACACGGTGACCATCACGACGCCCGTCCGCGTCGACGGCGAGATGGTCGGGCTCGTGGGCGCCGACGTGTACGTCGCCCGCCTCGAGCAGGTGCTGCTGCCCGTGCTGCGCGGCGCCGGCGGCACGTGCACGATCGTGAACGCGTCGGGTCGGATCGTCGCGTCGAGCGAGACGCACCGGGCCACGGGGGCGCTCCTCCGGCTCGACGGGCTCGCCGAGGCGCTCGCGCCGCTCCGCGAGGCCGAGGCCGCGGGCCGGGTGACGGATGCCGCGCGCCTGCCGGCCGGCGGCACCGTCGTGCCGTGCGGCGACACGTCGCTCGCGCTCGTCGTCGAGTAGCGCGCCCGCGTCACACGAGGTGACGCGCTCGCGGGCGCCGCGCGGCCGATGCGAACATGAGGGGATGACCGCCCCGCCCCCCGCACTCGTCGGCATCTCGCACGGGACGTCGTCCCCCGAAGGGCGGCGCGCGGTGCGCGGCCTGCACGACGCGGTCGCCGAGGCGGTGGCGCAGCGCCATCCGGATGCCACGCCGACCGTGCGCCTCGGCCACGTCGACGTCGAGCAGCCCGACGTGCCCGCGACCCTGGCCTCCCTCGCCGACGGCGAGCCAGCCGTGGTCGTGCCGCTGCTGCTCTCGGCGGGGTACCACGTGTACGTCGACCTCACCGACGCGGTCGAGGAGGAGACCGCGCGGCCCGTCGTGCTCGCGGGCGCGCTCGGGCCCGACGACCGGCTCGCGAGCGTGCTGCTGCGCCGGCTGCGCGAGGCGGGCCTGCGCGACGACGACCGCATCGTGCTCGCCGTCGCCGGGTCGAGCGACCGGCGCGCGGTCGACGACTGCGTCGAGCAGGCACGGCGCCTGAGCGCCGCGGCGGGGCGCGAGGTCGCGGTCGGCTTCCTCTCGGCGGCCGAGCCGCGGCTGCCCGACGCGGTCGCGGCCGCACGTGCCGGCGCGGGCCGCGACGCGCGCGTGATCGTGGCGAACTACCTGCTCGCGCCCGGCTACTTCGACGACCTCGCCCGTGCCGCGGGGGCGGAGGTCACGGCAGCCCCGCTCCTCGTGCCCGATGAGCCCGCGCCGGCCGAGCTCGTCGAGATCGTGCTCGACCGCTACGCGGCATCCGTCGGCGCCCTGCGTGACGGACCCCGTCGGCCCTGACCGGGCGCTCGCGGGTCAGGCGGCGCGGCGGCCGCCGTTGCGCAGCGCCAGCGCGATGAAGACGACGACGTAGCCGAGGCCCGCGACGAGCAGCGCGACCAGCCACGCCGAGGCGTCGTCGCCGACCATGGGGATGACCCGCTCGCACGACGGCGCCCCGCCGATCACGCCGCCGGACCCCAGCAGCGCCGGGTCGACCGCCGACAGCCGCCACCCGTTGTCGCCCGACGAGACGAATCCCTCGCACGTCCACCACGCGGTGCCGAGGAACACGATCAGCCCGGCCACGAGCGGCGAGGTGAGCAGGCCGAAGAGGTTGCCCGCGTGGCGGTCGGCGGCGTCCCCGGGCGTCTCCATGTCGGCATCCTCCCCCCGGGTGGGTCCGAGGTCAACGCGCTCCCGCGTCGGCGTCCGCGTGACCGTCTGCGACGGCATGTGACGTCGTGCGACACGGGGTGACCGAACGTGACGGAGCGGCCTTCCGGCATCCCCTCGACCCCCCGTACCTTCGTCAACCACGTGCCCCGGACGGGGGCGCCGACGAGGAGGGGAACCGTGACGATCGAGACGACGGATGCCGCGCCGCGGGCGCCGCGCGCCGAGCGCCCGGCTCGCGACATCCGCACACCCCGCCCCTCGGCGAAGCCGAACGGACAGTGGAAGGTCGACGGCACCGCCCCGCTCAACGCCAACGAGGAGTGGAAGCAGGCCGACGGCGGCCTGAGCGTGCGCGAGCGGATCGAGACGACCTACGCCGCCGGCGGCTTCGCGTCGATCGACCCGACCGACCTGCACGGGCGCTTCCGCTGGTGGGGCCTGTACACGCAGCGCAAGCCCGGGATCGACGGCGGCCGTACCGCGACGCTCGAGCCGCACGAGCTCGAGGACGAGTACTTCATGCTGCGCGTCCGCATCGACGGCGGGCAGCTCACGACCGAGCAGCTCCGCGTCATCGGCGGCATCTCGACCGAGTTCGGCCGCGACACCGCCGACCTCACCGACCGGCAGAACGTTCAGCTGCACTGGATCCGCGTCGAGGACGTACCCGAGATCTGGCGCCGGCTCGAGGCCGTCGGGCTCGGCACCACCGAGGCGTGCGGCGACGTGCCCCGCGTCATCCTCGGCTCGCCCGTCGCCGGGATCGCCGCCGACGAGCTCATCGACCCGACGCCGCAGATCGACGAGATCACGTCGCGGTTCATCGGCGACGAGTCGCTCGCGAACCTGCCCCGCAAGTTCAAGTCGGCCATCACCGGGCACCCCAGCCACGACGTCGTGCACGAGATCAACGACGTCGCGTTCGTCGCCGTCGAGCACCCGACGCTCGGGGTCGGGTACGACCTGTGGGTCGGCGGCGGCCTGTCGACCGCGCCGCGCCTCGCCGAGCGCCTCGGCGTGTTCGTGGCGCCGGCGCTCGTGGCCGACGTGTGGCACAGCGTCGCCCAGATCTTCCGCGACTACGGCTACCGCCGCCTGCGCAACAAGGCGCGCCTGAAGTTCCTCCTCGCCGACTGGGGCGTCGAGCGCTTCCGGTCGGTCCTCGAGACCGAGTACCTCGGCGCCGCACTGCCCGACGGACCCGCCGCGCCCACGCCCACGACGCCCGGCGACCACGTCGGCGTGCACCGCCAGAAGGACGGCCGCTACTACGTCGGCGCGACGCCGATCGTGGGTCGCGTCTCGGGTCCGACGCTCACGAAGCTCGCCGACCTCGTCGAGGCCCACGGGTCGACCCGGCTGCGCACCACGCCGCACCAGAAGGTCGTCATCCTCGACATCCCCGAGGACCGGGTGGAATCGTTGATCGCCGGCCTCGACGAGCTCGGACTGCAGGCCCGGCCCAGCCTCATCCGCCGCGGCACGATCGCGTGCACGGGCATCGAGTTCTGCAAGCTCGCCATCGTCGAGACGAAGGCGTTCGCGACCGCGGCCGTGCTCGAGCTCGAGGAGCGCCTCGACGCCTTCGACCTCCCGCACCCGATCGCGCTGCACGTGAACGGATGCCCCAACTCGTGCGCGCGCATCCAGACCGCCGACATCGGCCTCAAGGGCCAGCTCGTCACGATCGACGGCGAGCAGGTTCCGGGCTACCAGGTGCACCTCGGCGGCGGACTCGCCTCGCAGGACCGCGACGAGCCCGGCCTCGGCCGGACGGTGCGCGGCCTCAAGGTCACGGCCGACGGCATCGCCGACTACGTCGAGCGGGTCGTCACGCGCTTCCTCGACGAGCGCGACGCGGACGCGGGCGAGACGTTCACCCAGTGGGCGCACCGCGCCGACGAGGAGGCGCTGCGATGAGCGCGCAGAACCTCGGGCTCGGTGGCCGAGCAGCGCCGAAGGCGCGTACCGAGACCACCCGTGGGCGAGGTCTCGATACGGGCGCTTCGCGTCCTACTCGACCAGCGTGGTTGCCCCGCCCTACTCGACCACCGGGGTTGCGCTCGGCCGACGAGCTGCGCGCCCTCGCCGAGGCCGGCAACGCCGCGCTCGGCAGCCTCACCGACCACGAGGCATCCGCCGCCGACGTCGTCGCCTGGGTCGCCGCGAACTTCGCCACGGATGCCGCGGCCGTGGCCTGCTCGATGGCCGACGCCGCACTCCCCCACCTGGTGGCACAGCAGCTGCCCGGGGTCGACGTGCTGTTCCTCGACACCGGCTACCACTTCGCCGAGACCCACGTGACCCGCGACGAGGTCGCGCGCGCCCTCGACGTGCGCGTCGTCGACGTGCTGCCCGAGCAGACCGTCGCCGAGCAGGACGCCGAGTTCGGCGCGGAGCTGTTCGCCCGCGACCCGGGCCTCTGCTGCGCGCGCCGCAAGGTCGAGCCGCTCCAGCGCGCGCTCGCCGGGTACGAGGTGTGGTTCACGGGCGTGCGCCGCGAGGAAGCGCCGACCCGGGCGCTCACCCCGCTCGTCACGTACGACGAGCGGAACGGGCTCGTGAAGGTGAACCCCGTCGCGGCCTGGACCTTCGACGACCTGCTCGACTACGCGAGCACCAACGCCGTGCCGGTCAACCTGCTCATGTCGCACGGCTACCCCTCGATCGGCTGCGAGCCGTGCACGAAGCCCGTCGCCGCGGGCGAGGACCCGAGGTCGGGCCGCTGGGCCGGCCTCGCCAAGACGGAATGCGGGTTGCACCTATGACCGACACGAACGCGAACTCGTCCGGTGGTCGAGTAGCACCGGAGGCGCGTATCGAGACCGCCACCCTCGGGCAGGGTCTCGATACGGGCGCTGGCGCGTCCTACTCGACCACCGATACGGGCGCTGGCGCGTCCTCCGCGACCACCGGCGGGCTCGACGCGCTCGACGCGCTCGAGGCGGAGGCGATCCACATCATCCGCGAGGTCGTCGCCGAATTCGAACGGCCCGTGCTGCTCTTCTCGGGCGGCAAGGACTCCGTCGTCGTGCTGCACCTGGCGACCAAGGCGTTCTGGCCCGGCCGCGTGCCGTTCCCGGTGCTGCACGTCGACACCGGACACAACTTCCCCGAGGTGCTGCGGTTCCGCGACGAGACCGTCGAGCGGCTCGGCATCCGGCTCGAGGTCGCCTCGGTGCAGGACTACCTCGACGACGGTCGCCTCCAGGAGCGAGCGGATGGCACGCGCAACCCGCTGCAGACCCAGCCGCTGCTCGACGCCATCGCGGCGGGCAAGCACGACGCGGTCTTCGGCGGTGCCCGCCGCGACGAGGACAAGGCACGCGCCAAGGAGCGGATCATCTCGCTGCGGGACGAGTTCGGTCAGTGGGACCCGCGCAACCAGCGCCCCGAGCTCTGGAGCCTCTACAACGGCCGGCACACCGTCGGCCAGCACGTGCGAGCGTTCCCCATCTCGAACTGGACCGAGCTCGACGTGTGGCGCTACATCGAGCGCGAGCGGATCGCCCTGCCGCCGCTGTACTTCGCGCACGAGCGCGACGTGTATGCGCGCGACGGCATGTGGCTCGCGGTGAGCGACGTGTCGGCGCCGCGTGCCGGCGAGACCGTCGAGCGGCGCACCGTGCGGTACCGCACCGTCGGCGACCTCAGCTGCACCGGGGCCGTGGTGTCGGATGCCGCGACGGTGTCGGACATCGTGCGCGAGGTCGCGGCATCCACCCTCACCGAGCGCGGTGCGACCCGCGCCGACGACCGTCTCTCGGAGGCGGCCATGGAGGACCGCAAGAAGGACGGGTACTTCTGATGAGCGAGCACACCGGCGGTCGAGTAGCGAGCGCGAGCGACCACACCGGTGGTCGAGTAGCGAGCGCCAGCGAGCGTATCGAGACCACGACGCCAGCTCTCGGTACGCGTCCGGCTGCGCCGGGCGCTACTCGATCACCGGGAGGACCCCTGTTCCGGTTCGCGACCGCCGGCTCGGTCGACGACGGCAAGTCGACGCTCGTCGGCCGGCTCCTGCACGACTCGAAGGCGATCCTCGCCGACCAGCTCGAGTCGGTCGCGCGCACGTCGGCCGAGCGCGGCTTCGGCGGCGAACCCGGCGCGATCGACTTCGCCCTCCTCACCGACGGCCTGCGCGCCGAGCGCGAGCAGGGCATCACGATCGACGTCGCGTACCGGTACTTCTCGACCGGGCGGCGGTCGTTCATCCTCGCCGACTGCCCCGGTCACGTGCAGTACACGCGCAACATGGTCACGGGCGCGGCCACCGCCGACGCCGTCGTCGTGCTCGTCGACGTGCGCAACGGCGTGCTCGAGCAGACCCGCCGCCACCTCGCGGTCGTGCAGCTGCTGCGCGTGCCGCACGTGATCGTCGCGGTGAACAAGATCGACCTCGTCGGGTACGACCGCGCCGCGTTCGAGCGGGTGGCGACGGATGTCGCGGGGCTGGCCCGCGACCTCGGCCTGCCCGACGCGCACGTGGTGCCGGTCTCGGCGCTCGCGGGCGACAACGTCGTCGAGCGCTCGGCGAACACGCCGTGGTACGACGGCCCGAGCCTGCTCGAACTGCTCGAGACGCTCTCGACGATCGACGAGCTCGTGACGGATCTCGAGGCGCTGCGCCTGCCGGTGCAGCTCGTGATCCGTCCGCAGGGCGCGCTGTCGCCCGAGCTCATCGATGGTCGGAGCGGCTCGGAGGTCTCGGTACGCGCCTTCGGTGCTACTCGACCACCGGCGGCGGACGACTTCCGCGACTACCGCGCCTTCGCGGGCCGCATCGAGTCGGGCACGGTCCGCGTCGGCGATGTGGTCGAGGTGTTCCCGGCCGGCGTCACCACGACGGTGGCCGGCATCGACCGCGGACCGGTGGCCGTCGAGGCGGCATCCGCTCCGCTCTCGGTCTCGCTGCGCCTGGCCGACCCGGTCGACGCCGCACGCGGTGCCGTGATCGCCGCCGCCGGGTCGCTGCCGAAGCCCCGGCGCGAGCTGGAGGCCGACGTGTTCCAGCTCGACGGTCGGCCGCTCACGCCGGGCAGCCGGGTGCTCGTGAAGCACGGCACGTCGACCGTGCAGGCGCTCGTCACCGACATCCGCGGTCGGCTCGACCTCGACACGCTCGAGACCGAGCCGACCGCGGCGCTCGAGACGAACGAGATCGGACTCGTGCGGCTGAAGCTCGCGGCGGACCTCGCCGTCGAGCCGTACGCCGCACATCGCCGGGCGGGGGCGTTCCTCGTCATCCATCCGCACGACGGCGCGACCCTCGCCGCCGGCATCGTCACCGAAGGAGGACCAGCATGACCGCACCACGCGCCATCCGCTCGACCCGTCTCGGAGACCTCGCCGGCATGATGCTCGCCGGAGCCATCCTCACGACCGCGACCCTCTCGGGATGCGCGGCCACGCCCGCGTCGGGTGCCGACACCCAGCCTGAGGCGCCCGCCGCCGAGGCGACGGGCACGCCCGCCGAGGAGCTGCGCCTGGGCTACTTCGCGAACGTGACGCATGCCCCCGCGCTCGTGGGGCTCGAGGAGGGCCTCATCGAGGACGCGCTCGGCGACACCGAGCTCTCCACGCAGGTGTTCAACGCCGGTCCGGCCGCCATCGAGGCGCTGTCGGCCGGCGCGATCGACGCGACGTACATCGGCCCGAACCCGGCGATCAACACGTTCGTCGCCTCGGCCGGCCAGTCGGCCCGCATCGTCGCCGGCGCCGCCAGCGGCGGTGCGGCGCTCGTCGTGCAGCCGGGCATCGACGGCGCCGACGACCTCGCGGGCACCAACCTCGCCACCCCGCAGCTCGGCAACACGCAGGATGTCGCGCTGCGCACCTGGCTCGCCGAGGAGGGCTACGAGACCTCGACGACGGGCGGCGGCGACGTGACCATCTCGCCGACCGAGAACGCCCAGACGCTCACGCTCTTCCAGGCCGGCGACCTCGACGGCGCGTGGCTGCCCGAGCCGTGGGTGTCGCGGCTCGTCGTCGACGCGGGCGCGGAGGTGCTCGTCGACGAGGCCGACCTCTGGGAGGACGGCGAGTTCCCGACGACCGTGCTGCTCGTGCGCGCCGACTTCCTCGCCGAACACCCGGAGACGGTCCGCGCGCTCGTCGCCGGCCACGTGGCATCCGTCGACTGGCTCGATGAGAACCCGGATGCCGCGGCCGACGTGATCAACGCGCGCCTGACCGCCGACGCCGGCAAGGGCCTCTCGGACGCGGTCATCGACCGGGCGCTCGAGCACGTCGAGTTCACCTTCGACCCGCACGCCGACACGTTCGCCCAGCTGCTGGAGGACGGCGTCGCGGCAGGCACCGCGAAGGCGGGCGACATCGACGGGCTCTTCGACCTCTCGGCACTGAACGCCGTGCTCGAGGCGGCCGGCGACGACCCCGTGAGCGCGGCCGGGCTCGGGACGGAGTAGTCGTGTCCACCATCACCGCTGGTCGGGTCGCACCGAAGGCGCGCACCGAGACCAACCCGGTCGGGGCCCCGGCCCCCGCCATCCGCCTCACCGGCCTCGGCAAGCGATACGCCGACGACGGACCGGTCGTGCTCGACGGCATCGACCTCGAGGTCGCGCCGGGCGAGTTCACGTGCCTGCTCGGCGCGTCGGGCTGCGGAAAGTCGACGCTGCTCTCGATCGTCGCCGGCCTCGACCGGCCGAGCGCCGGCGCGGTCGAAGTCGCCGACGGCGGCGCCGCGGTGATGTTCCAGGACGCGTCGCTGCTGCCGTGGCTCACGGCCCGGCGCAACGTCGAACTCGCGCTGCGGCTCGGCGGGTCGGGGCTGTCGGCGCCGGCCCGCCGAGCCCGCGCCCTCGAGCTGCTCGACGTCGTGAACCTCGCGGATGCCGCGGAGAAGCGCCCGCACGAACTGTCGGGCGGGATGCGCCAACGCGTGGCCCTCGCCCGGGCGCTCGCGCAGGACCGCCCGGTGCTGCTCATGGACGAGCCGTTCGCGGCCCTCGACGCCATCACGCGCGACCTGCTGCACGAAGAACTCCAGCGGGTCTGGCGCGAGACCGGCCGGACGATCGTGTTCGTCACCCACAACGTGCGCGAAGCCGTGCGCCTCGGCCAGCGCGTGCTGCTCATGTCGAGCCGTCCGGGGCGGATCGTGCGCGAGTGGCAGATCGCCGACGAGGGCCCGCGGCGCATCGAGTCGCCGCAGGTCGGCACGCTCTCGATCGAGATCACCGAGCACCTGCGAAGGGAGATCCGCCGTAATGCCTGAGCTGCTGTCCGATGGTCGAGTGGCGTCGGAGGACCCCGGTGGTCGAGGAGCACCGAAGGCGCGTACCGAGACCACCACCCCCGGTCTCGATACGGTCCCTTCTGGTCCTACTCGACCCACGAACACGACCGACTCGCTCAACGCCGACCTGCGCGGGCTCGACGCCCTGCAGACCGAGGTGCGCACGGCGCGCCCGTGGTGGCGACGCCTCGTCGACGGCGCGCTGCCGCCGATCGTCCTCATCGCGCTGCTCATCGCGGCGTGGCAGGCGTACACCGTCATCGCGCAGCCGCGCCCCGACCTCTCCCCCGGCCCGCTCGACGTGGCCGCCGCACTCGGCCAGGCGTGGGAGTCCGGTCGCCTGCAGCTCGCGGTGACGACGAGCCTCGAGCGCGGCGTCCTCGGCTTCCTCATCGCGATCGCGATCGGCACGCCGCTCGGCCTGCTGCTCGCCGAGTCGCGGCTGCTGCGTCGCGCGTTCCAGCCGCTGCTGTCGGGCCTGCAGGTGCTGCCATCGGTCGCGTGGGTGCCGGCCGCGATCATCTGGTTCGGGCTGACGGATGCCACGGTGTACTTCGTCGTGCTCATGGGCGCCGTGCCATCCATCGCCAACGGGCTCGTCGCGGGCATCGACCAGGTGCCCCCGCAGCTGCGCCGGGTCGGCACGGTGCTCGGCGCGTCGCGGTGGCAGCTCGCCACCGCGGTCGTCGTGCCCGCGGCGCTCCCCGGCTACCTCGCGGGCCTCCGCCAGGGATGGGCGTTCTCGTGGCGCTCGCTCATGGCGGCCGAGATCATCGCGTTCGGCGGCACGATCGGCTTCGGCCTGGGCTCGATGCTGCAACAGAGCCGCGACCTCGCCGACCTCGCGGGCGCGCTCGGCACGATCCTCGTCATCCTCGCGATCGGCGTCGTCATCGAGCTCCTGGTGTTCGCACCGATCGAGCGCGGGCTGCTGCGCCGCCGCGGGCTGACGGGAGCGGGCGCATGAGCGGCCGGGTGCTCCTCGTCGGCGCGGGCCCGGGCGACCCGGGCCTGCTCACGCTGCGCGGCCTGCGCGCGCTCGAGCAGGCCGACGTGATCGTGGCCGACCGGCTCGGCGCCCGCTCGGTGCTCGACGGCCTCGCCGCCGACGGCGTCGAACTCCGGGCCGAGATCGTCGACGTCGGCAAGCTCCCCGGCCACCACGCCGTGCCGCAGGACGCGATCAACGAGCTGCTCGTCTCCCTCGCCCGCGACGGCAAGCGCGTGGTGCGCCTGAAGGGCGGCGACCCGTACGTCTTCGGGCGCGGCGGCGAGGAGCTCGCCTTCTGCCGCGAGCGCGGCATCGACGTCGAGGTCGTGCCCGGCATCACGAGCGCCGTCTCGGTGCCCGCCATCGCCGGCATCCCGCTCACGCATCGCGGCCTCGCGACGACGTTCACGGTCGTCACCGGCCACGACCAGATCCAGCAGCTCGGCGGCGGCCGCGACCACACCGTGGTGCTGCTCATGGGCGTCGGCACGCTCGCGAACTCGGCGATCACGCTCGCCCGCGGCGATCGTGGCGGCGAATGCCCAGTCGCGATCGTGGAGGATGGGTACGGCCCTCGCCAACGAGTGACGATCGGCACGCTCGACA
The DNA here is from genome assembly GCF_023217995.1 of Agromyces sp. C10. Classification (NCBI taxonomy): domain Bacteria; kingdom Bacillati; phylum Actinomycetota; class Actinomycetes; order Micrococcales; family Microbacteriaceae; genus Agromyces; species Agromyces sp. C10. Next base: position 175,105 of record NZ_JALPSX010000009.1, on the reverse strand, counting down.
CGATCGCCCACCAGGCGGCGGTGCGGGGCGTCCGGTCGCCCGCCGTCGTGGTGGTCGGCGACGTCGTGCGGCTCAGCCCGTACGCGCCCGCCGAGCTCGCGACATCCGCTTTCGCCGCGCCGCCGGCCATCGACTGACCGCCCCTGCACCTCTTCGAAAGGCCATGACCCCATGACCCTCAACCTCCGTGTCGCGATCGTCGGCGCCGGCCCCGCCGGCATCTACGCGGGCAACATCCTGCGCCGCCAGGTCGACGAGGCCGGCGGGCAGGTCGCGATCGACCTGTTCGAGTCGCTGCCCGCGCCGTACGGTTTGATCCGGTACGGCGTCGCGCCCGACCACCCGCGCATCAAGGGCATCGTCAACTCGCTCCACGAGATGCTCGACGAGGGCACCATCCGCCTCATCGGCAACGTCGAGGTGGGTCGGGACGTCACGGTCGACGAGCTGCACGAGCGCTACGACGCCGTGATCTTCGCGACGGGCGCCCTGAAGGACGCGCCCCTCGACATCCCGGGCATCGACCTGCCCGGCTCGTACGGTGCGGCCGACTTCGTCGCCTGGTACGACGGCCACCCGGACGTCTCGCGCGAGTGGCCGCTCGAGGCCGAGTCGATCGCCGTGATCGGCAACGGCAACGTGGCGCTCGACGTCGCGCGCGTGCTCGCGAAGCACCCCGCCGACCTGCTCTCGACCGACATCCCGGCGAACGTGCACGAGGGGCTGCTCGCCTCGCCGGTGACCGACGTGCACGTGTTCGGCCGTCGCGGCCCGTCGCAGGTGAAGTTCACGCCGATCGAGCTGCGCGAGCTCGGCGAGGTGCCCGACGTCGACGTCATCGTGTACGACGAGGACTTCGCGCGCGCCGAGGGCGACGAGCACGCCGCCCACCTGCTCGCGACGAACAACCAGGTGAAGGTCATGACCCGAACCCTGAACGGATGGCGCAAGCCCGCCGACTGGCAGCCGACCGCGTCGCGCCGCCTGCACCTGCACTTCTTCCACTCCCCCGTCGAGGTGCTCGGCACCGATCGCGTCGAGGGCGTGCGCTTCGAGCGGACCCGCCCGGTCGGCGACGGCTCGGTCGCCGGCACGGGCGAGTTCGTCGACGTGCCCGTGCAGGCCGTGTACCGCGCGGTCGGGTACGCCAGCTCGCCGGTCGCGGGCGTGCCGTTCGACGAGCGCGCGCGGGTCATCCCCAACGCGGGCGGTCGGGTGACGGATGCCGCGGGCGCGCCGGTCCCCGGCGTGTACGCCACGGGCTGGATCAAGCGCGGCCCCGTCGGCCTCATCGGCCACACGAAGGGCGACGCGCTCGAGACCATCACGAACCTGGTCGCGGACGCGACGTCCGGGGCGCTCGCCGCGCCCGTGGTCGAGGCCGCCGACGGCGGCGAGGTGCTCGAGCTGCTCGAGGCTCGCGGCATCCGCTACACGACCTGGAACGGCTGGCTGGCGCTCGACGCGCACGAGCGCGGACTCGGCGAAGCGTTCGAGGGTCCGGTGACGCGTGAGCGCGTGAAGGTCGTGCCGCGCGACGAGCAGGTCGCGCTCTCGCGCGACGGCGCCCTCATCGCGGGCTGACCCGAGCCGGGCCCCGGCCCCGCGGCTTCGCCGCCCGTCCGCCCGGCTCACGTCGGGCGCGAATCGTCGCAACGGCCCGCCCGAAGCGACACTTCGCGTCCGGCGCGCTCGGGGTCGCGCGGCGTCAGCCGTCGGCGACGGCGGCGAACGCGTCGATCGCGGCCGGATCGCCGCCCGCGGCGCGCAGCCGCGACGCGATGCCCGCACGGGCACGGCGGTACGACGAGTTGCGACCGGTCAGCAGCGAGTCGCGGTTGGCGAGCTCGAGCAGCGCGCTGAACTCGAAGGCGGCCTGCTTCGCGTCGTCGAGCGCGGGGAGCTCGCCGAGGTCGCAGGCATGTTGCAGGGTGGCGGCGAGGTAGCCGCCCCATTCGCGGAGGGTCGAGGCGACGGCGTCGCGCACCTCGCCGGGCTTGGCGTCGAAGTCGGCGGCGGCCTCGGCGAAGAAGCACCCACCGGGGAAGACGCGGTCGCGCGAGTACGCGATCCACCCGTCGGCGAGCGCGAGGGTACGGGCCAAGCCCCGCGGATGCGCGCGGGCCGGCTCGACGACCGTCTCGATGAACCGCTCGCGCGCGGTCTCCACCGCGGCGAGCTGGAGGCGCTCCTTGGTGCCGAACAGGGTCGCGACATTGCTCTTCGACAGCCCGGCGGCCTGCGCGATGCGCCCGATCGAGAGCTGGTCGAGTCCCTCGACCGACGCGAGGTCGACCGCCGCGGCGAGGATCACCCGGCGCGAGGCGTCGCCGCGGAGGCGGCGGCCGTCGGCGTGGTCCGGCGCGGATGCGGCATCCGTCGTCGTGCTCGTCAGCAGCTGGTCGGTCATCACTTGCAGTTTACGCACGAACGTTCGTATACTAAACGCACGATCGTTCGTATTCATTCATCGAACGGATGCCGCAGACCCCGCCGGATCGGAGCCACCATGTCCCGCGCCCTCCTCGCCGTCGCCGCGACCGTCCGCGCCGCCGAGCGCGTCTCACCGGAGGCTGCGGCACGCCTGGCCCTGCCCCTCTTCATGCACATCGGCAGCCCGCTGCCGGTGCGGCCCGCCGACCGCGCGATCCACGATGCCGCGCGACGCAGCACCCTCCGCGTGCGCGGGCGCGACCTCGTCGCCTACGAGTGGGGTGGCGGGCCCGACACGATCCTCCTCGTGCACGGATGGCGCGGGCGCGCCTCGCAGTTCGCGCCGATCATCCGCGAGCTGCGCTCCGAGGGCTTCCGGCTCGTCGCATTCGACGCGCCCGCCAACGGCGACTCGGCCGGCCGGCGCACCGACATCCGCGACTGGCTCGCCGCGATCGAGGCCATGCAGTCGCGCCACGGCCGGTTCCACACGATCATCGGCCACTCCTTCGGCGCCATGGCCGCACGCACCGCGGTGACCGAGGGCGTCGCGGCCGGTGCCGTCGTCGCGATCGGCGGCATGGCCGCCGCGCGCACCCTCGTCGACACCTTCGCCGGCCGCGTCGGCATCGGCCCGGCGAGCGCCGACGCGCTCGCGCTCCGGTTCGGTCGCCGCGTCCTGCCGCACCTCGCCGACCCGTGGCCCCGCTTCGACGGCGTCGCCGCACCCCTCCCCGAGCGGATGCCGCTGCTCGTCGTGCACGACCGCACCGACCGCGAGGTCGCCGTCGGCGAGGCGATCCGCCTGCACGCGGCGCACGGCGACCGATCGCGACTCGTCGTGACCGACGGGCACGGGCACAACCGGGTCCTCGGTGCGGATGCCGCGCTCGACGCGATCACCGCGTTCGTCACCGGCGGACCGGCGGGCGTCGACGCGCTCGGCCGCACGGTCGACGTGGTCAGGGCAGCCGAAGCGACGGGTGCTGCGACTTGACGGTGTAGAGCACCTTCCGGGTGACGCGGGAGACCACCGCCCGGGCCTGCTCGGTACGCGTCGGTCCCCCCAGGCGCTCGATCACGCCCTCGAGGTCGTTGTGGCGGTACCGGACGCCTTCATGGACGGCCCGGAATCGCCGATGCGTGCGCTGGTACGACTCCAGCCGCGCCTCGAACGAGAACGTGTGCATCGGCGTTCGCGCGAGTGTCGCGGGGGCGAAGGTCCGGTAGATCCTCGAGGCCAGCTCGGCGCGACGCGCGAGCCACAACTGGTCGCTGAAGCCCCAGGTCATCCGCCACGGCGACTCGGTGGCGATCGTCTCGGCGTCCAGGGTGTCGTACCCGCGGGCCGGCCACCGCGGGGCCGCGGAGAACACGTCGCTCCGCCGGCGCAGGAGGGCGAGCGCCGGAGTGATCCAGTCCGCAGGCGCCTCGAGCGCGACCTCGGCGTCCCAGCCGAGGACGTGGGGCGAGTCGCCGGTGACCGCCATGACCAGACCGTAGTCGACGAAGTACGGGCGCTGGCCGAGGTTCCGACGCCGCAGGCCGGTCCGCTCGAGCGCGGCGTCGAGCCGGTCCTCGACGAAGACGACGTCGTCGATCTCTCCGTCCTCGAGGAGCCGATCCGCTCGGCGCTGCGCATCCGCCCGTTCGACGACGTTGTTCACGACCGCGATCCGCGCACTGAACTGGACGCGGTTCTGCGCGGCGACGGCCGGGAAGAATCCGGATGCGAGCACCGCGCGGTAGGTCCGCTCGTAGCAGTTCACGAGCAGGTCGACCGGGACGACCGGCGCGTTCGCGCCGGCCGGCCGGCCGTCGGCCCTCGGCCCGGTCTCCCGGCCGCTCATGCCCGGCGCCGACCGCGCGAGGTCCCGGCGTCGGGAGCAGCGGCATCGCCCGCCAGCCCGAGACCGGAGGCCTCCACGGCCTCGCGGTAGGCGGCCGCCTCAGCCGGCGACATCCCGAACAGGCATTCCGCGACCGCGGTGAGCGCCGGAACCTCCTGCCGGGCCATCAGCCGGTACGCCGCGTCGTCGCGGCCCTGCGGATCGATGATGTCGTCATCCTCGCCGCCCGCAGGACCACGGTTGCGTGCCAGCAGTGCGATACGTGCCCGCATCTCGGCGATCGTCTCGGGTGGAGACCACGGGTCGAGCGACCGGGCGATCCGGCCGGCCTCCCGGATCGTGAACGTCGCCTGCAATGCAGCCGGGACGAGCCCGAGCACCCGGTCGCGCTGACCGACCGATGACACGAGAACGAGGTCGGCGCCGCGGAGGTCGTCATCCTCGAGTCGACGGGCCCGATGCGCCGCCCCGTCGACGCCGAGCGCGCGCGCGATCGTCTGAGCGCGACGTCCCATCGTGGACCCCTCCGGGGCGCGGAGCCCCGCGCTGCGGATCATGACCTGATCAGCCGTGTCGGCGGGGAGGTACCACCGCGACCACGCTTCGAGCAGCACATGCCCCAGCGCCGATCGGTTCACGTTCCCGGTACAGACGAGGAGCACCGTGAGCGCGCTCTCTGCCGGTCCCGTCATGCGCCCTCCCGGAGTCCGTGGACGCGCGCCGGACGCCCATCCGATCCCGCTGTGCGGTGACGGCGGAGGCCACGCCGTTCCCCGGCTGCGCGACTGCGGACCGCGTCGAGCACCTCACCGTAGACGGCGGCGTGGGCCCGGGCGACCTCCGCGTCGGTCAGCAGACCCGGCGTCGCGGCCGCGGCCGCGCCCAAGCGCGCTCGAAGGGCCGGGCTGTCGTCGAGCCGACGCAGCGCGGAGGCGAGACCGCCCACGTCCCGCGCGGGGAAGTGCATCCCGTTCACGTCGTGGCGCACCCACTCGGTCGGGCCGCCCTCGTCGGCGACGACGACCGCCCGGCCGGCCGCGAGGTACTGCAGCACGTTCTGGCCGAGCGGCTCCGGGCGTGTCGAGGCCTGGACCGCGACATCCCAGCTCTCGATGAGCGAGTCCACCTCCTCGACGTGGCCGTGGAACACCACGCGGTCGGCGACACCGAGCTCGACGGCACGGGCACGGAGCTCGGCGAGGAACCGCTCGTGCCCGAACGGTGCCGAACCGGCGAGTTCGAGCGTGGCATCCGTGCCCGCGAATGCGTCGGCGAACGCGTCGAGGAGCAGCCGCTGTCCCTTCCACGGGTCGATCCTCGCGAGCATGCCGATGCGCAGCCCCCCGTCCCTCCGGGTGGGCGCGGGCGGTCTCGGCCGCAGCCCCGAGGCGCTCGGGATGACGCGGACGACGGCGTCCCGGCGCAGATGCGGACGTGCCGAGTCGAGCGGCGGAACGGTGTCGCCGATCACCCCGTCCGCCCGAGGGAGGATGACCCGGCGCATGAGGAAGTCGCCCGTGCGCCCCAGCGCCGAGGGGTCGACCATGTCGCGGAGGTGGACGACGAACGGTACCCGGGAGCACCGCGCCGCCAGCGCCCCGTACGCCGCAGCGCGGGCCGTGTTCGCGTTCACGATGCCGGCGTGCCGGAACTCCGGCAGCATCCGCGTGACGACGGCCTGCACGACCAGCCGGACGGCGGCGACCAGTTGCAGGCCCGGACCGTCGCGGCTCACGCCGGCGGGCTGGCGGACCCCGACGACCCGCCGGTCGACGCTCGGAGGCAGCGCGGCGTACACGCCGAGCCCGGTCTCCGCGGTGGGTGCCAGTACGACCGTCGGCGACCAGGCGACCCCGGCCTGGAGCATTCGAAGCAGCGCGTACTCCGCCCCGCCCGGCACGGTGGTGTGATCGAGGTGCAGCACCCTGAGAGCAGGAGGCTCGGTGCGCGCATCGTCGGCCACTGCTGTTCCCCGCGCTTCCCCCCGCCACGGCGACCGATCCGCGACGGACCGAACCGGACGGTCGCGGTGGCGCACGGATATCTTGTACCTGTCGGGGTCAGTCTACGTCGAAGGGGGCGGGGTGCGAGCGTTCCGGGTGTCGCACAGCGCGGTCGTCGACGAGTGGCGCGGGCGCGAACGCGCACTCGCCGACCTGGGGGTGGAGGTGACGCTCGTCACCGCCCGGACCTGGCCCGAGGGCGGCGCGCCCGTGGCCCTGCGGCCCCGCCCGGGCGAACGAGTGGAGGGCGTCGGCACCCTCGGCCGTCACCCCGCGCTCTTCCTGTACGACCCGCGGCCGATCTGGCGCCGGATGGGCGAGGCGTGGGACGTGATCGACGTGCACGAGGAGCCGTTCTCGCTCGCAACCGCCGAGCTCCTCCTGATCCGAGCACTCCGTCGCAATCGTGCGCCCGTCGTGCTCTACACCGCCCAGAACCTCGCCAAGCGCTACCCGGTGCCGTTCCGATGGCTCGAGCGGCTCGCGCTGCGCACCGCGTCCGGAATCTCGGCGTGCAACGCCGACGCCGCCCGCATCGTCGAGACGAAGGGCTTCGCCGGGCGCGCGCGCGTGATCCCGCTCGGGGTCGACCTCGGCCGGTACCACGCCGACCCGCAGCCGGACGCGGGACCGGGACCCGACGCCGATCCGGCGCGGTCGGCGGACCGCCGGGTGGTCGTCGGCTTCGCCGGCCGACTGGTGCCCGAGAAGGGCGTGGGCGTCCTGCTCGAGGCCCTGTCGCATGACGACCGACTCAGCGCGCGCGTCGCCGGGGACGGCCCGGCCGCCGCCGGACTCCGTACGGCGGCCGCCCGGGGCGGCCTCGGCGACCGCATCGAGTTCGTCGGACCGCTGGCACCCGAGGAGCTGCCCGCCTTCTACCGGTCCGTCGACGTGATCGCCGTGCCGTCGATCCCCACCCGCAGCTGGACCGAGCAGTTCGGCCGGGTCGCCATCGAGGCGATGGCGTCCGGCATCCCGGTCGTGGCGAGCGACGCCGGAGCACTCCCCGACGTCGTCGGAGGCGCCGGCATCGTGGTGCCCGTTGGCGACCCCCAGGCCCTCGCGTCGGCGCTCGTCGAGGCTGGCGGCCCGCGCGCCCGCGAGCTTCGCGACCTCGGCCTCGCTCGTGCCGCATCCTGCAGCTGGGCCGCCATCGGCGAGGCGTACCGGGATCTCTACCGATCGGTGCAGCGCAACGCTCCTCGGATCGGTGACCCCGACCAAGGAGAACGGCCGCGCGCACTCGAGGTCGTCCTCGTGGCCTACGGCAGCCCCGATCTGCTCGTCGACGCGCTCCGGCCGCTCGTCGGCCTGCCGGTCACGGTCGTCGACAATTCGTCGATGCCAGAGATCGCCGCGCTGTGCGCCGAGCTCGGTGTGCGGTACCTGGATCCGCGGCGGAACGGAGGATTCGCCGCCGGCGTCAACTTCGCACTCGCACGCCGGCTCCGTCCGGGAGCGGACGTGCTGCTCGTGAACCCCGACGCTGTCGTCACGCCGGCGGCGATCGAGACCCTCCACGCCGCCCTGCTGGCCCGCGCCGACCTCGCGAGCGTCGGGCCGTCCCAGGTCGACGGCAACGGTACGCGGACCAGCGTCGAGTGGCGGTTCCCGTCGCCGGCCGCCGCCTGGCTCGAGGCGATCGGACTGGGCAGGCTGCGTCGCGGGCCCACGTTCGTGATCGGTTCGGTGCTCCTGCTCCGGGCCGAGGCGCTCGATCAGGTGGGCTGGCTCGACGAGGGGTTCTTCCTCTACGCCGAGGAGACCGACTGGGCGTACCGCGCGCACCGACTCGGCTGGCGCCATGCCGAGGTGGTCGACGCACACGCGATGCACGTGGGAGCCGGGACGAGCAGCGACCCCGATCGGCGCGAGGCGCACTTCCACGCCTCGCTGGAGCGCTACCTCCGCAAGCACCACGGCGAACTGGGCTGGCAGGCGGCCCGCGTCGCGCAGTGGCTCGGTGCGATGGCGCGCTCAGTCGCGCTGCCCGGTGAACGGGGCCGGGCGGCGCGGAAGCGGGCCGCGCTCTACCGTCTCGGACCGGTCCGCGTCGAGGCTCGCTACCTGCGCCGGACGACGGGACGTGCCGCATGACGCGGATCGTGCAGATCGTGCCCTTCATCGGCCCGGGTTCCGGCGTCGCCGGCGTCGCATGGAACCTCGAGCAGCAACTGCAGGCGCTCGGCGCGACCGTCGAGCGGTACACGTTCGACGACGCCCGGCGCGGGAAGCCTCGGCCGTGGCCCCGCACGAAGCTTCTCAGGCGTCTCGCGCGAGGCTGGCGCGTCGTCTGGTTCAGCACGTTCGGCACCGTGCGCGCTCGGCGTCATCTCGCCGAGCGGCCGGACGCGATCGCCATCTGCCACAACGACGTCATGGCCGGCGACGTCTACGTGAACCACGGCGTGATCCTCGCGGCGATGCGTGCCCGAGGGAACGCCGCCTGGCTCATGATCCGCAATCCGTTCCACATCTTCATCCACCTGCGCGACCGCATCCGGTACCGGGGACGCACCCACCGGGCCGTGGTCGTGCTGTCACGGCAGGACGTGTCCGAGCTCCACGAGTCGTACGGCCGAGTGCATCCGCGCCTCGTGCAGATCCCGAACGGCGTCGACCTCGAGCGGTTCCGTCCGCCCACCCCGGACGAGCGCGCCGAAGCGCGCGACGCGTTGGGCCTCGACGCCGCGGACCGCGTCGCGCTGTTCATCGGGCACGAGTTCCACCGCAAGGGCCTGCGGTACGCCATCGAGGGTCTCCGCTCGGCCCCGTCCGTGCTGCTGCTCGTCGTCGGCGGGTCCGACGACATCATCGCCGAGGCGAACCGCATGGCCCGATCACTCGGTGTCGGCGAGCGGGTCCTGTTCGTCGGACCCCGTCACGACCTCGCGCCCTTCCTCTCGGCATCCGATGTCTTCGTCCTGCCGAGTGCATACGAGGCCAATGCGCTCGTCGTGCTCGAGGCGCTCGCGAGCGGCCTCCCCGTCGTCACCACGCCCGTCGGATACGCACCGGAGATCATCGTCGACGGCGTCAACGGCCACCTCGTCGACCGGGATCCCGAGCGCGTCGGCGCACGGCTCCAGCAGGTCGCGGACCTCGACGACGACGAGCTCGACGCCTACCGAGTCCGCGCGCGCGCCAGCGTCGAGGGGCACTCCTGGCGTGCCACCGCGGCGCGGTACCTCGAGCTCGCGGAGCAGCTCGCCGCCGAGCGAGCCACCGCGACGCCGCGACGCCGACCGCCACGCGTCGCGACGCGCTCCCGCGACGCCGGGCCCGGGTCGAGCGGATGACGCGCATCGTGCACGCGGTCCGATCCGACGGGTTCGCCGGCGTCGAGCAGTTCGTGCTGCGACTCGCGGTCGCCCAGGCCGGAGACGGTCACACCGTCGTCGTGGTCGGCGGCGACCCCGGGCGCATGCGTCCGGCGCTGACCGCGGTCGGTGTCGAGCACGTGCCGGCGGCGCGCACGATGGACGTCGTGCGCGCCCTGCGACCGCGGATCCGCCGGGTCGACGTGGTGAACACCCACATGACGGCCGCCGATGTCGCCGGGGTCGTCGCCTCGGGCACCCGGCGCCGTCCCGCGCTCGTCGCCACCCGCCACTTCGCGCGGCCGCGGGGCCGCGTGGGTCCGCTGCCCATCGACGCCCTCGTGAGCCACCGCATCGACGCCGAGATCGCGATCAGCGCCGCCGTTGCGGCATCCGTCGGCCGCCCGACCACGGTGGTGCACGCCGGGGTGGACGGCCGTCCACCCGGAGACGGTCGCGCGCGCGATCGGACGGTGCTCATCGCACAGCGCCTGGAGCCGGAGAAGCACACCGCCCTCGCCGTTCGGGCGTTCGCCGAATCCGGCTTGGCCATGGAGGGCTGGACCCTCGAGGTGGCCGGCGACGGCTCCGAGCGGGGGCGGCTGGAGGCGCTCGTGCGCGAACTGGGACTGGCCGAGGCGGTGACCTTCACGGGGTTCCGATCCGACCTGCCGAGCGTCATGGACCGGGCCGGGATGCTGGTCGCGCCGTGCCCCGTGGAGGGGCTCGGGCTGACGGTGCTCGAGGCGATGGCCGGAGGACTGCCGGTCGTCGCAGCGGCCGCGGGTGGCCACGTCGAACTGCTCGCGGACCTCGACGATCGCGCCCTGTTCCGGCCCCACGACGCCACCGACGCGGCGCGCCGCCTTCGCTCCCTCGCCGGGGACCCGGCCGGTCGCGACGCGCTGGGCGCCGCCGAGCGCGACCGGCAGCAGCAGGCCTTCTCCACCCGCGCGCAGGTCGACGGGACCGACGCCGTCTACCGGGGGGTGCTGTGACGGACCTCGTGGTGGTGTCGCTCGAGCGCTGGGACGACGTGTGGCGCCGGAACCAGCACCTCGTCGCGCAGCTGCTGCGTGCCGACCCCGGGTTGCGGGTGCTCTTCGTCGAACCGCCGGCCGACCCGGTCCACGACCTCCGCTCGCGGCGGCGGCCGCAGTTCGGCCACCGCCTCCGTGAGCTGCCCGAGATCGCCGCCGGGCGACTGCACGCCGTCCGCCCGGTGAAGTGGATGCCGCGGCGGCTCGATCCCGGGGCGGACCACCGGCTCGCCCGCGCGGTCATGCGGGCGGCGAGCCGGCTCGGGATGCGGCATCCGCTGCTCTGGATCAACGACCCGGGTCTGGCGTCGCTGGCCGAGCTCTCGGGCTGGCCGACGCTGTACGACATCACCGACGACTGGCTGGCCGCCGATCGGCCGGACGCGGAGCGCCGGCGGACCGCCGCGAACGAGGCGACGCTGTTCCGGCTCGCGGGCGAGGTCGTCGTGTGCTCGCCGGAACTCGCCCGCCGCAAGGGCGACCTGCGACGCGTGGAACTCATTCCGAACGCCGTCGACGTCGCCGACTATCGCCGACCGCGACCGCGGCCCGCGGACCTGCCGGCAGGACCGGTGGCGCTCTACCTCGGGACCGTCCACGGCGATCGCATCGACGCCCGGGTGTGCGAGGCGACCGCCCTGGCGCTGGGGACGCGTGGCACGCTCGTGCTGGTCGGCCCGAACCTGCTCGACGCCGAACGGCTGCGCCGGCTGGAGCGCGCGGGAGTGCGATTGCTCGGACCACGCCGACGCGATGACGTCGCCGGGTACCTCCAGCACGCCGATGTCCTCGTGGTCCCCCATGTCGTCGACGCCTTCACCGACAGCCTCGACCCCATCAAGCTGTACGAGTACCGTGCCGTCGGACGACCGGTCGTCTCGACGCCCGTCGCCGGCTTCCGCGACGCGAACGACCCCCTGATCACCGTGGCCGCCGGGGCCGCGTTCGCGGACGCCGTCGTCCGGTCCGTTCCGTCGCCGACCCGGTTCCCGGACGACGCGGACGCGCCGGTGCCGGACTGGGCGGACCGCGCGAGCGAGATGGCCGCAGTGCTCCGCCGCCTGGCGGCCGGCCACGGCGGTGGCGCGCCCTGAGGCGCGGGCAGCGTTGACCGGCGGCTCCCCCGCCCGGCACGCCGGCTCCGTCGACCGGTAGCATTCGAGGCACCGCGATCCAGCGGGCGCTCGGACGAGACGGAGCCGGCATGCGAACCACGGTGATCACTCCCCCCGGCCGTTTCGCCCTGCCGCGGTGGCGTGAACTGTGGGAAGCCCGCGAGGTCGCCTTCCGATTCGGCCAGCGCGACGTCGTGCTCCGGTATCGGCAGACTGCGATCGGCGTGATCTGGGTGCTGATCCAGCCGCTCGCCGCAGCGGGCATCTTCACGATCATCTTCGGCGGGGTCGCCGGGCTGCCGAGCAGCGGCATCCCGTACTTCCTCTTCTCATTCATCGGCATGCTCGCCTGGACCCTGTTCAACAGCATCGTGAGCCGCGCCGCGCCCTCGCTCGTGAGCAACCAGGCGCTCGTGTCGAAGGTGTTCTTCCCGCGGATGCTGGTCCCGATCTCCACCGTCATGTCGGCGTTGCTCGACTTCCTCGTCGGGCTGGCGCTCGGCGTGGTGCTCCTCATCGCCTACGGCGTCAACCCCGGATGGGGCGTCCTCCTCATGCCGGTGTGGGTGCTGCTGTTCGTGCTGCTCGGCCTCGGCATCGGCCTCGCGACGTCGGCGTGGATGGTCCGCTATCGCGATGTCGCCTACGTGCTGCCGTGGTTCCTCCAGATCGCGCTCTTCGCCACCCCCGTGGCGTACTCCCTCGAAGCGGTCGACGCGCGGCTCGAACCGTTCTTCCTCGCGAACCCGCTCACCTGGCTCATGGAGCTGTGGCGCTTCTCGATGCTGGGGACGGCGATGCCACCTGCGTGGCAGGTCGTCGGCGCCGTCGTGGTGAGCCTCGGGGTGTTCCTCATCGGGTCGATCGTGTTCCAGCGCAACGAGCGCTCCTTCGCCGACCTCATCTGACGCCGGGCGCGCTCACCGGCCGGGCACGCGGAACGCCCCGGCCACCGGGGCCGGGGCGTTCAGGTCGATCGAATCGGTGCTCAGGCCGGCGCGGGCCCGCTGCAGTTCGCCGCGCAGTCCGGCGGGGCCGCGAGCGAGATCGTCTGCGTCGGGCCGCCGCCGATGTTGTACGAGATGATCAACGTCGACGCGCTGCTCTCCGAATCGAAGAGGTACGCGGTGCCCCCGCAGTCCGGAGCGACGGTCACCGGAACGTTGAACGGGTAGCCGGGCCCCGTGAGCGGCGTGAGGGGCTTGCCCGAGTTGTTCTCGATGTTCGTGATCGTCGCGACGAGACCACCGGGCGGAAGCGCGCACTGGTTGCCGACGGTCACGCAGATCTGCAGGATGTAGCCGAACTTGACGTTCGTCGATCCACCGGGGCACTTGCAGCTCTGGCCGCCGAACGAGGGCACGGGCGTACACGGGCTCGCCGCGTAGGCCGGGGCCGGGACGGCGAGGGCCACCGCGGGGACGGACCACGCGATCGCCTTGGCGACCGTGCGTCGGCTGACGCCCGGCTTCTTGTCTTCGAGGTCGACGTCGCTCATGCGGGGTCCTCCTGGGGTGCTTCGGGCTATAACGGTCGCCTGGGTCGCGGCCGCCGAGTCGGGTGAACTCGGGTATACGCTGTGAGTTTCGGGGCTCACGGGGCGAGAGTATCCCGTTTTCCGCGCCATCACTAGGGCTGAGCAAGCCTCAACCTCGCTCAGCGCACCCCGAGTTCGGGTGACATGGCGGGGGTGTTAGCGTAAGCTCCGACGCCCTCGGGCGGTCCGGCACTCAGCGACGACGAGGGGTCGTATGGCGAACGGCACCGCGATTTCGGTCTCGAACCTGTCGAAGACCTACCGCATCAGCCACCAGCATCGAAGCAGTCGAGCCACCGAGGCGATGGTCGAATTCCTGCGTCACCCATTCCGCCGCGCGGAGGTGGAATGGTTCGACGCACTCCACGCGCTCGACTTCGAGATCCCAGAGGGCGAGGCGGTGGGGATCATCGGCCGCAACGGCGCCGGCAAGTCCACACTCCTGAAGCTCCTCACCCGCATCACCGCGCCGACCACCGGCCGGATCGAGCTCAACGGCCGGGTCGGCAGCCTGCTCGAGGTGGGCACGGGCTTCCACCCGGAGCTGACCGGACGCGAGAACATCTTCCTGAACGGCACGCTCCTCGGCATGCGCCGCCGCGAGATCGTGCGTCGCTTCGAGGAGATCGTCGCATTCGCGGGCGTCGAGCGCTTCCTGGACACCCCGGTCAAGCGGTACTCATCGGGCATGTACGTCCGGCTGGCGTTCGCGGTCGCCGCGCATCTCGAGACCGAGATTCTGGCGATCGACGAGGTGCTCGCGGTCGGTGACGCCGAGTTCCAGCGCAAGTCGATCCAGAAGATGCGGGACGCCGCGGCCGACGGGCGCACCGTGCTCTTCGTGAGTCACCAGATGCACACCGTGCTCAACCTCTGCACGTCGGCGATGTTCCTGCAGTCGGGACGGCTCGCCTACCACGGCGACGTCGAGACCGCCATGCACCATTACCGCCAGAGCTATGACGACCACGCCGCCGCACAGCTGGAGGCGTCGCGGCGGCCGGGCAACGGCCGACTGCGCGCGACGTCCGTGACGATGTCGTCCCCGACGTCCCGGGCGACCGATCGGCGGAGCGTGACCGTCCGGATCCCCGACGGCCCCGCGGAGATCGGCCGCTACTACGTGTCATGCCACCTGACCGACGCCAACGGGTCGACCGTCGTGCAGTGCGACTCGCGGCTGACGGGCACCTGGCTGGAGCCGGATTCGCCGCACGAGGTGACGCTCGACATCGACGGGCTCTGGCTGCGTCCCGGCCGGTACTCGATCGACGTGTTCCTCTGCTCCGTCGGGGTCATGGACGCGTGGGAGGGCGCGGCGTCGTTCGAGGTGCTCCCGGGGCTGCCGTATCCCGAGACGGCGACCGAGGACGCGTACGGACGCTCGGCCGTGCTCAGCGACTTCAGCTACTCGGTGCGGTGATCGTCGTCCGATAGAGGCGCTCGTACGCCTCGGCGACCGAGTCCCACGTGAATTCGCGGAGGCGCGCCGCCCCGCCACGTCCGAGCGCGGCCGCGTCCGCCGGGTCGAGGAGGACACGCCGCATCGCCTCGGCGACCCCGGCATCGTCGTCGGGGTCGATGAGGACGACATCGACCCCGTCGGTCGCGAACTCCGGTGGTCCGCCGTGGTTCGTCGCGAGCACCGGGATGCCGGCGCGCCAGCCCTCGAGCACGGCGATGCCGAACGCCTCGACCCTGCTGGGCACCACCAGTTGGGCGGCCGACCGGATGACGCCGCCGACCTGGGGCCGCGCGAGTCTCCCGACCATGGTGACGCGGTCGGCAATACCGGATTCGGAGGCCAGCTCGGTGAGCGCCGCCGCCTCGGGTCCGTCACCGCCGATCACGAGCCCGACGCCCCGAAGTTCCGGTTCGTGCGCGATATGGGCGAAGGCCCGGACCAGGACGTCGAAGCCCTTGTTCCGCGCGAGCCGACCGATCCCGAGCACGTATCGATCCGGGAGACCCGGAGGCGGGGGACCGACGGGCTCGTCGGGGTCCACGCCGTTGTACACGACCCGGACGCCGTCGGCGGCGAAGCCGAACCGCTCGAGGTCCCGGGCCGCCCACCGCGAGACAGAGGTCACGGCCACGGCGCGCTCGAGGGTCGCGGACAGTCGGGTGCGGAGCAGTGCCGAGACCTCGAACGCTCCGTCGGCGTCGGCGAACGTCTCGCCGTGGTGACTGTAGACGAGCGGGAGCCGGCCCCGGCGCGCCAACCAGTCGGCGTAGATCCCGTTCGGCCCGTAGCACTGCACGTGCAGCACGTCAGGGCGGTCGCCGCGCAGCGCATGGATCCACGCCCGGCGCGCGTCGGGCAGCTCTCGGGCGAATCGGAGGAGTCCGCCGAGCGACCGGTTGGGCAGTGGGCATGGCAGGTACCTCACGCGGATGCCGTGGTGCTCGCGCAGGGTCCCGTCACCCTGGTCGACCGCCCAGATCACGACGTCGTGCCCGCGATCGCGCAGTCGGACCGCGACATTCGCGACGTGCTCCTCGACCCCCCCGACGCGAGGCAGGAACGAACTGGCGACGAGGGCGACCTTCGTCATGCCCACCTCCTGGACGGATCCCGGCGCGACGCACCGACTAGCCTGTGCGGTGAGGAGGCCGGATGCCGCACTTGATCCTAGCGAGCACCGCGTCGGGCAATCCGATGGGCGCCCAGCGGTACGAACGCGAGATCAGCCGCGGCGCTCACCGCGCCCTGCCCGGCTGGACCGTCCGCCGCGAGGTCTTCCGCTCGATGCGCTCACCGCTCGATGGCACCGGACGGCTCCCCATGGGCCGGCTCGCGCGCGGTTCCGCCTTCGAGCGCCGGCTCATGGGTCGCGTCGCGTTCCCCGATCCCGGCTCGGTGGTGCACCGTACCGACCTCCTGCTGCCGCCGGGACGCGGCGCGGACGTGGTCACCATCCACGACACGGTCGCCTGGCGCTTTCCCGACGAGTCGACGCCCGTCCGCGCCGCACGGGAGGAAGCCCGCGCCGCCGATGCCGTCATCTGCGTCTCGGCGTTCACCGCCGCTGAGGTCGTCGACCTCCTGGGAGTCCGGGATCCGGTCGTGGTGCACAACGGCGTGGACGAGCGCTTCTTCGGCGCGGTGCCGTTGACCGAGATCGAGCGAGCCGGCCTCGGGCTCGCCGAACCGTTCGTCCTGCACACGGGGGGCGCCTCGCGACGTAAGAACCTTGCGGCGCTCGCGGAGGCCTGGCCGACGGTCCGAGAGGCGCGTCCGGGGCTGCGCCTCGCCCTGATGGGACCGGAGCACCCGGAGCGGACCCGGCTCTTCGCCGACCTGCCCGACGTGCGCCTCCTGGGGCGCCAGCCGGAGGAACTGGTGCCCCGGGTGATCGCGAGCGCCGCCGCGGTCGTCGTGCCGTCGACGTACGAGGGCTTCGGTCTGCCCGCCCTGGAGGCGATGGCGGCCGGCGTTCCGGTCGTCGCGGCCGACACGTCGGCGCTCCCGGAGGTCGTCGGCGACGCCGGCCTGCTCGTGCCCGCCACGAGTGCGGGCATCGCGGCAGGGATCGTCGACGCCGTCGATCCGTCGGGCGATCTCGCGGCGATGGTCGCGCGCGGCCGTCGCCGCGCGGCCGACTTCTCCTGGCAGCGATCGGTGCAAGGTCACGCCGAGGTCTGGCGGAGGGTCGCCGGACGCTAGCTGGGGCCGGCGCCGAGATACTCTCGGAGCTCTCGCCCCAGCGCGTCCTCGCGCGACGCGGGGAGCGGCCGCCACCGCGCATCCCGCACCGCGGCGGCCGCGCCCCACGCGATCCCCAGGGCGGTGACGCCGGCGCGCCGGACCTTCCCCCCGAGTCCGGGCGCGGCGAGGACGTCGCGCAGCTGCACTCCGACCCAGCGCCGCAGCCGGCGCGAGCGCAGGCCGTCGTGACGGGCGAGGAGCACCATGTGGTTCCGCCGACCGTAGAGCTTGTAGCGGGTGTCGAATCGCGCGCCTCGCACGTGCGGGGCGGGGAGATGGTCGACGGCGGCAGCGGGGGCGAAGACCGCGCGCCCGCCCAGGGCGCGGATGCGCAGGAAGACGTCCGTATCCTCCCGCAACGCCGTGCCGGGGTAGTCGTCGCGAAATCCACCGAGTCGGGCGAGGATCGACCGCCGGAACGACATGTTGGCGCCGATCCCGTGATCGACCTCGACGACATCGGCCACGAGCGCGGCGAAGCCGTCGGTCAGGGTCCCATCGGGCAGGAGCCGGCCGATCGGAAGCGGGTAGTGCTCCTCCCCGACGACCCCGTTGCACGTCCGGCCGGCCACCGCCATGACCGACGGGTCCTCGAACGCCGCCACGAGCGCGCCCTGCCACCCCGAGCGCAGCACGACGTCGTCGTCGAGGAAGCTGACGATCTCCCCGCGCACGTGCTTGAGCGCCTCGTTCCGCGATCTCGTCATCCAGCCGGCGAGGCCGGGGGCGTGCACGTACACCACCGACGGGCGGATGCCGCGTGCCTGGTCGCCGCGGTTCTCGGCGGAGGCGTCGACGACCACGACCTGCACATCGGGATCCGTACCCGCGTCGATCGATCGGAGGCAGCGCAGCAGGAACTCGGGACGCTCGTAGGTGACCACGCAGACGCTCAGGCTCGGTGCTCCGGTCATCATTCCCCGCGTCCCTCGGTGACGGGGCACGATTCTATCCCGGCGCCGCGCTGCGGCCGGGGATCGCCGGCAGCCGTCGATCCCCGGCGGTCGCCGTGCGTACCCCGCGGTTAGGATGTGCTCGTGTTCGAGGACGCCGAGCGGGCCGGCCGACGGACGTTCGGTCTCGTCATCCCGACGCACCGGCGCCCGCATCTGGTGATCCAGGCCGTCGACAGCGCACTGCGCCAGACACGGTCGTTCGACCGCATCGTCGTCGTGGTCGACGGCGTCGACGACCCGGCGATCGCGGCGCTCGCCGAGGCGCCCGTCGAGGTCGTGGCGATGCCGCACGCGGGCGTCGCCACCGCCCGGAACGCCGGCGTTGCGCGACTCACGACCGAATGGGTCTGCTTCCTCGACGACGACGACCTGCTCCACCCCGAGTACCTCGCGCGCGTCGAGGAGGCCGTCGCCGAGGTGCCCGACCGGGCGGCCATGAGCAGCTGGTATTGGAGCTTCGCGGAGTCACCCGGTCCGGACGATGAGATCGCGGCGCGCACGCTCGACGAGTGCCTCGACGCGGCCGCCCACGCGGTTCCACGCCGCGACATGACCTACCTCGACATCGAGGGTCGCAGCTTCGACCTGCTCCTCGAGCGGCTGCGCGGCTCGATGAGCTCCGCGGCGGTCCGTCGCGACGTCCTCAGACGCGCCGGCGGCTTCCCCGATGGGATGACCACCGCCGAGGACTGGGTGATGTACGTGAACGTCGCACGGTTCGCCGAGTGGCACACGCTGCCGGAGCGCCTCGCGTTCTTCCGCGACCACGCGGGAACCAATACGCGGACCGGATCGCCCGGCAACGGGCTGACGACGCTGCGCGCCATCCGCTCGTTCTGGGAGCCGACGCATCTCCCGACGCCGCCGCATCGCCCGCTCGTCGCCTACCGGGCCGAGTACCGGCACGTGCTGGGGTGGACGCTCGAGGCGGCCAGGGCGCACCGCGATCGGCCGGCGTTCCGCGAGGCGCTCGCACTCTCACGGGCGATCCTCCCTCGGCGCACCGACCGACTGCGCGCCGCCGTGCCGGGGTCGGTCCGCCGTCGCCTCGCTGGCCTCCTGCGGCCGGGGGCCGGCCCGAGCCTCAGCTGACGCCGAACGGCGGTCCCCCCGGCGGTTCGGGAATCGAGACGCGCCGGTACCAGTCGGAGGAACGCAGCGGCGAGGTCACCGCCGCGACGAGCGGATGCCGGCTCCGCCACCGCCACCGCCGGTACACCGCGGGCGGCCGAAGCGCTTCGGCGTGTGCGGACCAGCCGAACTTGCGCTGCATGAACTCGGGAGTCCGCACCCAGGAGAAATGCAGGACGGCCTCAGCGGGAGCGATCACCCGATCGACCCGGCTCGAGGGCGACCGCCACGGGTCCGTGTTCGTGGGTCTCATGTCCACCCGGTAGAGCTGCGCATCCGTCTGCCGCGCGTGACGGAGACGGGTACCCGACCGCACCGCGAGCGGTCCCGGGTACGAGGCGGCCACGCGGCCCCATCGATCGGATGCCTCGAGGTACCGGCCGGGAGCGTACCGTGCGTACAGCCAGCGCGAGGGGTAGTCGAGCGCGTCGGCGCCGGCGGAGTCGGCCGCTACCAGGGCGTCGAAGAACGCCTCGGGGGACGCCATCACCTCGTCGGAGTCGAGCTGGACCACCCAGTCGGCCGCTTCGGAGGCGGCGTCGAGCGCCTCCTGGCGCTGGTGGGTCTCGTTCTCGAATGCATCGTGCTCGAGCCGCGCGTACCGCCCCGGCGCGTGGACGCACTTCCGCGCCCTGTCGATCTCATCCACGAGAGCGAGGCAGTCGTCGAGCGGAAGCGGTGTGCCCGTCCACGAGACGGCCGACTGGTCGTAGCTCAGGATGATCCGGTCGACGCGGTCGTAGTACGACGCGAGGCTCCGGGCGAGGAAGTTGGGGTCGGCGACCAGGACGTACGCGGAGATCCTGATGGGGCGGTCGGCGCCGCCGCCCGATCTCACGTCATCGCCCCCCACGAGTCACGAGTCTAGGTCGAGCACGTGGGTCCACCGCACGTCGTACGCTTGCCGCATGGAACGGGACGGCCTGCGCCGGGCGGAGCCGGCCGGACGCCCGCGGACCGTGTACGTGGTCCTGACGCACTCGGACCCGTCGCAGGTCGAGCGCCTCATCCGAGCGATCCGGCGGTCCAGCCCCGAGGCGTTCGTGCTCGTCGCCCACGATGGACGCCGCGAACCCGCACCGAGCTCGTCGGATGATGCGAACGTCGAGGTGTTCGAGCACGGCCTCGCCACCGACTGGGGGTCGTGGGAGCTCGTCGAAGCGACCCTCCTCGCGTTCGCACGGGCGCGATCGCGCTTCGACCCCGATCTGGTGTGCCTCCTCTCCGGACAGGACTATCCCGCTCGCCCCCTCGTCGATTGGGAGTCGGAGGCGATGTCCGCGGGCGGCTGGATCGGCGCCGCGTCGCCGATCGAATACGTCCCCCGGTGGGGAACACGCCTGGGCGTCGGCGACGATGCGATGACCCGATACAGTCACCGCTGGTTCCAGACTCCGGCCGCCCGGCGTGGACTCCGCGCGCAGGGTGGGGTCGGCCGCGCCTGGCGTCGGCTCCGCGATGCGATGGCCCTCCGACTGGAACCATGGTGCTCGGTGCGCGTGGTCGCGCGGGGTCGCGGGGTCTTCTACGGCATCCGGCGAGCGCGCTCGCCGTTCTCGACGAAGCGGCCCTGCTATCGCGGCAGCCAGTGGGTCGCACTCCGGCGACCCGAACTCGACCGCCTGCTCGACGTCGACCTCGCGCCGGGCTCGCGGCTGCGGCGCCTGTACGAGCGCTCGATCATCCCCGACGAGTCGGCGCTCGTCACGCCGCTCTCGTGGCGCCGGCCTCCCGCCCCGCTCGCTGCGGTCACCCACCTCGAGTGGGATCCCGCGCTCGACCAGCCCGCCGTCTGCACCCTCGACCACCTGCAGGCGATCATGGAGTCGGGGTCACCGTTCTGCCGCAAGGTGGAGCCGGGGGCGAGCGGACCACTCATGGACCGTCTCGACCGCATCGCCGCGCCCCCATCGACGTGACCAGTCGTGGCGCGCGGTGGACCCGTCAGCGTCGGCGGCTGCGCCGGCCGCCGCCGGTGCCGGTCGTGGTGGCCGCAGTCTCGGTGAAGAGCTCGTTCACCCCGTCGGGCATGCTCTCGTCGGCGGGGACCACCGGCGTCGCGTCCTGTTCCACCGTGTCATCGGTGTACTCGCGGCGATACTCGTACGAGTAGGGCGTCGCGTCCACCCCTCGGAGCGGCGCCTTGTTCAGCACGATGCCGAGCGCCCGGCCCCGTGCCTTGTGGAGCGTGTCGAGCGCCTTCGTGAGCAGGTCGTGGGTCGTCTTGCCGAGTGTGACGACGACGAGCGCACCATCCGCCTGGTGGGTCAGCACCGCCCCGTCGGTCACCGGCAACAGGGGCGGAGCGTCGATGATGACCGTGGCGTGCTTCGTCAGGTCGGCCATCAGCGCATGCATGCGCTCCGATCCGAGCACCTCACTCGGGTTCGGCGGGGTGCTCCCCGCCGCCAGGACGAGGAGGTTCGTGGACTTGGGCGTGCGCTGAAGCACCTCCGCGAGCGCAGCGCGACCGGCGAGGACATCGCTCAGCCCGGCACCGTCGGGAAGTCCCATGGTCTTGGCGACCGTCGAACGCCGCAGGTCGCCGTCGACCAGCACGACGGTGGTTCCTGCGGCGGCGAGCGTCAGCGCCAAGTTGCAGGCGATGGTCGACTTGCCGTCGCCCGGCAGCGGGCTCGTGACGACGATGGTCTTGGGCGGATGGTCGACATCCATGAACTGCAGGTTGGTTCGCAGGGCCCGCAATGCCTCGGTGACCGCGAAGGTCCCTGATTTCCCTCCGCTCGGGGCGGTCGGCTCGATGAGCCGGGTCTCGGCGTCGAGGCCCGGGGCGACCGGGATGGTGCCGACCACGGCGACCCCGCTCTTCTGCTCGGCGTCCTCAGCCGTGCGGATGCGCCGGTCGGAGACGGTCCGGACCAGCGCGAACGCGATCCCGAAGCCGAGACCGAGGATGCCTCCCACGATCAGCGCCGTCTGGAGATCGGGGAACGTCGGGCTGGTGGGCAGCGATGCCGAGTCGCCCGGGATCACGGTCACGGCGGCCGAACCCTCGGTACCGTCTCCCTCGATGGCGTCGATCTCGACGATCATCGCCCGGATCCAGACTTCGGCGAGGTCGCGCGCGGCTTCGGGGGTGTCGGCCTGCGCGCTGATCTTCATGACGACCGTGTCGGGTGGGTTCGTGACCGTGACGCGGGTGACGAGCTCTTCGGGGGTGGTCTCCAAGCCCAGTTCGTCGATCGCGTTCTCGGCGACCGACCGCCACCCGGCGATGTCGAGGTACGACTGCACTCGCGACCGGGCGAGGCCGTCGCCGACGGTCGAGAGGCTGACATCCTCCGTCTGCCTCGCCGCGACGTACCCGCTCGCACCAGCGGTGTAGATTGGCGTCTGCAGGAGCGTCCACCCATAGCCGGCAGCGACGCCCACCAAGGTCATCAGCACGATGGCGACCCAGTGCCGGCGCAGACCGCGCAGGTAATCGCGGAACTCCATGCCACCTCCGTGGTGTGAGCGGCGAGACCGCGGCGCGGCTGACCGACAGTGAGTAGGCTCCATGCTATGCCAACAGCCTTTGCCGTGCGCGCTCTGGCGTCGACGGTTCGTATCGAACTCGACGACAGCCTCACGGGCGACGAGCAGGCCGAACTCCGAGCCCAGTGGTCCGATCTCCTCGTCGAGGACGGCACGCCGCAGCACACCATCAGCGCGGGCGTCTCGGGCATGCTCGCCGACGCCGACGCGCCGACGGTCGTCGCCCCGTCCGCGGAGATCCTCGCCGACCTCATCGCGACCGAGGTGACCCATCACGGCATCGCCGAATTGCGCGGCCGGGCCCTGATGCTCCATGCCGCTGCCGTGTCGCTCGACGACGGCCGGGTCGTGGGCTTCATCGGCCCGTCCGGTCGGGGCAAGACCACGGCATCCCAGGCACTCGGCGCCACCTACGGCTACGTCACCGACGAGACCCTCGCGGTACTCCCCGACGGAACCGTGGTGCCATATCCGAAGCCGCTGTCGCTCGGCGAGCGGCCGGGCCACAAGCGCACGGTCGGCGCATCGACGCTCGAGCTCAAGCCCGCCTCGGAGGCGCCCCTCAGGGTTGCCGCGCTCGCGCTCCTCGACCGACGACCGGTTGCGGCGGAGCCCTCGATCGAACCGGTGCCGTTGACCGAAGTGCTCGCGGAGCTCGTACCGCAGACGAGCTTCCTCGCCGAGCTGCAGGATCCGCTCCGCACCCTCGCGGAGGTGATCATCTCGGCGGGCGGCGTCCGCCGTGTGATCTACTCCGAGGCGCGCACGCTTCCCGGTCTCGTCGACCGCATCCTCGACGAGGCCGGCGACGAGCGACCGTTCCTCACGCCGGTGTCGATGCGCGAGCGCGACTGCGACTGCTTCAAGCACCAGCGCCCGGAAGAGTTCCCCGATGCAGCCGAGCCGCGCCCCGACGGACCCGCCGGAACCTTCCGCAGGGCCACGCACCGGGACGCCCTCATGATCGATGATCAGCTCGTCGTGCTGGTCCCCGGAAGCGTCACCGTGCTCGACGGGCTGGGCCCGATCCTCTGGCTCGCCGCCGACGATTCCACCGAGGAGGAACTCACGGCGGCCGCCATCGAGCAGCTGCCGGAACCCCCCGAGGGCGTCGACGCCGCCGCGGTGGTCGCGCAGGCCATCCGCGACCTCGTCGACGCGGGTCTGCTCGTGGCCTTCTAGGTACTCGCCACGCGCGTCGGCGGGCCCGTCGTCGCGCGAAGGTCACCGGCTGCGGCATCCGCCTCGAGCGGTGTCGTCGCACCCGCGCGGTCCATGGCCCCCAGGCAGATGCCGGCGATCACGAACGGGATCGACACCTGCGCGGCGACCCAGAAGAGGTCGAACTGCCCCTGGACGATCCGGCTGAGCACGACGGCGAAGGCCAGCGTGCCGTAGCGAGGGTCGACTCGCCAGAGGACGACCAGGATGCCGACGCACATCACGAGGAAGCCCACCAGTCCCACGATGCCCGCGGAGGCGAGCACCTCCATCTCTGCCTGCGGGGGCTGGAAGGGCACGGTCGGATCGTTGTACCAGTAGCGCAGGCCATGGCCGAAGACCGGCGCCTCCCGCCAGTAGTGGTAGACCTCCCGGAACCAGTTCAGCCGTTGGAAGACGGAGTTGAACTCGTTCTGGGAGGCGACCTGGTCGGCGACCATGGTCACGATGAGCCAGCCCGCGGGGATGAGGAGGAAGAGCACCAGGCGGGAGCGCCCGGTGACGCGCCGGCGGATCACCACGATGACGACGGCGAGGATCAGCCCGACCAGGGCCTGACGCGACTGGGTCATGAGGATGGCCGCGACCAGGAGCGCCAGCGTGGAGCGCGCGAGCCCGCGGTTCCATCCAGCCCATCCCGGGTTCACGTAGACGACCACCGCCGCGAAGGCCAGCGCGGTGCCGATGAAGTTCTTGTGCATCTCGAACGGCCACGTGACGTAGACCGGGCTGAAGTTGCCGGTCAGGTACTGGAGCCCGCCATGGATCACGGTCAGCACAGCGATCGCGGCCGCGGTGGCCACCATCAGCGACAGCGCGAGCCGCGCGTACCCGGCGGCACCGAGAGCCCAGCCGACGACGAGCGCCCCCGACACGAGCAGCCAGGCGTGCACCCACTCGACGGTGTTCTCGGCGTACGGGTTCACGACCACGGTGAACAGGGTCGTGAACTGGTAGAAGAGGTTGAACCACAGCAACGCCCGCAGTGGGGCGGAGTACGGGCGCTTGCCGAGCAGGACCGCGCATCCGAACGCGGCGGCGAGGGCGAAGTCCGACACCGAGAGGTCGCCGACGCCGATCGCCATGCGCTGCACGATGAACAACGCGGGCATCGCCAACAGGGCGATCGCGAGCGGGATGGACGAGGTGAGGACGGCGCCGATGACGAGTCCCGCGATCGCGAACGCCGTCATGGTCGCATTCTCGAGACCCTGGCCGAGCACGATGTACGCCGCTGCGGCGGTTCCCGCGGCGAGGAGGAGCCAGCGCCAGAGACCGGCCCACCAGTCGGCGACGCGCTCTCGCCAGAGCTGCGCGCGCATGCTCCTGGAACCCATCGCCGTGCCCTCCGTGAGATCGGCTCCAGTATCGCAGGGCGAGGACCGCGCGGCACCTGTCATCGACCGCGACCCGTCCGGCGCCGGATCGCGACGGATGCCGTCACGACGCCGGTCCGCGTTCCTCGGCCGCGAGCAGTCCGCGCTCGAGCAGTTCGTCGACGAACCGGTTCACCTCGGTCCGGACGTCCTCGACCGACGCGCCCGTCCGCGCGGCAACCCGATCGGCGATCGAGTCGCGGTCGCCGACCGCGGCTTCCAGCCAGATCGCAGCGGCACCGCCCCCGAGCACCACGATCGGACCATCGGGCAGCAACGCCGCGTAGACGACGTCGTCCTCTCCCTCGACCAC
Organism: Agromyces sp. C10; assembly: GCF_023217995.1. NCBI lineage: Bacteria > Bacillati > Actinomycetota > Actinomycetes > Micrococcales > Microbacteriaceae > Agromyces > Agromyces sp. C10. Next base: position 149,600 of record NZ_JALPSX010000009.1, on the reverse strand, counting down.
CGCCACTCCCGGGGCGCGGCGCAGACGAGTCATCGGCCCGCTCCGCCGCGTCGGAGCCGCTGCCACGCCTCTGCGAGGGCCCGCGCGGGCCGAGCGAGGAACTCCTTCGCCACGTCGCCGCGGGTGGGACGTCGGCCGAGGCGGAACTGGAGGTGGTCGACGTTGACGAGCGGCGCCCGGAGCACGATCCCGACCGCTCCGCTGAGCGTCGGCGCCGCGCGCACCCGACCCCACCATTCCTCCGCCCGCGTACCGCCGGTGGACACCGCCTTCCAGAGGGCGTAGTCCCGTTCGCCGCGGAACCGCTCGAGGTCGCCGAGCGCCGCGGCGAAACCGACCTCGGCTCGCAGTTCGGCGACGAGCGCCTCGATCTCGGATCGCCGCGCGGCATCCGCTCGGTGCCATGCCGCGTCGAGGTCGCTCGCGTTCGCGCCCCGCGCCCGGGCCACGTTGAGGATGAGCAGCGCCGACTGCGCCACCGTGTCGGGAACGGCGCAGGAGACGGCGGCGATCATGAGATGCCGGCGGTCGTCCCAGAGCCGCTCGAATGCCGCGTCGGGGTCGAGGCGGACGCCGGGGAAGAAGCGGTGCACGTCGACGTACCCCCATGTCTCGTGCAGGTACGTCTGCGCATGGCCGAACGGCGAACCGGTCTGGAATGAGGTGTGCAGGCGCCATCCGTGCCGGCGCATCGTGCGGTCGAGCGTGGCGAACTGGGCAGGTCGTACGAGCACGTCGATGTCGGTGCCGTGAAGTTCGACCGGTCTGAGCTCGGGGTCGACCGCGGCCCCCTTGATGTGGAGCAGGTCGACGCCGACGGAGTCGGCGAGGTGCTGCATGGCGGCGTGGCCCAGTCGGAGACGCACCGCAAGCGGCACGTCGACCTGGAACTCGTTCACGCCCGCTGCACCACCTCTTCCATCACTCTAGCCATGCGGGCGAGATGCGCGTCGCGACCGAACCGCTGCGCCCAGGTACGGCACGTCGCGGCGTCGATGTCGCGCGCCCGGAGGATGGCGGTGGCCAGGTCTTCCGGTGTCGGGGACGCGGCGTGGTACCCGTTCCGACCGTCGGCGACGGTCTCGAGGTAACCACCGGCTGCGATGACCGCCGCCGGCGTCCCCTCGAGGGCCGCTTCGACGATCGAGAGTCCGAAGTCCTCGCGGGCCGCTCCGACCACGACGGATGCCTCCCGGTACAGCCAGCACAACTCGCCGTCGGTCACTCGTCCGAGGCAGTGCACCTGCTCATCGGGCCGATCCAGGTGTTCGGAACCGGTCCCGACGACGACGATGGGAAGCCCCGCGACCTTGGCCGACGCGATCGCGAGCGGGACGTTCTTGTAGCCGCGGTCGCGGGCGACGCAGAGCACGAACTGCTCGGGGAGACGCCGCGCGGGCTGGATGGGTCGGTCGCAGATGACCTCTGCCGGCGGGTTCACGACCTCCGCGTCGATGCCGTACGCCAGCCGCACGCGATCCCGGGTCACGACCGAGTTGACCACGACCTTCCGCGCACGGTGCATGGCCTCGCGGTCACCGTGACGGAGGAGCGGGGTGCTCGCGGCCAGCCCTGCCCGGCGGAGCGGGCTGAGGCGGAGCCGATAGTCATCGGCTGCGTAGAGCCAGCGTGCCGGACTGTGGACGTACACGACGTGGGGCATGTCGTACTGGAAGCGATGCGCCCACCCGCTACTCGAGACGAGGGCGATCTCCCCGCCCGCCGCGGTCGTCCGGCCGGCGATCGTCGGGAGCAGGGGCAGCATCCGCTCGACCTGGTGATGGAGGGCATCCGGAATGGAGGCGTGGACGTCGACGCCACGGAAGGCATCGAACGTGGACTCGGCCGCGTACGCGAGGGTGTACACGGACTTCGGCTGGAAGGCGTCGGCCCAGGCTGCCACGACTCGTTCGGCACCGCCGAACTGCACGAGGTAGTCGTGGGCGAGCACGATCTCGGGCATGGGTGTTCCCGCTTCCTGCGCGGGCCTCGGGTACTCGGCCCACCGGGCTTCGGGGATGGCGGATCGAGTGGCTCGCGCGTAGCGGCATACTATGTCCGCATTTCGGGGGACCGATAGGAGGAAAAGCCCGCTTCAGGGCGATTTTCGGCGTTTGACACCACTACTGGGGGTGTCCTCTGAAATGAGGACACGAATCGGTTCGGATATCCAGCCCCTGAACGGGTGTCGCGCCGGGCGATACGTTCGGGAGCTCAGCGACCAGGTGCGCCGGCATCGGTCACGCCGACATCCGCACGACTGAAGTTCTGGAACGACCGCGACGCGGTCGGACCGCGCTGGCCCTGGTAGCGCGACGAGTACTCGGCCGAGCCGTAGGGCCGCTCGGACGCCGACGACAGCCGGAAGAAGCAGAGCTGGCCGATCTTCATGCCCGGCCAGAGCTTGATCGGCAGCGTCGCGACGTTGCTGAGCTCGAGCGTGACGTGACCGGTGAAGCCCGGGTCGATGAAGCCCGCCGTGGAGTGCGTCAGCAGGCCGAGCCGCCCGAGCGAGCTCTTGCCCTCGAGCCGCGCCGCGACGTCGTCGGGCAGGGTGACCGCCTCGAACGTCGACGCCAGCACGAACTCGCCCGGGTGCAGGATGAACGGCTCGTCGGGCCGCACGTCGATGAGGTGCGTGAGCTCGGGCTGGTCCTCCGCCGGGTCGATGAACGGGTACTTGTGGTTGTCGAACAACCGGAAGTACCGGTCGAGCCGCACGTCGATCGACGACGGCTGGATCATCGCCGGGTCGTACGGCTCGAGGCGGATGCGTTCGCGATCGAGTTCGGCCCTGATGTCGCGATCCGAGAGAAGCACGGAGCCAGCCTACCGAGGCCCCGGTCGCCGGGTAGCGGAGCGTGTCGAGACGCTTGCTACGATGGTCAGCGCGGCGCCCTCCTCCTCGAGCGGATGCCGCATGCCGATGTAGTTCAATGGTAGAACTTCTGCTTCCCAAGCAGACAGCGCGGGTTCGATTCCCGTCATCGGCTCTGATCAGGGCTTTTGCCGGTCATTCAACCGGATGGGCGACCGACCAAATGCCGCTTGTCACGGTTAACTCACGGTTAATGATTCAACTTGAAATGCGGCGCAGCCCGTGGAGTCCCGGCCGAAGCTGAGCATGCCGTTTCGCAGACCGGATCTCAAAGCCCATCGTGCCGCCGCGCCGCGAGCGTGCGCGCGCCCCTTAAGACAGGATGCTTCCCTGACTCTTCGACCAGCGCGCCGGAGTCGGGTCACCAGTCCTTGATGACGCAGCATGCAGTGAGAAAGTCGCGATCCTCCATGCCGCGGGGCGCTTCTGCAACACTTACGCGCTTAAACCCAGCCGGCTCATACAGCCTCTCGAAGACCTTCTCCTGCGCGTCGACTACGAGGAATCGGCCGGCGACGTAGCTCCGCGCCCGCTTGACGACCTGCTTGGCCTCATCGATGAGAACGCTGCCCGGGAGGTGCTCGCTCGTGAACCGATCGGAACGGGCCAACTCTGCGATGCAGTAGGCACCCGTCTGGTCCATGGTGATGTTGCCCATGAGCTTCTTCTTTGCCGCCCCAGATGCCCGCGTGAGGTCGAGGGAAGTCAAGCCGACCGTGAAGAACGCAGCGACCTCCACGCCGTACACGTCGTCGGGTGTAATCAGTACGTAGGATCGACAGGAACCCCCGCACGCCGAACCGCGAGCGCAGCACGATGCAGACGACCGGGTGCTCCAGGCCGAAGCCCGGGTCGGGTGCGAGCAATTCTCGGCACCAGCTGGGCGGCTACCAGGTGTGGGCCGACGCCTTCCGGCCGGCCCTGCTCGCTTCCCTCGCCGAGCGGTTCCCCCCCGAAGGTGACGCGACGGATGCCGACGGGGGCCCGTCGACGGCGACGATCGCCGCGGCATCCGTGCTGGGGAGGCCGCGGCGATCGACTGACGGTGCGGGACTCCTAGCCCAGTCGGGAGACTACCTCCTTGACGAGCGGCCAGACCCGTTCGACGGAACGGTGGTTGACCTTCTCGTCGGGCGAGTGCAGCGCGTGCAGTTCGGTGCCGATCGAGATGATGTCGGCCACGGGAACGCGACGACTGAACATGCCGAGCTCGAGCGAGCACTGCGACACCTCGACGGCCGGCTCCTCACCGAGCACGTCGCGGTAGGCCTGCGAGGCGACCGCGAGGAGCTCGGAGTCCGGACGGTAGGGGAACTCCGGCGCGTCGAGGCCGAACAACGCGGTCGTCACGCCGCCGCCGGCGAGCTCGACGAGGGCACGGACGCGGTCGTACAGCTCGTGCTTGCGCGAGGTCAGCGCCGACGTGATGGTCGACATCAGCTGCACCCCCCGCTCGGTGGGGCGGATGGTGCCGAGGTTGTTCGAGGTCTCGACGCGGTCGGTCACGTGGAGGTTCCAGCGGACCACGCCGTGCTGGATGAGCAGCGTGAGCGTCGTGAGTCGGTGCGCGGCCGCCGTGGAGAACACCCGGTCGGGCACGTCCGCCGCACCGAGGTCGAGCCGGATGTCGGGGTCGGCGACGTCGTATTCGACCGCCAGGTCCGCCCCGAGCCGGGAGACGACCTCAGCGATGCCGTCGAGGTCCTCCGGGCGGGCGACGAGGACGACCTCTGCATCCGCGGGGATGGCGTTGTTCTGGGCCCCGCCGTACGGAGCTGCGATGCGCACATCGAATCGGTTCGACACGGCGAGGACGGCGCGGGCCAGAACCTGGAGCGCATTGGCGCGCTCGAGCTGGATGTCGAACTCGCAGTGGCCACCCTTCAGGCCGCGCACCATCAGTAGCCGCGCGGCCGAGTGGGTCGTCGGGGCGGACTCGAACTCCGCCGGGATGTCCACGGTGAACGTGACGTCGCCCGAGCAACCCGCGAGAATCTCTTTGTCGGTGATCCAGTTGAAGTCGATCATCCGGCGACCGCGAAGCTGCGTGGTGTCGAACTCGGCGGCGCCACCCTTGCCGAGCTCCTCCATCGCCGTCAGCACCGCCTCCAGGGGCGGATGCGGGAAGTCGTCGGACGCCAGAAGCGCGAGGATGTAGGAAACGCCGATCCCGTTGTCGGCGCCGAGCGAGGTGCCGTCGGCGGTGATGTAGTCGCCCTCGACGACGAGGCGGATCGGGTCATTGACGAAGTCGAACTCGACGCCCTCGGCCTTCTCGCAGACCATGTCGAGGTGTCCGTGGAGGATCAGCGGAGCGGCGTTCTCGAGCCCGCCCTGACCGGGCTTGCGCACGAGGACGCAGCTCCGCTGATCCTTCACGGCCTCGAGGCCGTGCGAGCGGGCGAAGTCGACCACCCAGTCGGCGACCTGCGACTCGTTCCCGGAACCCCGGGGAATGCCTGCGAGGATCTCGAAGTACCCCAGGACCTCCCGAGGCTCGAGCCCGTCGAGGACGCCCGTCTTCGTCGACGGCTGTTCTGCGGTGTGGGACATGATGCTCTCTTCCTTCACTTGACGATAGCGCCGCGCGTGCGAGCCATCGTGAGCGCGACGACGACGATGATGACGAGTCCGTACACGAGGTTCTGGGCCTGAGCGTCCACGCCGATCGCCGTGGTGGCGATCGGGACGAGGGCCACCGTCAACGCTCCGAAGACCACGTTGATCGGGTTGACGACGCCGCCCGAGATCGAGGTGCCACCCAGGATGGCCGCCGTGATGGCCGGCAGCAGCAGGTCGCCGCCAGAACCGGTGGCCGACGCCGAACCGGACTGCGCGATGATTGCGATGCTCGCGAGCCCCGCGGTGAATCCGGAGAGGGCGAACACGATGACCTTGACCCGACGGTTGCGCACGGCCGAGAAGATCGCCCCAGACTCGTTGTTGCCGATCGCGGTCATGGAGAGACCGAGTCGCGTGTACCGCAGCATCACCCACAGCGCCACGGCGAGGACCACGCCGACCCAGAACGTCATGGGGATGCCGAGGATGCCGCTCTGGTACAGCGCTGAGATGGCCTCCCCATTGGCCGAGACGTAGACGGTCGTCGAGTTGCTGAGCACGAGCGCCGCCGCCTGAAAGATGCCCAGCGTGCCGAGCGTGAGCGCGAACGACGGCACCTGGGCGTAGGCCACGAGCAGGCCGTTCACCACGCCGAACGCGGTCACGATCAGGAGCACGAGCAGCGGGGCGGCGGCGGCGAACGGCGCGAGCATGAACGCGAGCACGATGGCGCCCAGCACGGCAATCGCCGCATTGGACAGGTCGATCGACCCGATGTTCAGAACGAGCGCCTGCCCGAGTGCGAGGAGGAGGATCGGCGCCGCGGCGGCCGCGATGAAGGTGAGGCCGTTGCTGGCGAGGAAGGTCGGCGTGAGCGCCGACACGATCGCGAGCATGACCGCGAAGATGACGAGCGGCCCGGTGACCTCCCAGAGGCGACGGGGACGCTTGAGCAGGCTCCGCCGCGAGGCGTGCGCGGCCGCCGGGGCGGTCGTCTGCTCCTTCGGAGACGTGAGGGTGTTCATACGCTCACAGCATCCTTTCGAGGAGGTCGAGGGTGGACGGGTCGTCGGTTGCGAGGTCGAAGTGGCCGGTGACCGCGCCGTCGCGCATGACGACCACCTCGTCGCCCATCTCGAGCGCTTCCTCGAGCGTGTCGGCGAGGAGGACCACAGCCGTCCCCTCGTCGCAGGCGCGACGGATCTGCTCATTGACCGTTTCGGCGGCGCCCGGGTCCAGGCCGCGGAGCGGGTGATCGAGCACGAGCACCTTCAGTTCCGGCGAGTTCAGCCACTTGGCCAGCACGACCTTCTGCTGGTTGCCGCCCGAGAACCGCTCGAGCTCCAGCGAGGTGTCGTTCGGCCGCACGTCGAGGGTCTCGAACCACCCCTGGGCGACCCGGTCCCGCTTGGCCGGGAGGAGCACGGGGCCGGCGGCCGCGGCGCCCGGATGCGTGATCGTGAGGTTCTGCGCGGCCGGCAGTCCGCCGACCATCCCCTCCACCTTGCGCTCGGCCGGCACGTACCCGACGCCGGCATGGGTCGCCTTGGGGATGCTCCATCGGCGCGCCGGGCTGCCGCCGAATGAGAGGGAACCCGAGTCGAACGTCTCGGCACCGAACAGCGTCCGGGAGAGCGCCTCGCGGCCGGAGCCGCTGGTGCCGACGATCACGGTGCATCGTCCCGGATGCACGGTGAACGACACGTCGCGGTACTTCCCCTTCCTCGTCAGGGCCGACACCTCCACGGCCGGACTCGAGTCCGCCGCGATGGGGCGGTGCCGACGCGCCGGCGAGTGCATTTCGCGCCCGACCATGAGGTGGAAGAGGTCGTCCTCGGTCACGTCCTCGGTGCGACGATCGGCGATGAGCTCGCCGTGGCGCATGACGAGTACCCGGTCGCACACGCGGAGCACTTCGTCGAGCCGGTGCGAGACGAAGATGACGGCGCCGACGTCGCGGAGCTTGCGCATCTCACGCTCCAGGATGGCCGTCTCCTTGCGCTCGAGGAGCGAGGTCGGTTCGTCGAGGATGACGAGGGGCGTGGTGTCGCGTGACGGGTCCATGTGGATGGCGCGAGCGATCTCGACCATTTGACGGTCGACGAAGGAGAGGTCGCCGACGCGGGTGCGCGGGTCGAGCTTCGACCCGATCTTCTCGAGCGTCTTCGCGGCGTCGCGGTTGAGGCGACTCCAGCGGTACAGCCCGACCCGGGAGACGCCGCCGACGCCCGGCGGGGTGTTCATCTCGATGTTCTCGGCGACGCTGAGGTTCGAGAAGAGCGACTGCTCCTGGTGCACCACGCCCACGCCCGCGGCGATCGCGTCGCGCGGACCGCGGAGCCGGACGGCGGCGCCGTTGACCTCGATCGTTCCGGCGTCGGGCTGGTAGATGCCCGTGAGGATCTTCAGGAGCGTGGACTTTCCGGCGCCGTTCTCGCCGATGAGTCCCACGATCTCGCCGCGCTCGATCTGGAGCGACACGCCCTTCACCGCGGCGATGGGGCCGAAAGAGATGCGGATGCCGTCGAGCTTCAGGACGGGAGGAGTCGTCGCATTCACTTCGCCACTCGCAGACGGTCGCGCTGCGACCACGCCGCAACGATGATGGCGGCGACCAGGATCGCCCCGGAGACGCCGGACTGCCAGCTGGGGCTGACGCCCGCGAGGATCAGTCCGTTGGTGAGCACGGTGAGGAGCAGAACTCCGAGCACCGTGCGGAGGACGCCGCCCTTGCCCCCGCCGAGGGAGGTGCCGCCGATGACGACGGCCGGTATCACGACGAACAGGACGCCGGATCCCACGGTCGCGGACCCCGCGCCGAGCTTCATGGTCGCGATGATGCCGGCCAGGCCGCTGAGCGCCGCCGCGAGCACGAACACGACGGTTTTCACGCGGGCGACCGGCATCCCATTGCCCTTCGCAATGCCCTCGTTGTCGCCGATGGCGTACGTGACCCGGCCGAGACGGGTGTACCGGAGCGTGAGCACGCCCAGCACGACGACGACGGCCGCGAGCCAGAACGAGTTCGGGAGGCCCAGCGTGGCGCTGCTGGCCCAGCCGCCCACCGCGTCGTCGGTGAGCATGGGGACGATGCCCGATCCGTACATCAATGTGGCGATGCCGAGTCCCACATACCACATGCCGAGCGTGACGATGAACGAGGGAACCTTCAGTCGCGTGAAGAGGGCGCCGCTGGCGAAGCCGAGCACCATTCCGAGGGCGATCGCACCCACCCACGCCCAGATCCCGAGGTCGACGCCCCCGCGGCTGTTGGCGGACATGAGGATCCAGGCCATGCCCGATGCCCCCATGACCCCCTCGACCGACAGGTCGATCGAGCCGAGCAGGATGACGAGCGTGGCGCCAACGCCGACGATGAGCGGGACCGACGCCTGGTCGAGGACGTTGCGGAGGTTCCCCATGGTGGCGAACCGCGGATTCAGCAGCGTGAAGATGATGATGAGCACGGCCAGTGCCGCGATCAGGCCGAGTGGCTCGGCGATGCCCCGGAGGAAGCTGCGCCGCACCGTCTGGATCTCGTGCTGCCGGATGGCGGTAGTGTCCACGCTCTCCGGCGGCACTGTCGCGTTGATCATGGTGACCTCGCTGTCAAGATGGGTGAAACGGGAGTGGGCTCCCCGGCCGCGCCCGCTGCGCGGCCGGGGAGATCTCGAACGCCGTTAGGGCAGGACCTCGGGGCCGCCGCCGACGAGCGGCATGGGCTCGGCGGCCCACGGACCGTTCTCGATGAGTCCGTCGATGAACTTCGCCGGCGCATCGGGCTCGTCGTACTGCAGATAGTCCGGCAGAGTGTCGGGCGTCACGCAGCTGAGCTCGAAGAGGCTGTTGCGCTTCTCCTTGGGCAGCTCGGACGGGTCGATCTCGCCGGTCGCCGCGAGGTAGGCGGTGTAGAGACCGACCGCCGACGCCATGTAGCCGCGGTGGAACGTCTCACCCACGATGGGCTCACCGGCCTGCATGGCGGCGATGGTCTCGGGGTAGAGGCCGTCCGACGCGAACTTGACCTGGTCGATCAGGCCCGCGTCCTTGAAGGCCTTCATCGAGCCGATCTGCATGCCGTCGTCAGCGCTCCACACTCCGTTGATGTCATCGCCGTACTTGGTGATGAGCTGCTTGGAGTTGTCGAACGCGAGCTGGGGGTCCCAGTTGGACGGGCGCTCCTCGAGGATCGTGATTCCCGGGTAGTTCTCCTCCATCTCCGCGCGGAACCCGGCGACGCGCGTCTGGCTCGTGGTGCTGTCCTGCACGCCGGGGAGCATGATCACGTTGCCCTCGCCGCCGAGGGAGTCCGCGAGTGCCTTGGCGTTGCAGCGGCCCGAGTCGACGCCCGAGTGCTTCTGGAAGGCCACGAAGTTGTCGCCCGCGTCCCACGGCTCGTAGTCGTCCGGCTTGTTCCACCAGATGGTCACGAAGCCGCCCGCCTGCTTGACCGATTCGACGATCGGGCGGACCACCGAGTTGTCGACGGTGTTGACGAAGAGGACGACCTTCTTGCCCTTTGCGATCACGCCCTGAATCTTCGAGATCTGCGTGCCGGGGTCGCCGTTGGCGTCGACGATCTCGACCGGGATGTCAAGTTCCTCGCCGAGGGCCTCGGCGCCCGTGATGTTGCCCTGGAAGTACGGATTGAGCGTGTTGATGACGGAGGCCACGATCACGAGGTCCTCCTTCTCGAGGGGCTCGGCCGAGCCGCCTGCGACGCCGGCCGTCGTGGTGCAGCCGGAGAGCGCCAGTGCGAAGGCGGCGCTGGCGGCTACGGCAGCGGTCATCCTCCGGGCAATGCGATGCAGAGACATCTTTGACTCCTGGTGGTGGTCGGTGTCACCTCGCGGGTGACGCTGTGGTTGGTGATCGTCGGGTGTGGTGGTGGGTCTGCGCCCAAGGGTTCCGGTCGGGAATCCCGCGGTGCGCAGCTCGACCGGCTCGTGGCCGGGCAGGCTCAGTCGCGCAGGGTTCGGAAGAAGTCCCGCACGTCGGTCACGTAGGTGTCGGGCACTTCGAGCGGCGCGAAGTGGCCGCCGTCGGAGTGCACGCGGTACTGCTGGACGTTGAAGTACTTCTCGGTCCAGGTGAACGGCGGCTTGTAGATCTCACCGGGGTAGATCGAGACCGCGGTGGGCACGCCGACGACCGGGAACCGATCGTGGCTCGGGGTCCATGGGTTGCCGCGACACTCCCAGTAGTACCGGGAGGAGGTCCCGCCCGTGTTGGTCAGGAAGTAGACGGCCGCCGTCGTGATGAGGTCCTCCTTGGGCCACACCCGCTCGAACGCCTCGGTGCCGACCCCGCGCTCCGCGAGACCCCAGAAGTAGCGCTTCTCGGTAATCCAGGCGAGCTGGGCCGCTGGCGAGTCCGCGACGAGGGCGGCCAGGGTCTGCGGCTTGGTGAGCTGGATCTCGCCGTACCCGCTCTCGTTCTCGACGAAGAGCTTCCCGCGCTCGAACCAGCCTGCCTCCTCCTCGGTGTACTCCGACGCGGCCGGGAGGCCGAGGATCGGATCGAACTCGACGCCCGCCGGCTGGTCGGGGTGCGAGGGGAGGTAGTGGCTCATCTGCGCCGGGAAGTGCGTGTAGACGCCGATGACGTCCTTCTCGTACTTGTGACCGTGCTGCTGCGCGATCAACGCTCCCCAGTCACCGCCGGCCGTGGCGTACTTCTCGTAGCCGAGCACGTCCTTCATCAGGGCATTCTCGAGATCGGCGGTGTGCCAGAAGTTCCAGCCGGTCTCCGTGAGCGGCGATGAGAAGCCGTAGCCGGGCAACGAGATGAGCACCACGTCGAAGGAGTCCTCGGCCCTGCCGCCGAACTTCTCTGGGTCGGTCAGGGGTTCGATCACCTTGCGGACATCCCAGAAGGTCCAGGGCCAGCCATGGTGCAGCAGGAGTGGCATGGGGTTGTCGCCCTTGCCCTTCACGTGGATGAAGTGGAGCGGCACGCCCATGAGGTCAACCTTGAAATGCGGCAGCTCGTTCATGCGCCGCTCGACGTCGCGCCAGTCGTACTCGTTGATCCAGTAGTCGACGAGGGTGCGGTGATAGGCCGTGTTGTACCCGTAGCGCCAGTCGTCGTTCTCGAAGTCCTCGGGGAAGCGCGTGCGCCTCAGCCGATCCATCATGTCGTCGAGCTGCTCGTCGGGGATGTGGATCGTGAACGACGTCACCTGGGGGTGGGTCGACATCGGGAGAACCTCCTCGTTCATCCGGTGCACCGTGCTATGAATGTCTATTCAGCAACTGATTGGCTATACCGTAAGCGCCGCGGACGCGAATGTCAACACATCGCACGGGAACGACCCGGCGGGGCGGCGGTATCGGTCCGGCGCCCCCGAACAGGGAGCCGGAGCGCGCGACGAGGACCGTGTCAGTCTGCGTCACGGCATGACGAGCCGAAGCAGCCGCCTGCCGGCGGCGTCGCTGGGAGGAAGGCTCGGGCCGCCGCCACTGCGGCAGCCCTGTCGCGGCTCAGGGGCGGCTCGGTACTGCGCTGGGTTGCGCCGGAACCACGCGCAACCGGTTCGCCACCCCACAAGGCATCCGTCAGGCGCAGGTCGTGGTCGACCCAACCCCGCCGGGGTCACTCGGCCACGCGCGCCTCACGTCGCCGACGACGCCCCGTGCGGAGCGAGCAGGTACTCAGCCGTCGCCGTGTCGGTGACGAGCACGTTGACCCAACCGCCCGCGAGGGCCGCGCGGATGGCCTCGTATTTGCTGGGACCGCCCGCGACGCCGATCCGTCGGGGCGCGCGCTGCAGCTGTTCGAGGGTCACGCCGATTACGAGCTCGTCGAGCTCGGAGGGCACCGGTCGACCCTCGGCGTCGATGAAGCGGAGGTTCACCTGGCCGACGGCACCGAGTTCGAGGGCCCGGGCGAACTGCTCCTCGCTGAAGAAGTTGTCGCCGGCCTCCAGCGGGGGCACGATCCCGCAATGACCGATGCCGACGAGGGCGATGTCCATCTCGTCGAGTTCGGCCAGGGCCGCCCGCGCGTTCGAGTCGCCCGCGAGGATCGCGTCGCGGACCTCTGGCGAGGACACCACCCCGGGGACGCGGAGGAATCGCGGCTCGGCGCCCGCGACCCGCGCCAGGCGCTGGGTCGCCACGGTGGCCTCCTGCTGGAGCGCAGGCGGCCCGACTCCGCCGAGCATCTCGACCACGCTGGTCGCGGCCGAACGAGGACCAGGCCGCAGTTCGGCGGCCATCGCGCGCAGCGATCGGCTCCACGACGTGAACCCGATGACCGAGTCGTCGAGGGGCAGGACCTCGACGATGGACGCCACCGCATGCCCCAGGTCGTCGGTCAGACGGGACTCGTCGGCCGCGGCCGCTTCGACGACGTGCGCCTCGAGAAGCCCGTACGTCCGCTCCAACTGCTCCTCGAGATCGGCGTTGAGCCCGTCGGGCACGACCACGACGGTCCGGACGATTCCGGCGGCTTCGGCGGCGCTGAGCAGGCGGGAGACACGCGCCTGCGAGACCCCGAGCGCCTTCGCGATCTCGGTCTGCCGCATGCCGTGCACGTGGTACAGCCGCGCGACCTTGGTCATCACGCGCAGGTGGTCCAGGTCGCCGGTCACCGCAGCCATGAGGCCCCCATCCATTCGGGAGAGAACATATTCATTCAATCTTCGCATGCCTCGTCACCGTTCGCACATTGCGCGGGAGGCCATGCGAGCGCGCGCCGCCGGGCCTGTCGCCCGCGAGCGCGCGGCCGACTTGACAGAGAGCATCCGTCGACCTACCATTCCAAATAGCTTGCATTTTCATTCCCTGCTCGCATATGGATGCAGTCGAGTTTCGAAGGAGAAGCCGCATGGCCGGGCGACCTGAGCACCGCGCCGCAGCGCCCTACGACCTCATCGTCGTCGGCGCCGGCATCAACGGCCTCGGCATCGCCCGAGATGCCGCAGAGCGCGGCCTCCACGTCGCCATCGTGGAGCAGGAGGACCTGTGCAGCGGGGTCTCGGCCTGGTCCGGCCGGCTCGTCCACGGCGGACTTCGGTACCTCGAGCACGGCGACATCCCGCTCGTGCGCGAATCGCTTCGAGAGCGCGAGCGCCTGTTCCGCCTGGCACCCCACCTCGTGAAGCCGGTACGGCTCATCATGCCCTTCTACGCCCGCAATCGGCGGCCGTCGTGGATGATCCGGCTCGGCATGCTCGCGTACGACATCCTGTCGTTCGACAAGTCGGTCGCCTGGCACCGGATCCTCCCCACGCCCGCGGTCCGACGCCGATTCACCGGGATGGAGGAGCGCGGCCTGAGCGGCGCCGCTCTCTTCACCGACGGGCAGGTCGAGTACGCCGAGCGCCTCTGCGTGGAGCTCGCGATCGCCGCGTCCGGGGCCGGTGCCGACGTGATCACCCACACCCGCGTCGAGGGCCTCGTCATCGAGGGCGGGCGCGTCGTTGGGGTGCGGACTGTCGACCGTCACGGCGAACGCGGGGAACTCCGCGCCGCGATCGTCGTGAACGCTGCCGGACCCTGGGTCGACACCGTCGCGAAGGACTCCGCCGAGGGCGGAGCCGTGCCCGCGAGCCGTGCGCCGCGCCTGATCGGCGGCTCGAAGGGCAGCCACATCATCGTCGACCCGTTCCCGGGTGCCCCCACGGACGTCGTGTACTACGAGTCGCAGTCCGACGGGCGCCTGGTGCTGGTGATTCCCTGGATGGGGCGGTACCTCATCGGCTGCACCGACCGTCTCTTCGATCAGGATCCCGACGCCGCCCGCGCTGAGTCCGACGAGATCGACTACCTGCTCTCCGAGGCGAACGCCCTGATGCCCGAGGCGAACCTCACGCTCGACGACGTCCTCTACACCTACAGCGGCGTCCGACCCCTGCCGTACGTTCCCGGCGTCCCGGAGTGGCGGATCCCGAGGAGCCACATCGTGCACGATCACGCCGCGACGGGACGTCCCGGCCTCCTGTCGATCGTCGGCGGGAAGCTGACGACCTATCGCCAGCTCGCCGAGGACGCGGTCGACACCGTGATGAAGCAACTCGGCCGACGCGGCCGCACCGTCTCGAAGGAGCAGCCGTTCCCCGGGGCGAGGTCAGCGGACCTCGACGGATTCCGCCGCGCCTTCGTGCAGACCAGCGGGTTCTCGAAGGAGACCGCCGAGCGCCTCCTCGGGCTGTACGGCGTTCGCGCCGCCCGCGTGGCCGAGCTGGCCGCATCGGATTCCACGCTCGGCGAGCGCTTCGACCCGGACAGCCCGGCGGTCGCCGCAGAGCTCGTCCTCGCCGTCGAGGAGGAGTTCGCGCGGACCCTCGCCGACGTCTTCGCCCGCCGGACGCTCCTCGCGTTCGAGCCGAGCCACGGGTTGCGGGGCGCGACGCGCGCCGCGGAGATCCTGGGCGATCGACTCGGCTGGGACGCCGACGAGCGGCGCGCCCAAGTCGCGGAGTACGAGCGCTGGCTCGATCACCTGCGCGTGCCCACGGCCGAGTCGGTGTCCGGATGACCCGCGGGCCCCGCGAGCCGGCGGACTCATGACCGGTCGATACGTCCTGGCGCTCGACGAGGGATCGAGCAGCGCCCGAGCCGTCCTCGTGGATGAGCGCGGAGAGACGGTCGCCGAGTCGTCGGAGCCGATCTCGCCCATCTTCCCGCGACCGGACTGGGTCGAGCTCGACCCCGCCGAGCTCTGGGGTGCGCTCGAGCGCTCGATCGCTCGCACGATGGTGAGTGCCGGTGCCACCGCAGCCGACATCGCCGCGATCGGCCTCACGACCCACCGCGAGACGAGTGTGATCTGGGACCGGGCGACCGGTCGTCCCGTGCACAACGCCGTCATGTGGATGTCGAAGCAGACCGACGACATCGTGCGCGAATGGTCGGAGTCGGGCTTCGACCCCGAGTTCCGTCGTCGCACCGGCCTACGCAATGACTCCTACTTCTCCGCAGGCAAGATCGCCTGGCTGCTGGAGAACGTGCCGGGCGTGCGCGCCGACGCCGAGCGCGGCCGGCTCGCCGTCGGAACCGTGGACAGCTGGCTGCTGTGGAACCTCACGGGGGGCGCGGTCCACGCGACCGACCCGAGCTCGGCGTCGCGCACCGCCCTCCTCGACCTGGCGGGCGCCCGATGGGACGACGAGTTCTGCGAGATCCTCGGAATCCCCACCTCGCTGCTGCCCGACATCCGACCGTCCGACGGATGGTTCGGCGACCTCGCACCGGGAATCCTGCCCGGGCCGATGACCCATCCCATACCCGTCCGCGGCATCCTCGGCGACCAGCAGGCCGGCCTCTTCGGGCAGGCCTGCCTCGCGAAGGGCTCCGCCAAGAACACGTACGGCACCGCCGGGGTCCTCACCGTGAACGTCGGCGACCGTCCGCAGGTCATGCCCGGCATGACGAGCAGCGTGGCCTGGCAGTTCGGAGACCGCGTCACGTACGAGGCCGAAGGCGTGGTCTTCCATTCGGGGCAGACCCTGCAGTGGTTGCGCGACCAGCTTGGCATCCTCTCCCACGCCTCACGCTCGGAGTCGATCGCGCAGAGCGTCGATGACAACGGCGGCGTCTACCTCGTGCCAGCGTTCGCCGGGCTCTGCGACCCGTACTGGGACCGCGACGTCCGCGCGGCGATCGTGGGGCTCACGCTCGACACGCACGCCGCGCACGTGGTGCGCGCCGCACTCGAGTCGATGGCCTACCAGACCCGGGACAACATCGATGCCCTCGAGCGCGGGGGCGTCCGCATCCCCGAGCTGCGGGTGGACGGCGGCGCGGTGGCCAACGATTTCCTTTGCCAGTTCCAGGCCGACATCCTCGGCATTCCGGTGGCTCGTCCGCGCGGGCTGGAGCGGACGGCACTCGGCGTCGCCCACGTCGCGGGCGCCGGGGTGGGAATGTGGACGCTCGACGAGATCGGGGAGCGCTGGGAACGCAGCCGCCGGTTCGAGCCGCGGATTTCGGCTGACGAGCGCGACGAGCTGTACGACGGATGGCGCGCCGCGGTCGAGGTCGCGCGCGCCCTTCCCGCACGCCGCCGGACCGGCACTGCCGTTCCGGTCGCCTGAGCTGGGCGTGCGTCGGATGTCGCACGGCCGCCGCACGGGCGGCCCGCACGAGCGACGCTCGCTCAGGGCGTCGCTGCCCCCGGCAGGCTCAGCGCCTCGCCGAGGTCGAGGCGACGCGTGCGCCCGACGAGGTGCCGGGCGATGCGCTCGACGAGCGCGTCCTCGTCGATACCCGGCGACTCCGCCCGGACCGACCCGAACGTGTCCGGATCCCAGTCGAACGCGAGCGCGGCGTTGACGTCGACGAGCACATCCCGCAGGCCATCGACCTCGCCGAGCGGCAGGGAGGCGCTCAGCAGGCGCGCGCCGCGCACGCGCCGCTGGGCGGTGCCCACCAGCTTCACCGATCCTCGCGCGTTCACGCTGTAGTCGCCGGGGCAGTACTCCCCCGGCACCGGGCCGAGCCGCGCATCGACGCCGACCTCGCGAAGCGAGTCCACGAATGCGGTCCCCGCCCCGACGAACGCAGCCCGATGGTCGAGCAGGCCCGTCGGCTCGACGGTGACGAGGTCGACCACGAGACAGGTCCGGTCGTAGGCCACCGCGCGGCCGCCGGCGGGCCGCACGACGGGATCGAAGCCGTGCGCGCGGGCTGCGGCCTCGGCATCGGCGAACCCTGGCAGGTTCGCCTCGCGCCGACTGAGCGCGACGGTCCGCAGCGGCCGGTACGCGCGCACGACCGGGCCGCGCAGGGCGCCGTCCGCGACGGCGCGCAGGAGCCGCAGGGAGTCCTCGAACGCCGCATCCCCCGCGCGGGGCGCGGCGTCCAGGATGAAGGATGCCGGTTCGTCGATGGTGTTCACAGATTGATCATGTGCCCTGCGAGGCCGTGGAGCGCCTCCTGGACGCCCTCGCTCAGCGTCGGATGCGCGTGCACATTGCCGATGAGCTCGTCGATCGTGAGGCCGCTCCGTTGCGCAAGGGTCAGCTCGGGCAGGAGTTCCGACACGTCGTGTCCGACGAGGTGCCCGCCGACCAGGGTGCGGCTGGATGCGTCGGCGACGAGTTTCACGAATCCGCTGCTGTCGCCGAGCGCATGGGCCTTGCCGTTCGCGACGAGCGGGAACGTGGCGACGAGCACCTCGTCCACGGCATCGCGCGCCTGCGCCTCGGTGAGCCCGAAGCTCGCCGCCTGCGGCTGGCAGTACGTGGCGCGCGGCATCATGCGGTGGTCGCCGACGCCCGCCGGATCGAGACCCGAGATGGCCTCCGCCGCGACCACGCCGTGCGCCTCCGCGACATGGGCGAGCGGCATGAGGCCCGTCACGTCGCCGATCGCGAAGATCGTCGGCACGCTCGTACGCTGAAGCGCGTCGACGGCGATCGCCCCGCGCTCGGTGAGCTCGACGCCGGTGCGCTCGAGCCCGTAGCCGGCGACTCGCGGCGCGAAGCCGACCGACACCATGACCCGCTCGGAGACGACCTCGACGGCCGTGCCGGCGGCGTCCGCGTACCGGACCGTGACGCTCGCAGCGGTCTCCTCGACTCCCGTGACGGTGGCGCCCGTCGCGATCCGGATGCCGATGCGACGCAACTGCTTCGCGATCTCCTTCGACACGTCGGCGTCCTCGAGTGGGAGGACGCGGTCGAGGGCCTCGACGAGCGTGACGTCGGCTCCGAACGAGCGGAGCAGGTAGGCGAACTCGACGCCGATCGGCCCGGCGCCGATGATGGTCATCGACTCCGGGACGCGGTCGGCGAGGACCTGCTCCTCGTACGTCACGACGCGGTCCGACCGCGTGACCCCGGGCAGCATCCGCACCTCGGAGCCGGTCGCCACAATCGCGTGCCTGAACCTGAGACGGCGCACGTCGCCGGCGTCCTGCACCTCGATCGTCTCGTCGTCGACGAACGAGCCGTGACCGTGGACCTGCGTGATGCCGTTCTTGCGCATGAGGTAGTGCACGCCCTTGGCGCGGCCGTCGCTGACGTCGCGGCTGCGCGCCAGTGCGGCGCCGTAGTCGAGGTCGATCTCCCCGACGACGCCGAAATCGGCCGCGTGCCGGCCGAGCAGCTGAGCCAGCTCGGCGTTCCGCAGGAGGGCCTTCGTGGGGATGCAGCCGATGTTCAGGCACACGCCGCCCCAGTGCTCGCGCTCGATGATCGCGACCGACCGGCCGAGCTGAGCGGCGCGGATGGCGGCGACGTAGCCGCCGGGTCCCGCGCCCAGCACCACGAGGTCGAACGACTCGACGTCACCGCCAGGCGACGGCGCCGAGGTCACGAGCCGAGCGGGGACGCGAGCTCCCCGATGAGCGCCGCGAGGAACCGCGCACCGGCCGCGCCGTCGAGCGCCCGGTGGTCGCAGGTCAGCGTGAGGTCGGCGATCGGCCGCCACTCGGGACCGTCGGGCCCCATGACGTGCCGCTGGGTCGTGGCACCGACCGCGAGGATCGCGGCTTGGGGGACGTTGAGTATCGCGTCGAAGCGGGCGATGTCCATCATGCCGAGGTTCGAGATGCTGAAGGTGCCGCCCGTGATGTCCTGCCGGGTGAGTGCGCCGTCGCGCGCACGGGACACGACATCGCTGCGTCGCTCCGCGAGCCCCGCGAGGTCGAGGGTCTCGGCGTGGTGGATGACGGGAACCGTCAGCCCCTTGGGCCCGGCCACGGCGATACCGACGTGTGCGTTGGGGAACACCGTCACTTCGTCCTCGCCGACGTGCGCATTGACTTCGGGGACCTCCATCAGCGCGCGCGCCGCCGCACGGACAAGCACGTCGGTGACGGTGGCGCCCGGCGCGACGGTCCTGACCTGCTGGGCGTGCGTCATGTCGGCCTCCACCGTGAGGTGGAAGACCGGCGCCTGCCAGGCCTGCACCATGCGCCGCGCAGCCGTGCGGCGGATGCCCGTCAACGGTGTGGAGACGCCCTCGGCGAGCGCCGGCGCTGCGGTGCTCACGACGCCACCAGGACCGGCTCGGCGGCGGAGGCCGACGCGCGTCCGGCACTGCCGTATTGGCGAATCTTCTCGACCGTCGCGTCGATCATGAGGCGCCGCCCCTCGGCCATGGCGTCCTCGAGCTGTCGATCGCCCGCGGCCCAGGTGGCTTCGATCCCACGCCGGAACGCGTGGCGGAGGTCGGTGTCGGCGTTCAGCTTGTGGACGCCCGCGTCGATCGCCGCCTGCAGCTGGTCGACGGGGACGCCCGACGCCCCGTGCAGGACGAGGGGCACGCCGGTCACGTCGCGGATCTTCCGGATCCGGTCGATGTCGAGGGGCTGGGGCTCGGCGCCCGTCACGCCGTGCATGACGCCGGCCGAGATCGCGAGGAAGTCGACGCCGGTCTCGGCGACGAACCGCTCGGCTTCCTCGACCTTGGTGTAGTGCTGCGACCAGTCGATCGACTCCGCCGCATCGGGGATGCTGCCGAGCTCGGCCTCGACCGGGATGCCGAACGATTGGGCGACCGTCACGACGTGCCGGGTCGCGGCGATGTTCTCCTCGAAGTCGAGGTGCGAGCCGTCGAACATGATCGAGTCGAAGCCGAGGCGGATCGCCTCGAACACCTCCTCGTACGTGCCGTGGTCGAGGTGGATCGGCGCGGACAGGCCCGACCGGTCGAGTTCGTGGCGCACCATCCCGTAGGCCTCGGCGAGCCCCAGGTGCGGCACGATGGCGCGCCCGATCTGGAGGAAGACGGGCGCCTCGGCGAGCTCCGCGGCCCGGATGAGCGCCTGGGTGGTCTCGGGGTTGTGCATGTTGAAGCCACCGACGGCGTACCCGCCCTCCCGGGCGGCGGCCACGATGGCGCGGGGGTCGACCGTGCTCATGGGCTGGTCTCCTTCCGGATCGATGATGCGGGGACGTCGTCGTCGCCGCGCTGGGGTGGTCGGGCGGGCGCCCGAGGGAACCTACTCGGTCTCGATGATTGCGACGACGGTGCGGACCTCGACGGCCTCGCCCGGTTCGACGAGGATCTCGGCGAGGGTGCCGGTCGCGGGTGCCTCGAGGGTCTCCTCGACCTTCTCCGCCTCGACCTCGGCCAGCGGCTCGTCCTCGACGACCGGGTCGCCGACGGCCTTCAGCCACTCGATGATCGAGCCTTCGCTCATGCCCATGCCCCACTGGGGCAGCAGGACCTCGATGCGTGCCATGTTCGTGTTCCTTCCGTGTGGTTCCGTGACAGCTATCGCTCGGCCATCGCGAGCTCGGCCTCGGTCGTCGCCGGGGCCAGGCCCGCCACGCGCCGGATGGCGGCGCCGATGGTCGCGCGGTTCGGGTACATCTGCTTCTCGAGCGCGGGGCTGAACGGGATCTGCATGTCGGGGGCGGTCACGCGGACGATCGGCGCCGTCAGCGCGTCGAACACCTCCTCCGAGACCAGGGCGCTGATCTCGGCGGCGGCGCCGCAGGTGCGGTGGGCCGGCTCCGCGACGACGAGACGGCCGGTTTTCGCGACCGAACGCAGGATGGCGTCCCGGTCGAGCGGCACGAGTGTGCGCGGGTCGATGACCTCGACCGAGAGCCCCTCGGCGGCGAGCTCCTCGGCCGTCGCGAGCGACTCGGGCACCGAGCTCGAGATCGCGACGACGGTGACGTCGGTGCCCTCGCGCGCCACCCGGGCCTGCCCGAGCGGGATCCAGAACTCGTCCTCCGGCACGTCCTCCTTCGCGCCCCACAGGATGCAGGCCTCGAAGGTGAGGACAGGGTCGTCGGAGTCGATCGCGGAGCGCAGCAGGCCCTTCGCGTCGGAGGGCGTCGCCGGCGCGATGATCTTCAGACCCGGCACGTTCATGAACATCGGGTACGGGCGGTCCGAGTGGTGGGCGCCGGTGTTCAGGCCGTAGAACATCGCCGAGCGGAAGACCACCGGCATCGAGGCCTGCCCGCCGAACATGTACCGGTTCTTGGCGACCTGGTTCACGAACTGGTCCATGGCCATGTAGAGGAAGCTCGAGTACGACAGATCGACGATCGGTCGCAGCCCGGTCATCGCGGCACCCGCGGCCGCGCCGACCATGCTCTCCTCCGAGATCGGCGTGTTGCGGATGCGGTTGTGCCCGTACATCTGGACGAAGTCGCCCTTGTCGGTGCGGGTCTTGCCGCCGCCGGTCGTGCCATAGACGTTCGCTTCGACGTCCTCGCCGAAGATGATCACGCGCTCGTCGGCGTCCATCGCCTCGCGCTGTGCGGCGCCGATCGCGCCGAGGTAGCTCATGACGGTCATGCTGCGTACTCCGTGTCGGTGTAGAGGTCGTCGAAGGCGACCGAGGGGTCGGGGTAGGGGCTGGCGTCGGTGAAGGCGACGGCGTCGTCGACCTCCTGCAGCACCTCGGCCTCGAGCGCGTCGAGGTTGGCGGCGCCGACGCCGATGCCCTGGAGGTGCTCGCGGAAGAGCACGATGGGGTCCTTCTTCAGCCAAGCTTCGCGCTCGTCCGCCGGACGGTAGTCGGTGCCGAGCCGCAGACCCTCCGAGTGCTCGTTGTAGCGGTAGGTCACGACCTCGACGAGG
This sequence comes from Agromyces sp. C10, assembly GCF_023217995.1. NCBI lineage: Bacteria > Bacillati > Actinomycetota > Actinomycetes > Micrococcales > Microbacteriaceae > Agromyces > Agromyces sp. C10. The sequence continues at coordinate 127,664 of NZ_JALPSX010000009.1, read as the reverse complement.
CTCGGACCGCCGCCCGAGCGGGCGAGCTCGGCGGCCTCGGACACCGCAGCATGCACGGCGAGCACATCCTGGCCCTCCTCGACGCGGACGCCCGGCATGCCGAACCCGGCAGCACGCTCGGCGATGACGCCGGAAGTCACGGTGTGCGCGGGCGTGCTGAGCGCGTACTGGTTGTTCTCGCAGAGGAACACCACGGGCAGCTTCCATACGCCCGAGAGGTTCATCGACTCGTACAGCACGCCCTGGTTCGCGGCACCGTCGCCGAAGAAGGCGAGCGCCACCTGGTCGGTCCCGCGCACGCTGGCGCTCAGCGCGGCGCCCATCGCGATCGGGATGCTCGAGCCGACGATGCCGGACTCGCCGAGGCTGCCGACGGAGAAGTCCGCGAGGTGGAGCGATCCGCCCTTGCCCTTGCAGACGCCCGTCGCCTTGCCGACGAGCTCGGCCATGAGCGGCCCGAGCGGTGAACCCTTGCCGATTGGGTGGCCGTGGCTGCGGTGGTTGCCGGTCATGTAGTCGCCGTCGCGCAACGCCATCGTGGCGCCGACCACCTGGGCCTCCTGCCCGATGCTGGTGTGCACCGTGCCGGGGATGTGGCCGCGCTTGACCATCTTGGACGCTCGCTCGTCGAAGGCGCGGATGCGCAGCATCCGTCGCTGCATCTCGAGCTTCGTCTCGGTGGACAGGGCCTCCATGCGAGGATCCCCCTTCTCCGGCTGGTCGCCGGTCATGTTCTCTGAGCGATCGGGTCGGGACCGGAGCGGTCTCCGGCCGCGGGCAGCAGCCGGTCGATCCGGTCGAGGATGTAGGTCGGGCGGTACTCCGGCGGGGTCTCGCGCACGTCGTCGACGCCGCTGTCTCCCGTGAGAACGAGCGCCGAGTCGATGCCGGCGTTGACGGCCATCCGGATGTCGGTGGCGAGCCGGTCGCCGACCATGATGGCGTCGGCCAGGTCGACGCCGAGTGTGTCGATCATTACGCGATCCGGCTTGCCCGCGTTGACGCGGCAAGTGACGCCGGTGGCCGCCTCGATGGCCGCGGTCACGGCGGCGGCATCCGGCTCGCCGCGCCCACCGGGGTACGGGCAGTACCGGTCGGGGTTGGTCGTGATGAGGAACGCCCGGCGGTGATGCCAGATCGCGTCGAAGGCGATCTGGAGCTTGCGGTAGTCGAACTCCCGGTCGTAGCTCGCGATCACGATGTCGATCTCGGCCGGGTCGTCCGAGATGCGGATGCCGGCGGCCTCGAGGGCGCGCACGAGGGGGGCCTCGGCGATCGGGAAGACGGTCGCGTCGGGGTGGTTGGTCCGCAGCCACGCCACGGTGCTCACCACCGTGTTGACGATGTCGCCGAGTTCGACCTCCACGCCCAGACCGCGCAGCTTCGCGAGGTACATCTCCGGGTCGCGCGTCGGATTGTTCGAGAGGAACACGATGCGCGCGCCCGTGCTGCGGATGCCGGCGAGGAGGTCCGCGGCACCCGGCAGGAGCTCGTCGCCGAGGTAGATCGTGCCGTCCAGGTCGAACAGGTAGGCGGAATAGCGCCGAAGAGGCGCGGCGAGCCGGGCCTCAAGGTCGCGGTCGAGGAGCGTGGTCATGCCGCGGCTCCCCTCAGGAGGGGGAACACCGGACGCAGGGCTGGGTACACAGCCCGGTACGCGTCGTAGTACGCGTCGTACCGGCGGGCCGACACCTCGTCGGGCTCGAACCGGGCACCGAGCGTCGTCATCGCCGCGGCCGCCGTCAGGATGTCCGGGTGGACGCCGACGCCGGCGGCGGCGAGGATGCCCGCACCGAGAGAGGTCGCCTCGTCCTGTCCGGCGATGATCACCGTCCGCCCGACGATGTCGGCAATGAGCTGGCACCAGAAGGGGCTGTGCGACCCGCCTCCCATGGCGACGAACTCGGCGACCGGCTCGACCTGGTGGCGCTCGGCCTCCTCGACGCACAGACGCAGCTCGAAGGCGATGCCCTCGAGGATGGCGCGGTAGATGTGAGCTCGGCCGTGGACGCCCGCGAACCCGACCATCACGCCGCCGGCGTGGTGGTCCCAGTACGGCGTGAGGGCGCCGTTCCAGTACGGCACGACGACGAGGCCGTCGCTGCCGGGAGCGATCCGGGCGGCGCGAGCCTCCCAGTACTGCTCAAAGCCGTCGGGCGAGTTCCCCCCGTCGCCCGACGACCCGAGGATCGTGTCGGCGAACCAGTTCACCATGTAGGTGCCCGCGCCGATGAAGAGTTCGTAGTCGAACGTGCCCGGCACAGCCCCGACGAGGGCGCGGTACGCCGAGCTCGGCTCGTATTCGCGGTTGACGGTCCCCGCGATGAGCCCGGTGCCGAGGTTCAGGTAGGCGCGCCCGGGCTCGGCGATGCCCGCCCCGAGGCCCGCGCACTGGCCGTCGCCGGCACCGGCGATGATCGGGAGCCCGGACGGGAGCCCGAGCTCACCGGCGGCCGCGGGCTTCAGCGCGCCGATGCGGTCGCCGGGCTGGTGGAGCGCGGGAAGCGCACGGCGGTCGAGGCCCACCGCACCCAGCAGCTCGTCGCTCCAGTCCCCCGTCGAGAGGTCGACGAGCCCGAGTGGATCGGCGCTCGCCGTCGAGGTCGCCCACAGGCCGGTCAGCCGGTGCACGAGGTACGCGTGCACGTCGACGACATGGCGGGTCGCCTCGAGCACCCATGGCTCGTGCCGGGCGATCCAGAGCAGCTTGTACCATCCCGGCGTCGGGTTGACCGGCTTGCCGGTCAGGCGGTGCACCCTCGGGGTGCCGTATTGCTCGACCTCGGCGCCGGCGCGCGAGTCGAGCCACAGCATGGCCGGCCGGATGGCGTCGCCGTGCTCGTCAAGGCAGGCGAAGGTCTCGCGCTGATGGGTCACGGCGAGGGCGGCGATGCGCGCGACGTCGATCGTGGCCACGGCGCCGCGGATCGCGGCCGAGGTCGCGGTCCACCAGTCGCGCGGATCCTGCTCGCCGTAGCCTGCGGCCGGCACGCTGAGCTCGAGCGGGGCACGGCCCTCGCCCACGCGCGCGCCGCCGGCATCCCACACGATGGCCTTCGCGCCGGTCGTCGAGCAGTCCACCGCGAGAACGAGGTCGGCGTTCATGCGCGCACCCCCTCGCCGGCCGTTCGCGCCCGGGACAGGACCCAGTCGACGTCGTCGTCGCTCCACCAGCCCAGGAGGTCGAGCAGGTCGACGATCGTGAAGCGGTTGCGCATGCGATGGCACCCGGCGACGGCCCAGCGCCATAGGTCGTCGTCGATCCACGGGCTGAGTTCGTCAGGCCCCGCGGCCGCGCCCGCGTCGCGGAGCGACCCGGCCAGCGCATCGGGCGTGGCGAGCGACGAGGCCGCATCGCCGAACAGGCCCGGCACGTCGGCGAGGAGCGCCGCGATGCGCTCGCGCTGCGCGTCGATGGCCCGGAGCTTCCGCTCGCAGTCGGACCAGCACTCGGCGCCGAGCCGACCCGTGGGGTCGAGATGGGCGAACGTGCGAAGCACCTCGGCCTCGGCGGCGACTAGGTCGAGTGGTGCGAGCACCGGCGCCTCGACGGCGGCGCGAGCAGCAAAGTGCTCCCAGGTGGCCGCGGCGACGACGGAGGCCGCACCCACCTGTGCGCCGTGCAGGCCCGTCGGCAGTCCGCGGGCCGCGGCGTGCATGTCGAGCATGTGGCTCACGAGATGCTCGACCCCGGAGAGGCAGGCGGTGGTGCCGGCGATCCCTGTGCCGATGCCGCGAATGGCGAGGACGCGCGTGAGCTGTTCGACCGGGGCCGGCTCGCCGTCGCTGAGGCCCGCGCTCCACTCGCTGGGGTCGCCGGCGAACGCCAGCAAGAGGTCGCGGGGTGTCGGGTGGAAGGTCGCGTCGAGTCCGGCGAGCGCGGCGAGCCGCCAGTCGGCCGGGGCCGTGAAGAGGGAGAGCAGCTCGCCGAAGCCCGCCGTGTTCAGTTCGGTCGGGGCCGTGGCGATGGTGACGGTGTCGGCGAGGACCGCGTCGGGCCACCGCGAGGGGATGGTGCGCTTGACCCCGCTCGAGAGCACGACCGAGACGTTGTCGGTGAAACCGTCGACGCTCGCTGCCGTCTGAACCACGACGAGGGGGATGCCGCCGGCCCGGTCGGTCGCGACCTTGCCGATGTCGGTGACCGTACCGCTGCCCACGACGACGACGACGTCCATGCCGGAGGCAGCCGAGGCAGCCTCCTGTAGAGCAGACTCGTCGGCGTGGAGCGAATGTCCGGGCGTGCCGAGAACGAGCCGCACGACGTCGAAACCGGCCTTCTCGAGCTGGGCCGCGACGGATCCCTTGAGGTCCTCGCCGCCCCGGCGGATGAGGGTCGCGTCGCCGAGGAGCAGGACACGCGCATCCTTCGTCCCCGCCCCTCGGTCCTCGAGGAGGCGGCGGACCTGGTCCGCTGCGTACGATGACGCCGCCGGCGAGATCTCGAGCCGGCGCATCCCGAGCGGAACGAGCGAGTCTGCGCCGTCGCTCGCCGAGATGACCGCACGCAGGGCGTCGAGGTCCGTCGGGTCCGTGATGGAGCCGAAGCGATTCATCTTTGGTCGCTCTCGCTCGGGGCGACGCGAATCTGCGTCACCGAAATTTCTATTCAGAGAGCGAATGGCCATTCGCTGGTCGAGAGCATACGAAGCTCGCGAACACATGTCAAGCCACCGCGATCGAGGGGAGCGCGTGCCTGGCCGTCCGACGCGGTTCCGCCGCCGGGCGTCGCCGGCATCGGCATTGGCACTGAGGGCGAATCGGGCCGCGCGCCTGTGTCGCCGGTAGGGTCCGGGTAGTCAAGGTCGGATATGAGACATCCGGAGCGCGCACGAGCAGCTCACCACTACAGCTCGATCGCGCGACGTGGTGACACATTGGTCATCACGATGTCGGACCGGCTCGGTCGCTCGACTGCGAACGGTGCTCACCTTCGCTAGCTGCGCGATCGCGGCGCCAGCCTCCGGGCGCGATCGAACTCAACCCCGTCCCCCGGAACCCCGGCACGGGGAGAGTGAGTCCCCCCGGCGTGTCCGGAGACGGAATTCCTTGGAAGGATCGTCTTCATGGCACGTCCCGGCAAGTATCCGCGTGAGCTTCGTGAGCGCGCGGTCCGGATGGTCGTCGAGGTGCGGCCGGATTATCCGAGCGAGTACCAGGCGATGGCCGCGGTGGCGCAGATGCTCGGCATCGGCTCTCCGGAAACGGTGCGCACCTGGATGCGCCGGCATCAGGTCGACGCCGGCGTCCGGCCCGGCGTCACCAGCGAGGCCGCTGAAGAGCTCAAGCGGTTGCGGCGGGAGAACGCCGAGTTGCGGCGAGCTAACGAGATCTTGAAGGCGGCTTCGGCTTTCTTCGCGGCCGAGCTCGACCGGCCACAGCAGCGGTAGTCGCGTTCATCCGGGAGCACAAGGACCGTACCGACGGTGGGCTCCGGTGGGGTGTCGAGTCGATCTGCGCCGTGCTCACCCAGCACGGCTGCAGCATCGCCCCATTGACCTACTACGACGCCCGCAATCGCACGCCGTCCGCGCGGGAGGTGTCCGACGAGCGGTGGAAGCCGATCATCCTGACCACGTGGCAGCAGCATCACCGTCGGCTCGGTGCCCGCAAGCTCTGGCTCCGGCTGCGCCGCAACGGGCACGACATCGCCCGGTGCACCGTCGAACGACTCATGCGCGAGCTCGGCATCGGCGGCGTCGTGCGCGGCAAACGCAGACACCCCGCCGATGTGGATCCGCGGGAAACCAGGCCGGCTGACCTCGTCGACCGGCACTTCCGACGGTTCCGCACGAACCAGCTGTGGGTGGCCGACTTCACGTACGTGTGGACGTGGTCCGGGTGGGTGTACGTCGCGTTCGTGTTCGACGCGCACTCCCGCCGCATCCTCGGCTGGCGGGCCGCCACGTCGATGACGACGCCGCTCGTGCTGGATTGCCTCGAGATGGCGTTGTGGACCCGTCGCCGGGAGGGCACGGCCGGGTTCGCCGGGCTGACCCACCACACGGATGCGGGCAGTGTTGGCGGATTCAACCGATCGTCGCAACACCTCGACTTCGGAGGTGGTCAAGGATGGCGACGGCGGACTGGAGCAGGAAGACCAGCGATGTGCCCGAGGGTGCGCGTCGGCAGTGGCGTGCGGATCGGGCGCTGCGTCCGCCGATGCGCTCGCCCGGGCGGCCTGATCCGTCGCGGGCGGTGCAGCGCCAGTTCTGGCGTCTGATCGCGACGGGCATCACCTCAGCCGAGGCCGCGCTGAGGGTGGGCGTGTCCGCACCCGTCGGGACTCGTTGGTTTCGCCACGCTGGTGGCATGGCGCCGATCAGCTTGGCCGAGCCCACCGGCCGCTACCTGTCCTTCGAGGAGCGCGAGGAGATCGCGCTGTTGCGCGCCAAGCAGGTCGGCGTGCGTGAGATCGCGCGCAGGATCGGACGGAACCCCGGGACGATCTCCCGTGAGCTGCGCCGCAACGCGGCCACCCGGAGTGGGAAGCAGGAGTACCGACCGCTGGTCGCGCAGTGGAAGGCGCAGCAGGCGGCGAAGCGACCAAAAGCGGCGAGGCTCGCGACCAACGACCGGTTACGCGAGTACGTCCAGGAGCGGCTCGCCGGCAACGTCCGTCGTCCGGACGGCACCATCGTCGCCGGGCCGCAGCCGCCGGCATGGAAGGGACTGAACAAGCCGCACCGGCAGGACCGGCGGCGGGCGATCGCGTGGAGTCCGGAGCAGATCTCGCACCGGCTGAAGGTCGACTTCCCGGATGATGAATCCATGCGCATCAGCCACGAGGCGATCTACCAGTCGCTGTTCATCCAGGGCCGTGGCGCGCTCAAACGCGAACTCGTGACCTATCTGCGAACGGGTCGAGCGCTACGTCAGCCACGAGCTCGAGCACAGAACCGGCCTCAAGGGCACGTCACGGCAGACGTCGTGTTCTCTCAGCGTCCCGCCGAAGCCGCGGATCGTGCCGTTCCGGGGCACTGGGAAGGTGACCTGATCATCGGCACGGGCCGGTCCGCGATCGGCACGATCGTCGAACGTAAGAGCCGCTCGACTCTGCTGGTGCATCTGCCACGGCTGGAAGGCTATGGCGAGATCGCGCCGGTGAAGAATGGCCCGTCGCTCGGCGGCTACGGCGCCGTCGCGATGAACGCCGCGCTCACGGCGTCGATGACGAAGCTTCCCGGGCAGCTCCGCAAGACGCTCACCTGGGATCGTGGCAAGGAGCTCTCCGGGCACGCCCTATTCGCCCTCGAAACCGGCACGAAGGTGTTCTTCGCCGACCCGCCCTCGCCTTGGCAGCGGCCGACGAATGAGAACACCAACGGGCTGTTGCGTCAGTACTTCCCGAAGGGCACGGACCTCTCCCGATGGTCCGCCGAGGACCTCGAAGCCGTCGCCCTCGCGCTCAACAACAGGCCCCGCAAGAGCCTCGACTGGAAGACTCCCGCCGAGGTGTTCGAGGAGCAGCTACGCTCACTCCAACAACTCGGTGTTGCATCGACCGGTTGAACCCAGGGTTTACACCTCGATCGCGTTCACCGACCGGCTCGTCGACGAAGGGATCGACCCGTCCGTCGGGTCCGTCGGTGACGCGTACGACAACTCCCTCGCGGAGTCCCAGATCGGGCTCTACAAGTCCGAGCTGATCCATCACGAGGGCCCGTGGCGCGACGTCGACCAGGTCGAAGCGGCCACAGCGGGATGGGTGCAGTGGTTCAACACCGAGCGCACCCACGGCTCGATCGACGACCTCACGCCGCTCGAGCTCGAACAGCTCGACTACGCTCGCACCGAACCCCTCGAACGAGCGGGCTGACACCAACAAACCGCTCTCCGGACACGCCGGGGGGACTCATTGCTCCAACAGGACGGTGTTGCAACGACCGGTTGAACCTAGTCAGTTTCGTTCCAGGGCCATGGCACGCGAATTGCGCCGACACGACATGGTCGGATCCATGGGCCGAGTCGGAGCCGCAGGCGATAACGCCGCGATGGAAAGCTTCTGGTCGCTGCTGCAGACCAACGTCCTGAATCAGCACCGATGGGCAACCCGCCAGGACCTGCGCCTGGCGATCGTCGTCTGGATCGAGCGGAAGTACCACCGGCAACGAGCCCAGGACGCACTCGGCGGGTTGACGCCGATCGAATTCGAGACGAAGCTAACCGAGCCGCACACCCTCGCGGCCTAAACCCAACCTGTCACCACTGCGTTCTTCACGCCCATTCGTCGAGCTCGGCGTCCTCGCCGCAGTCGACCCGAACGCGTACAACCGTCGCTTCTACGCGCCGTGCGTGCTCACAGTCCTCACCCAAGGCGAGGCGTGAGTCCCCCGGCGTGTCCGGAGTCGAACCCGCCCTCTCGGAGGCGTGGACGGGCGACGGCGTGGGCTGCTACGCTACCGACATCCACACGGGAGTCCCAGCAGGGGCTGAGATCGGGCTGACGCTGCCCGCGACCGTCGAACCTGTTCGGGTCATGCCGGCGTAGGAAGTAGGAGCCTGATGAGCGCGCTCGAATCGTCCCATTCGCTCTCGTATCTGCACGATGCGGAGCACGACATCCGGGTGCCCGTCACCCGCATCGCCCTCGGCGACTCGCCGAACGGCGAGTCCAACGAGGCGTTCCTCGCCTACCGGACCGAGGGGCCCGGATGCGATCCCGTGCGCGGACTGCCGCCGTTGCGCGAGCGGTGGGTCGAGGCGCGCGGCGACACCGAGACCTACGAGGGTCGGCCGCGCAACCTCCACGACGACGGCCGCGGTGCGGCGCGTCGCGGTGCGGCATCCGCCGAATGGAAGGGCGAGGCCCGGATGCCGCGCCGTGCTGCTCCGGGTCGCACCGTCACCCAGATGCACTACGCCCGCCGGGGCGAGATCACGCCGGAGATGCGCTTCGTCGCGCTGCGCGAGCAGTGCGATGTCGAGCTCGTCCGCTCCGAGCTCGCCGCGGGCCGCGCGATCATCCCCGCGAACATCAACCACCCCGAGGCCGAGCCGATGATCATCGGCAGGGCGTTCCTCGTGAAGGTCAACGCGAACATCGGGAACTCCGCCGTCACGAGCTCGATCGCCGAAGAGGTCGACAAGCTGCAGTGGGCGACGAAGTGGGGCGCCGACACCGTGATGGACCTCTCCACCGGCGACGACATCCACACGACGCGCGAGTGGATCATCCGCAACGCTCCCGTGCCGATCGGGACCGTGCCGATCTACCAGGCGCTCGAGAAGGTCGACGGCCAGGCGCATCGATTGAACTGGGAGGTGTTCCGCGACACGGTCATCGAGCAGTGCGAGCAGGGCGTGGACTACATGACGGTCCATGCCGGGGTGCTCCTGCGCTACGTGCCCCTGACCGCGGAGCGCGTCACGGGCATCGTCTCGCGCGGCGGGTCGATCATGGCCGGCTGGTGCCTCGCGCACCATCGGGAGAACTTCCTCTACACGCACTTCGACGAGCTCTGCGAGATCTTCGCCCGCTACGACGTCGCCTTCTCGCTCGGCGACGGCCTGCGCCCGGGTTCGATCGCCGATGCGAACGACGCGGCGCAGTTCGCCGAGCTCGACACGCTCGCCGAGCTCACGAAGCGCGCCTGGGCCCACGACGTGCAGGTCATGGTCGAGGGGCCCGGCCACGTGCCGTTCCACCTCGTGCGAGAGAACGTCGAACGCCAGCAGGAGCTCTGCGATGGGGCGCCCTTCTACACGCTGGGCCCGCTCGTGACCGACGTCGCGCCCGGCTACGACCACATCACCTCGGCGATCGGTGCGACCGAGATCGCCCGGTACGGCACCGCGATGCTCTGCTATGTCACGCCGAAGGAGCACCTCGGACTGCCCGACCGCGACGACGTGAAGACGGGCGTCATCACGTACAAGATCGCCGCGCACGCGGCCGACCTCGCGAAGGGGCATCCGGGCGCACGCACGCGGGACGACGCGCTCTCGAAGGCTCGGTTCGAGTTCCGCTGGCGCGACCAGTTCGCGCTCGCGCTCGACCCCGACACGGCCGAGGCATTCCACGACGAGACGCTCCCCGCGGAGCCCGCGAAGACCGCGCACTTCTGCTCGATGTGCGGCCCGAAGTTCTGCTCGATGCGGATCTCGCAGGACATCCGCGACGCCTTCGGCGGACCGGCGGAGCAGGCCGCGATCGCCGGGATGCGCGAGAAGTCGGCCGACTTCCTCGCCGCAGGCGGCAGCGTCTACCTCGGCGAGCCCGGTGTCCGCCGCTGACGCGGGCGCGTCAGTCGAGGGGAGGGAGCGCGGCGCGCAGCCGGCGGGCCGCGTCGGCGGGGTCGTCGGCCTCGGTGATCGCCCGCACCACGACGATGCGCCGTGCGCCCGCCTCGACGACGGCGTCGACGTTCGCATGATCGATGCCGCCGATCGCGAACCACGGCCGGACGGTCTCGAGCGCGGCGGCACGGCGCACGGGTTCGAGTCCGATGCCGGCGCGGCCGGGCTTGGTCGGGGTCGCCCACACGGGCCCGACGCAGAAGTAGTCGAGGTCGGGGTCGGCGCTCGCCGCCTCGAGTTGCGCCGCGCTGTGCGTGCTCCGTCCGATGGAGCTGCCGTCGGCGACGAGGCGTCGGGCGGCTGCGACGGGCAGGTCGCCCTGGCCGAGGTGCAGCACGGGTGCACCGGCGATCGCGGCGATGTCGGCGCGGTCGTTCACCGCCCACAGGGCGCCGTGGCGCTCGGCCGCATCGCGGAGCACGGCGAGCGACTCGAGCTCGGCGGCCGCCTCGAGCCCCTTGTCGCGCAGCTGGACGATGTCGACGCCGCCCGCGAATGCGGCGTCGACGAACTCGGCGAAATCGCCCTGCCGTTCGCGGGCGTCGGTGCAGAGGTAGAGGCGAGCGGTCTCGAGGGGCACGACGCGAGTGTAGTGGCTCGGGTGCGGGCGGCCGGGCCCGGTGCCCCCGGGCACGCGTCCGGTGGAGCGGATGTCGCGGCCGGGGTTCGCATCGCCCACCGGGCCGGGACCGGGCCGGACGACCGAGCCGACGTCGCGATCGTGGGCGGCGGCATCATCGGCCTCGCGATCGCCTGGGAACTCGTCCGCTCCGGACGCAGCGTGCGCGTGATCGACCCGCACCCGGCGCGCGGAGCCACGTATGCCGCCGCAGGGATGCTCGCACCGGCGAGCGAGTTCCACTACGGCGAGGAGCACGCGCTCACCCTCGGGCTGGCCGCCGCCGAACGTTATCCCGCCTTCGTCGACACCCTCCCGGAAGCGGGTGCCGCCGGCTTCGAGCCGGCGCCGACCCTCGTCGTCGGCGTCGACGACGCCGACCGCGCGGTGCTCGCCGACCTCGCCGCGGCGCAGGCGCGTCTCGGCCTCGACGTGGCCCCGATCGGAACGCGCGACGCACGTCGGCTCGAACCGCTGCTCGGGCCTCGCGTGGGCGCCGCGTACCTCATCGACGGCGATCATCGGGTCGACCCGCGCGCGCTCGCCGCGGTGCTCCGGGACGCGATCCACGGCGAACAGGCCGACGCGATCGTCGCCGCAACAGCGCGGCGGGTCCTCAGGGACGCCCGCGGCGCGGCGCTCGGGGTCGAGCTCGCGGACGGCGGCAGGATCGCGGCATCCGAGGTCGTCGTGGCCAACGCGCTCGGCGCAGCACGACTCGCCGCCCTACCGGAGCACGTCCTGCGGCCCGTCCACGGCGACATCCTCCGGCTGCGCGCACCCGAGGCGCTGCGGCCGTTGCTGACCGCGACCGTGCGGGGTCTCGTGCGGGGCGCCCCGGTCTACCTCGTGCCGCGCCGCGACGGCACGGTCGTGCTCGGCGCGACACAACGCGAGCACGGCGGCCCCGTGATCTCGGCGGGCGGCGTGCACGCGCTGCTGCGCGACGCACGGGAGCTCCTCCCAGCCGTCGACGAGCTCGAGCTCGTCGACGCCGTCGCCCGGTCCCGGCCCGCGACGCCCGACCACGTGCCCCTCGTCGGCCGGGTGGGGCCGGGGCTCCTCGTCGCGACCGGCACCCACCGCAACGGCGTGCTGCTCGCCCCCCTCATCGCCGAGCTCTGCCGGGAGCTCGTCGAGGGAGCCGAGCTGTCGGCCTGGCCGATGCTCCGGCCCGACCGGTTCGCACCGGCATCCGCCACCGCCCGCAGCGCGATCGGGTCCGGCCCCGTCGCATCCCACCTGACTCGTTCCGAGGAGCACGCATGATCGACGTCCACGTGAACGGCAGCGCCATGACGCTGCCGGAGCCGACGACCGTGGGAGCGCTCGTCGCGCTCCTCACGGGGCGCACGCTCGACGAGCGCGGCGCCGCCGCCGACGGCGAACCGCTCGGCATCGCCGTCGCCGTCAACGAGGCGGTCGTGCCGCGCGGTCGCTGGTCGGCGCGTGCGCTCGCCGTCGGCGACCGGGTCGAGGTGCTCACAGCGGCCCAGGGCGGCTGAGATGGACGAGCTCGTCATCGCCGGCATCCCGCTCGCCTCTCGCCTCATCATGGGTACCGGCGGGGCGCCCAGCCTGCACGCGCTCGGCGCCGCGCTCGACGCCTCCGGGACCGCGTTGACGACCGTCGCGGTCCGCCGCTACGGCGCGGGCTCGGGCGCCGGGGGATCGCTCTTCGGCCTGCTGCGCGAGCGCGGCATCCGCCTGCTGCCGAACACCGCCGGGTGCCTGACCGCCCGGGAGGCCGTGACGACCGCGGAACTCGCGCGCGACGCCTTCGAGACCGACTGGGTCAAGCTCGAGGTCGTCGCCGACGATCGCACGCTCCTGCCCGACGCGCTCGAACTCGTTGACGCGACCGAGCAGCTCGTCGCGCGCGGATTCCGGGTGTTCGCGTACACGAACGACGATCCGGCGCTCGCGTTGCGCCTCGAGGAACTCGGCGCCGCCGTCGTGATGCCGCTCGGCTCGCCGATCGGCACGGGTCTCGGGGTGCTCAACCCGCACAACATCGAGCTCATCGTCGCGCGTTCCTCGGTGCCGATCGTGCTCGACGCAGGCATCGGCACCGCATCGGACGCGGCGCTTGCCATGGAACTCGGCTGCGACGGCGTGCTGCTCGCGACCGCGGTGACTCGGGCGCAGGATCCGGCCGGGATGGCCGCCGCGTTCCGGCACGCCGTGATCGCGGGCCGGCTGGCGGAGGTCTCGGGGCGCATCCCGCGCCGTCGGCATGCGCTCGCCTCGTCGCCCCCCGAGGGGATGGCGGCGCTGTGAGCGGCATGCTGACGCCTCTCGTCGGGCCTGGGGCGGAACTCGATGACGAGGCGATCGAGCGGTACTCCCGGCAGCTGTTCCTTCCCGGGTTCGGGGTGGACGGGCAGCGGCGCCTGCGGAACGCGCGCGTACTCGTCGTCGGTGCCGGCGGGCTCGGCGCGCCGGCGCTGCTCGGCCTCGCGAGTGCCGGTGTCGGCGTGCTCGGCATCGTCGACTCCGACCGGGTCGAGCTCGGCAATCTGCAACGGCAGTTCGCGCACCGACTCCGGGACGTCGGCAAGCGCAAGACCCGCTCGGCGAGCCGCGCCGTCCGGGCGCTGAATCCGGGCGTCGTCGTGCGCGAACATCCCGTGCGGCTGACTTCGGCGAACGCGTCCGGGATCCTCGCCGAGTACGACCTCGTGATCGACGGATCCGACAACTTCGCGACCCGCTACCTCGTGGCCGACACCGCCGAGCAGCTCGGTCTGCCGAGCGTCTGGGGCTCGGTGCTGCGTTTCGAGGGGCAGCTCAGCGTGTTCTGGGGCGCCCATGGGGCGCGGTACCGCGATCTCTATCCCGACGCGCCGCGCGGCGCGCCGAGCTGCGGAACAGCCGGCGTGTTCGGCCCGCTCTGCGCCGTCATCGGTGCGCAGATGGCGGCCGAGGCGATCAAGCTCATCACGGGCACCGGGCGGGTGCTGCTCGGCCGGGTCGGCGTCTTCGACGCGCTGCACGGCGAGTGGCGCGGATTCGCGCTCGAGGGGGCGAGCGAGGCGTCGGCGGAGACGCGCCCGGTCGGCATCGTCACGGCGTCGGCGCTCCGGCACGAACTCGCCGAGGCCGACGGCAACCCGACCCTCGTCGACGTGCGGGAATCCGGTGAACCGGGCGGCATCGCGGGAGCCGTGCGTGTGCCGTTGTCGGCGCTGCAGGCCGGCAGCGTGGCCGCCCTGGACGGCGAGATCGTCGTGTACTGCGCTCGGGGCATCCGTTCCGGTCCGGCCGCCGAGCTGCTGCGGCGCGCAGGGCACGCGCGCGTGCGCACCCTGGCCGGCGGTCTCGCGGCGTGGGAGGCGTCGGCGCCGCGACGGCCTGAAGGGCTTGCCTGACGCGATCGGCGAGATCTGGCCGCCATGACCGTGCAGACTTGTTTCCTGCATCTGGTGCGCAACTCGCTGCGGTACGCGTCGAAAAGTACTGGTCGAAGGGTCATCAGCCAGCTGCGCAACGTGCACACCGCTCCCACCGCGCCGGCCATGTCTACTCGTCGAATACCTGCATATGATATGTAGTCCGTTCCTGTCAAGTGGGCAGGGTGAGGCGCCGTCCGGGTTCGTCCCGGGCGGCGCCTCTTGCTTCGTCGACTCAGCTGGTCCGGTGAGCGTGTCGGACGACGCGCGGTCAGTCTGATATTCGCGGGTTGGGTACCGCAGGACGGTTCTTCGGCAGGAGCGTGACCAGCGTGTCTAGGAACGAGCGTCGTCGGGCTGTGCCCGACTGCTCATTGTTGCGCCCCGGGTCTGGTGGAGGCTCCTGGTATCCGGAAAGGATGAGGGGCATGCCGAAGTTGAAGAAGTATCCGCCTGAGTTGAAGGAGCGTGCGGTTCGGCTCGTGCTCGCTGCTCGTGACGAGGACGGCGGCCGTCGCGGTGCGTGCACTCGGATCGCGCAGCAGTTGGGCGTCAACGTGGACACGCTCCGCGGTTGGGTGCACCGGGCCGAGATCGACGGCGGTGTCCGGCCGGGCCTGACCACGAGCGACAGCGAACGGATCGCGGACCTCGAGCGTGAGGTGCGGGAGTTGCGGCGGGCGAATGCGATCCTGCGCAGCGCATCGGCTTTCTTCGCGGCGGAGCTCGACCGCCCACGCAGCTGATGGTCGATTACATCGACGCGCACAAGGACGAGTTCGGGGTCGAGCCGATCTGCCAGGAACTGCCGATCGCCCCATCGACGTACTACGCGAGCAAGACCCGGCCCCCGTCCCCGCGTGCACTCAGTGATGAGGTCGCGTTGGGTGAGATCCGGCGGGTGCACGCGGACAACCTCGGCGTGTACGGCGCCCGGAAGGTCCACGCGCAACTGCGTCGCGAGGGCCACCGATACGCCAGATGCACGGTCGAGCGGTTGATGCGCCGCGACGGGCTGCGCGGGGTGCAGCGGGCACGCGGGCCGCGTACCACGATCCCGGGCGATCCGGCCGAGCTCCCGTTGGACCTGGTCGAGCGGGCCTTCACCGCTACGGCGCCCGACCAGCTGTGGGTCGCCGACATCACCTACTGAGTCCCCCCGGCGTGCCCGAGAGTGTATCGCTGGTGTCAGTTCGCTCGTTCGAGGGGTTCGGTGCGAGCGTAGTCGAGCTGCTCCAGCTCGAGCCCGGGCGCTTAGCCAATCCGGGTCCCAGCGGTCACGGTTAACTCACGGTTTTGCCGAGTTCACCACGACTCACTCGGGCTCACATTTCGCGTGATTCCGCGGCTCGTGAGCCCGAGTGAGCCACTATGAACCGGCACTTAGGAACTTCTGCTTCCCAAGCAGACAGCGCGGGTTCGATTCCCGTCATCGGCTCTTCGTAAATTTAGCCTGATCAGACGGATTTTCCGCACGAGTATCGATGGATGTCGATTCGATTTGTTTTCCTCGAATCACGGTTTACTCACGGTTAATGATTCGACTTGTTCTCATGAGCGCGCTCGGCTCAACTCCGTCGACCGACGCGCTCGCTGACCCGCGCATCCACCGTCCGTGTGCTCGACGGTGTCCCTCGCTCACTCGGCTCGCGTACGGCTGTCTGGCAACGGACGGATCGAGCTATGCCGACTCGCCGAATCTCGCCCATGGGGCAACCAAGAAGTCAACGTGGGCGGGTGGCGGGCGAACATCTGGCAAGGCGACTTCCCGCGACACAACACAAAGGATGATGGGTTCCTGACGACCGCGCCGGCGCGATCGTTCGTACCGAACGGGTACGGACTCTGGCAGCCCGTCGGCAACGTCTGGGAATGGTGCTCCGACTGGTTCGACCCGAGCTCCTACCAACTACATTCCGTAGCGAACCCACAGGGCCCCGCGAGCGGCAGCGCGAAGGTACTACGCGGTGGCAGTTATCTCTGCCACATCTCCTACTGCAACCGATACCGAAACTCGGCCCGGTCGCAGAACACGCCCGACTCTTCCATGGGCAACGCGGGATTCCGAACCGTTCGCGCACCGAGCACATAGCACCTTACGCCTGAGCGAACCTACGACTCGTTCGGCTGAATCGACCAGCGCTCCCTCGTTGCCCGCCGAATTCGTACCGTGCGTTCGTCGGATTGGCTTTCGCCGCGACGACCGATTAGCTCACGAGTCGAAGCTGACGCCGAGTCGGTTCATGGCGCCGAGGATCAGCCCGTCCCGTCCTCCGTTGGCGTCCGACTTCGCGACGGCGCGACGGATCGTCTGGATCACCGGATAGGCGATTGGCTCGGGTGGGATCGGAAGCGGTTTCGAGGTGACCATTCGGAGGCGAGTGAGCTCGGTTTCTCGTCCGCCGAGAAGATCGAGCATGACCTTCGCCCCGAATCGAGTCGCACCGACGCCGAGGCCGGTGTATCCCGCGCTGTATGCCACCTGGCCGCCGTAGGCGCGTCCATGGAAGGCGACCAGCCGGCTGGACATGTCGATCATGCCGCCCCACGCGTGGGTGAAGCGAACGTCTCGGAGTTGCGGGAACGTGGTGAAGAAGTGATCGGCCAAGGTTTCGAAGGTCTCTCGGCGTTGGTCTTGGTCGTCGCGCACTTCGCCGCCGCGGTGGTAGATCGCATCGAAGCCTCCCCAGAGGATTCGGTTATCGGCGGTGAGTCGGGAGTAGTGGAACTGTCGGGATGAATCGGTGATCCCGTGGCGTGTGGTCCATCCGATGCTCTCGAGCTGGGCGGTGGTGAGCGGTTCGGTCATCAGCGCGTAGTCGTAGATCGGCACGGTGAGCAGCGAGGTGCGCTTGAGCAGGCTGGGAAACCCGTTGGTGGCGAGGGCGACTTGCCGCGCGCGGATTGTTGCTGCCGGGGTGTGCACATTCACCGATCGCCTTGATCGCGAAAGGCGAGTCGCGGGCGTGCCCTCGAAGATGCGGACACCCATTTCGACGCAGGCGCGCTTGAGTCCCCACACTAGCTTCGCTGGGTGGACGTAGGCGTATCCCTTCGTCTTGCGGAGACCGGCCCGGTAGAGCGGCGACCGGATCGCTCGGCGGACCTCCTTCTCGTCGAGGAAGACCGCGTCGGGCGTGTCAGCGGCTGCGGCGCGGAGCTGCTCGATCTGGTGCGGCTCGGTGGCCGCGACGAGGACGCCGGTCTTCTCGAACTCGGCGTCGATTCCGTAGCGCTCGATGGTCGCTTCGAGTTCGGCGAAGTTCTGGTTGGCGAGTCGATCAAGTAGTTCGAGCTCGCTCGCGAAGTGCCGCTCGCCGTTCTCCGGGCCATGGGTGAGGCTGCTTTCGCAGAAGCCGCCGTTGCGGCCGCTGGCTGCCCAGCCCACCTCCCTGGCTTCGATGAGCACGACGTCTCGTTCGGGATCGGTCTCTTTCGCGATCAGCGCCGTCCAGAGCCCGCAGTAGCCACCTCCGACCACCACCAGATCCGCCGAGAGATCAGCCCGCAGGGGATGCGACGGACGCGGTCGGTCGACCGAGTCCAGCCAGAACGGCGTCGGGCTCGCCCCGGCCAGCGAAGCGGTGACGGTGTCCTGAGCTGTCCGGCGTTCATGGCTGTAGGCGGGCGCGTTGTCGTCCGGGAGCGCCTCAAGCACATCGGCTTCTTCACGCGACATCGAGTCGGCCGTTCCGCTCGTCGTACTCCACCCGGGCCGAATCCCGCCGCGCAGGGTCTCCATATCCGCCACCACCAGCAGTCTCGACACGGACGATGGTGCCGGGCTGCAGAGTCATCGACGTCTTGCTCGGCACGTCGATGCTGGCCCCGGTCGGATCGATCACGGTGATCCGCGTCGCCGTGCCGTCTCCGCCGCCGTTTGCACCCTTCGGGGCGAAGGTTGCGTCGGTTTGTTCCGAGTAGAACGTGACGCGCTGCGGGTGCTCGAGGATCTCGTACTCGCGGCGGAGGCCGAGCCCACCGTTGAATCTGCCGCGCCCTTGGGAGCCGGGGATGAACTCCGTCTTGCGCACGCGGATCTGGTAATTGGTTTCGACGACCTCCGCGGGCATCACCCCGACGTTGGACATGTACGTGTCGACGCCGTCGATGCCGTCGCTGAACGGTGTCGCGCCGGTGCCGCCTCCCACGACGTCGGCCATGACGGACGGGCGTCCGCTGACAGGGCTGGAGCTTCCTGCGTTGAAGCAGAAGAAGCTGACGGTGCTGCTCCCGACGGCCTTCTCGGGCCAGAGGTCGGTCATCGCCCGGATGAGCGTGTCAGCGAAGCGCTGGCAGGTGTTGTGCCGGATGGACACGGCGGCCGGCGCAATCGGATTCAGTACGCTTCCGAGTGGCGCATTCACCTCGAGGGCTCGGAGCAGGCCGTCGTTGGCTCCGAGATCAGGCGCCACGACGGCGCGGACCGCGTACACGAGCCCGGCCCGCGCGCTCGCCCAGGGGACGTTCATTGCTCCGGATACCTGGGGATCCGAGCCGGACAGGTCGATGTGCAGGCGGTCGCCGATCTTCTGGATGCGGGCATGGATTCGGGTGGGGCGGCCTCCGCGGCCGTCGTCGTCGAGGAAGCCCTCGGCTTGGCCGATGCCGTCCGGGAGGTCTGCGAGCGCAGTCCGGACGCCTTTTTCGACGACATCGAGGACGCGGTCCATGACGGTGAGGATTGTTGCCTCACCGTACATGTCGGCCAGTTCGGCGAGTCGTTGGCCACCCAGGCCGCACGCCGCGCGCTGGGCGCGAAGGTCGCTGACGGTACTCAGCGGGTCGCGGATGTTCTCGGTGATCAGTGCGATGAGGTCCTCGTTCTCCTGACCCGCGATCGAGAGCCTGATCGGGGGCAGGATGAGACCCTCGCCGTAGATGTCCTGGAGTTCCGGACCTTCGCTGCCCGGATTCACGCCGCCGACGTCGATGTGATGCGCCGCAGTGCCGGCCCAGCCGATGAGCGACTCCCCGCGGAACACCGGTGCGACCACGTTCACGTCCGGCAGGTGCATCGCGCCCATGAATGGATGGTTGGAGATGTACGCGTCTCCGGGCCGAATGCGCCCGGCCCACCGCTCGATTACCGCCTTCACAACGAGCGACATGGCTCCCAGCTGGGCCGGGATGTAGTCGGCCTGGGCGACGAGGTCACCGCTTGCCGTGAAGATGGCGCAGGAGAAGTCGTCCATGTCTCGGATGATCGGGCTGTAGCTCGAGCGCTTCAACACGCTCCCCATCTCCTCGGCAGCCGATTGAAGGGCTGCCGCGATGACCTCGAAGCTGACCGTGTCGACCATGGCCTGGGGCTGGTATGTGATGCTCATGTTCTTTCAGTCCTCCGTCACGAAGAGGTCGCCGTTCGCGGCGACGGTCACTGTCTGGCCGCTCAGTACGACTGTGGTCGAATCCATCTGCTGCACGATCGCCGGCCCGTGGAATTCATGGCCCGCGCGCAGTGCCCGGCGGTCGTAGACCGGTGTGTCGACCGCTTCGCGGGCGCCGCCCGGCATGTGCACGAGGCGGCGGCTGATGACCGCGGCGTCCGCTGACCCGGATGCGGCCGTATCGGACTGGTAGGCCTCGGGGCGGTCGAACGAGCCGAGCACCGCGACGCGCACGGTCACCAGTTCTACGGCCTCATTGCGGTTCGCGTGCCCGTACAGTTCCTCATGCGCCCGGTGGAACCGTTCGGGGATCTCGGCGAGGTCTCCTTCGCTCCAGCCGTCGATCGGGACGTTCAGCTCGAATCCCTGGCCGAGATAGCGGCAGTCGACACTCGCGGTGACCGTGATGTTGTCGGCCGGGATGCCGTCGGCGATGACTTGGGCGATCGCCCGCTCCGCTGCCTTTGCGTACCAGTCGGCGAGGGCTTGGCCGCTTGCTGGGCCGAAGGTCTCGAGGACCGTCTGCGAATCGTCGATACGCAGACCGGCGACGAGCAGGCCGTCGGCCGAGAAGATGCCCGGCTGAGCCGGGACGAGCACGCTCTTCAGGCCGACATGGCGGAGCATGAGTCCTGCGTGCAGGGGGCCGGCCCCGCCGAAGGGGACCATCGTGAACTCTCGCGGGTCCAGCCCGCGTTCGACGCTCACCTTGCGGACCGCACGCACCATGTGGGCGGTCGAGATGGCGAGAATCGCCTCGGCAGCCTCGACGGTGGACATGCCCAGCCTCGCCCCCACCCGGTCGATCGCTCGTTCGGCTGCCTCACGGTCGAGGGAGAGGCCGCCGGCGAGGTCGCCGCCTCCGAGCGTTCCGAGGACGACATGCGCGTCGGTCACCGTCGGCTCCACTCCCCCGCGCCCGTAGCTTGCCGGACCGGGCACCGCTTTCGCAGAATGCGGCCCCACCCGCAGGCGCCCCGTCGGGTCGATCCAGGCGATGCTCCCGCCACCGGCGCCGATCGTATGGATGTCAACGGACGGCGCAAGCAGGACGTGATCCTGGATCGTGTGCGACGTGGTGAACGGGATCCGCAAGTCGCGCGCGAGGCAGACGTCGGTGGAGGTCCCGCCCATGTCGAGGCTGATCACATTACGGATGCCGTGACCTTCTGCTGTGGCGATCAGCCCTGCCACGCCGCCTGCAGGACCAGAAAGTACCAGCCGGTGCGCCTGCTCGTCCGCGCGGCCTGCGGGGACGCATCCACCGTTGGACTGCATCACGAGAAACGGCGCGTCGACGCCGGCCCCTTTCACGGCTTCAGCGGCGCGGTTGAGATACCCGCCGACGACTGGCCGGAGGGCGGCGTTGATGACCGTGGTCGCGGTGCGCGGGTACTCACGGAACTCCCTGGCGATCTCGCTCGACAGCGTCACTGGGACATCGGGCAGCATCCGCCGCAGGGCCTCTCCGAGCCGCCGTTCATGCGAGTCGTTGAGGTAGCTGAAGAGCAAGCTGACCGCGACGGCCTGGGGCTGGAGCAACGCGACCTGCGCGGCGACACGTTCGATCTCGTCGTCGGTCAGCTCTTCGAGGACGAGGCCCGAGGATGCGATGCGCTCGGCTACCTCGATCCGGGCGCGGCGCTCGACGAGTTCGAGCGGGCGCTCGGGCGTCAGGCTGTACACATCGGGGCGATTCGACTGGCGGTAGCCCATCACGTCCCGAAACCCGGCTGTGGTCACCAAGGCGACCTCGGCGAGGCTGCCGGTGAGCGTGGCATTCGTCGCGACGGTGGTCCCGTGGCACAGCAGACTCACATCCTGGATTTGCAGACCTTCGTCGACCAGAGCGGTGACCGCGTTCGCCAGGCCGCGCGAGGGGTCATCCGGCGTCGACGCGACCTTCGCGGCGATGACACCGCCGCGGCTCGAGCGGGCGATCGCATCGGTGAACGTGCCACCGGCGTCGATACTGATCGTCCAACGTTCCTGAGCCACTGGGGACTCCTTCCTAGCCGATTCGATGCACTCGTCCGCGAGTACACTGACGCCCAGTAGACGCGAGCTGTCCGACCGGCGTCATGCGTCATCTGACGGACAACGGAGTCGGTGTCGAGGGAGAACGGCAATCACCGAACGCGCAACAGGTGCGGGGCTGATCGAAGCGACGATCGATCTCAGGGGCAACGTCGTGCCTCGGGATCCGATGATGGTTGTGCCAGCGGAGCTTGCCGGATTCGCTCGAGGGTTTCTCCTCACCGGCAAGGACACCGTCAGATTTCTCTGGCGAGGCGACGGGAGGTGGCACGGAGTACGCCTGGATCTCGTAGGTCGCGCGGGTGAGCGGAGCGCACTGACACGACTCGTCAGCTCCCAGACCGAGCTCCCGCAGGGCATCACCGCGCGCGAGATCGACGTCCTCACCCTCGTCGCGCTCGGACTTACGAACGGCGAAATCGCCGAGCGTCTCGGCACCCAGGTTCGAACAGTCTCCACGCAGATCGAGCGGCTGCTCGGCAAGCTGAATCAACGAGGTCGCGCTGGCCTCGCGGCGATCGCGGTGGACGCTGGTCTCATCGTCCTTCCCATCCCCGGCGGCACCGCCAATGTGACCTCGATCGCACAGGTGAGCACCCAGCAGAATGCAGAGTCGATCGACACATCCGGCGTGCACGCACGGGCGCTCGGCGTCGCATTTCCCACCGCGGTTCCGTACGTGCTTGGCACGGTGGTTCCGCTGTCAGGCCTCGCTGGAGAGGACGGCATCGAACTCCTGCATGGCGCGGCTCTGGCCGTACAGGAGATCAACGCCCGCGGTGGCATCGACGGCCGGCCCATCGAGCACGTTGTGAAGGACGCCGACATCTTCGACGAGGGGGCGGTGCGCCAGGCATTCACAGAGCTCTTCGCCCGAGGCGTCGACGCGATCACGACCAGTTACGTGAGCGCCGAACATCCGTTCGTACTCGACATGGTTGCCGACTACGGCCGACCGTTCCTCCACACGGCGACCCTCGAAAGTCAGGTCGATCTCGTCCGAGCGGCCCCGATACGGTTCGCGAACGTGTTCCAAACCTGTCCTTCCGAGAAGTACTACGGACTTGCCTTCCTCCGGTTCATCAACGCGCTCGCCACAAGCGCCGCGGAATGGCAACCACAGAATCGGCGCGTGGTCGCGATAGAGATCGACGTGACGAGCAGCCGCATCGCGGACGACCGTTTCCGGGACACCCTGGCCGCGGACGGTTGGGATGTGACGGCGGTCATCCGCACGCCGCCTCACACGACGAAGTGGGGCGACATCCTGGACCGCATCGAGCAACAGGATCCGGATGTCCTCCTCGTGGCGCACTTCCTGGCCGACGACATCGCCGAACTCCAGCGCCAGATCCATCGTCGTCGGCTTCGCGCGCTCGTCCACTACGTGTACGCGGCTTCGATCCCACGCTTCCAGACCATGGCTGGCGAGGCGGCTGACGGCATCGTCTGGTCGACCGTCACGGGCCGATACGACGATGCCATGGGCGAGCACTTCAAACGCACCTTCACGGTGCGCTACGGCGAGGAGCCGGGCTGGTCGCAGGCGAGCGCCGCTTACGATCAAGTGAAGCTGATCGCCGACGCATGGAACTCAGTGGGATCGGCCGACGCCGCCGCGGTGATCGATCACCTTCGGTCCACCGCGTATCGAGGCATCAACGGCGTGTACTTCCTAGGCAACCCGGGACAGACCGCGTTGTGCTACCCGGACGAAACACGGGACTCTTCGCTGGGACTCGCCTTAATGACCTACCAGATACAGGCCGGCAGGGCGGTCGTGCTCGGACCAGAGCCCAAGGGTGACGTGACCTCGTTCCGTCCTCGTGGACGTCCGTGAAGCTGTGGGGACATGTCCGTCATCTGACGTACGACGCAGGCATGAACCTCCGTCAAGATTTCCACACCCTGGAACTTCTCCCCCGGTTTCCACCTCCAATGAAGGAGTGCTGACATCATGCCCTCTGCCACGAAGCCTGTTGAGTCAAGTCCGTCCCTGAAGCGGGTGCTCGGTCTCCCATCCGCCGTCGTGTTCGGGCTCTCCTACATGCTCCCGCTCACGGTCTTCACGACGCTGGGCATCGCCAACGTCCTCACCGAAGGCAACCTTCCCTCCGCGTACCTCGTCACGTTGGTTGCGATGGTCTTCACCGCGCTGAGTTACGGGCACATGGTCAAGGCGTTCCCGATCTCGGGTTCGGCATATACCTTCTCCCGGAGGGCCTTCGGAGGGCACATCGGGTTCCTGGCCGGCTGGGCGCTCCTGCTGGACTACCTGCTCCTCCCGATGGTGACCTACCTCGTCATCGGCATATACCTCAATGCGGCATTTCCGGCCATACCGCTGTGGGTGTTCTTCGTTGCGTCGCTCGTGCTTGTGACGACACTGAACATCATCGGCATACGCCTGCTCGCAGGGGTCAACGTCGGACTCCTGGTCTTCCAGTTCGTATTCCTCGGATTCTTCGTATTCATGAGCCTGGGGTCTATCGCCGGCGTCGACGTCCCGAATTTCGCGGACGTGTTCTTCAACGATCAGGGCAACCTCACGGTGCTTCTCGCCGGCGCGGCCCTGCTCTGCTTCTCCTTCCTCGGATTCGACGCCGTCTCGACCCTGGCGGAGGAAGCGCATGAACCGCGGAAGACGATCCCCCGCGCCATCCTGATCGTCACGGTGTTCGGCGGCCTCCTGTTCATCGCTCTCGCGATGATCTCGAACCTGGTGTTCCCGGACTTCACCGCCTACACCAGCGTCGATGCAGCGTCACTCGATGTCGTTGCTGCAGCAGGCGGAGAGTTCCTCGTCAACTTCTTCACCGCGGCATACGTCGCCGGATGCGTCGCGTCGGTTCTCGCCTCGCAGGCGACGGTCGCCCGAATCCTGTTCGCCATGGGCCGCGACGGAGTCCTTCCGCGCAGGGTGTTCGGGAAGCTCCACCCTCGATTCCGCACCCCTGCCGGCGCCATCCTGGTCGTGAGCGGAATCTCGTTGCTCGGCTTGGCGCTCGGCCTCGAAATGATCTCACTCCTCATCAGCTTCGGCGCACTCGTGGCGTTCACCATGGTGAACCTGTCTGTCATCAAGCACTACGTCGTCGATGGCCGGCGCCGGACTCCGAAGGCAATGCTCGTCTACGGTCTGCTCCCCGCGATCGGCGTCGCGCTGACACTTTGGCTCTGGACGAGTCTGAGCCCGAACGCCCTGATGGTCGGCATCGGATGGGTCGTCGTCGGCTTCATCTACCTTCTGGGTCTCACGCACTTCTTCACCAAGCGCCCGCCCGAACTGGACATGCGCGAAGTCGAGCCCGAGGAGTCGCCCGAGCGCGAACCGGTGGCCCACTGACCGTCGACACAGCGGATGCCGGCATGCGTCGGCACCCGCTGTTTCCGCTGTGCCCGAATCCTGCTACCTCACCGCCGCCGGACGGCCGCGACTTACCTGAATCGCACTCGATCCAGCGAGGGCGACGCACTACCCATTTGCGGCGCCCGTAACCGGCCGATCGACCCATAGGGCGCGGGGCTGAGCGCCACGGAGAGGCCATCCTGGATCTGCGAGGTGATGAGCGGGAGCCCGAGAGTTGGGTCGGTCGTGCCATCTGGGTAGCTCAGCGGGGTCTGGTCGCCGCTCCCGAAGTAGTAGGTGCCATTGAGGCCGCGGTAGAGGGCATCACGGAGTGCTCGAGCCGTTCCCTCGGGCTCCGTGCTGCCGTTGCGCAGCCAGCTCCATGCAAGCAACTGGGCTTGGTCGTATGCGGCGCTTGCCTGCGCCGGCCCAGGCTCGACACCGTAGCGCAGGAGGTAGTTCCGACGGAATCGCGACGCGGAATCGGACTCAGTGAGCGTCGTCACGGAACTCCAGATGGCCCCCTCTGCCAAGGGACCCAGAGTCGCGGCGAACGTCGGGTGGGACGCGGTGTACACGTAGTAGGAAAGCCCAGGGAATCCCGCTTGTACCAAGGTGCGCTGCAGTTCGCTGACCTCGGAGGGTACGAAGTGGGCGACGAGCACGATATCCGCGCGTGAGGCCACGATGCCTCGTACGACCGCGGACCAGTCAACGCTGACCGCGGGAACCTCCTGGTGGTAGGCGACATTCCATCCGACTTCGCCGAGCGACGCTTCGAACTGGGCAGTCGCGATGTGCGCGCTGGGCACGTCCATCTCCACTATCGCAATTCCGCGAGTCGTCAGAGGGGCTGCGGCGGCGCTCTCGAGCTCGATGAGGAAGCGTCGGAACGCCATCGCGTAGTACTTCTCCGAGGGACAGGTCTGGTAGACCATCCCGTATCGGGCAGCGTGATCGCGGACGAGTTGCGCATGCGCCTCGAACGTGTCCAGGTGAAGGAAGGGTTTGCCGTAGTCAGCGACCATGTCGAAAAGGAAGGGGTTCTCGGCACTGACATGACTGGCGGTGATCGCATCGACGCCGGCACTGATGAGCTCTTCCATCGCCTGGCGCACCGAGTCGGTGTCTCCTAGGTCGGCGCCGGCGACGACGTGCTCTATGCGGCGCCCGAGGACGCCGCCGTTACCGTTGATCTCCTCGATGGCCAGGCCGCCGCCGCGCACATGTTCGATACCGTCCTCGACGGCGTATCCAGACAGGGCTGCGATGGTGCCGAGAAGGATCGGACGTCGTGGCAGCGCCTGCGGTTTGGCCCCGATCGCGCTGTGCAGCGCAGGTGGTGGCATGTCGATCGCGGACCTCGTCGTCTTCGCATCGAGGGCGCGTGCCATCCGTTCGAGCGCGATCGCGGAGACTGCGTTCAGGCCTTCGACTCCACCAGGGACCGGCAGCGCCAGCAGCTGCGCGTCGACCGCGACGGCAGCGAGCCCAGCACGGCTATGCAGGTCGAACTTCTTCATGAGCCGGTCCACCTGCGTGGACACCGTGCGCGGACTGGTGCCAAGCCGCCCGGCGATCTCCGAACTCGTCATCCCGCCCGCAAGGAGCGTGAGGATCTCGATTTCACGGCGCGTGATGCCCTCGGGCAGTATCGCCGGCCATGTCGTGGCCGTGGCATGCTCCGTGCCGCGGATTCGAGCGCCATCGCGCTCGAGCCGCACCGACATCCAGGTGCCGTCGCAGCGGTAGATGAAGCTGAGCTCCTGGCGGTTCATCACGAGGAATGCGCGCGCGAATCCGACGAGCTCCGCGGAGGGGGCTTCGCCGTGCAGCACCTTCACGTGACCTCGATGGTCGGTGAGGAACTCCATCTGCGTCAGCATTCGACTATCACGAGCGTCGACCACCCTCCCATTCTGCTCGTGTCGAGACGGGGCAGGCGTGAGCCGCCTCGACACGAGGCCATTCAGGCTGTCGCGGAGGCGGTCCTGCGGAAGTCGGGAACGGCGGCGACGAGGGTCGCGGCGCGTTCGATTGCCTCCGCTTGCCACGGTTCGAGCGCGAGCTGAGGGTACGAGGCGAAGAACTGCATGTATGGGTCATCGACCGCTGATTTCTTTCCCGACAGCTCCTCGAGGACCGCCATCCCGCAGAACGGGACATATGCCGCGGAGTATCCGCCCTCGTGCGCGAAGACGATGCGGCCGCCAGCCAAGCGCTCGGCCGCTCCGATCATCGTTCGCGACATTGCCCGGAATCCCTCGCTCGTCACGACCATCCGCCCCAACGGGTCCGTTGCCGCGGCGTCCATTCCGCTGCCGATGATGATCAGTTCAGGCCGAAACCGCTCGAGTGCTGGAATCACGACCTGCTCTACGGCGTGCAGGTATCCGCCGTCACCGGTTCCCGCGGGCAGGGGGACATTGATCGCAGTGCCGACCGCGTCCGGGCCGCCGTTCTCCTCGATGAACCCGGAGTCGACCGGATAGAGCTGGTCTTGGTGCAGCGAGATCGTGAGCACGTTTGGGTCGTTCCAGAACACGGCCTGGGTGCCGTTGCCGTGGTGCACATCCCAGTCGACGATGGCGACGCGCTCGATTCCGAACTCCTCCCGGGCGATCATCGTCGCAATCGACGTGTTCGCGAAGAGGCAGAACCCCCGCCCACGATCTGGCTCGGCATGGTGCCCGGCGGGCCGGACCAGAGCGTACGCGTTTGCCACCTCGCCCGTCAGCACCGCCCGGACGGCGTTCGCGACGGCGCCGGCGGCGAGCTTGGCGATCTTCAACCCTTGGGGTCCGAACACCGCGCTCTCGCCTGCGTCGCCACCGGTGGCGTCAAGCGCCTCGAGCTGCGTGAGGTAGCCGGGCGTGTGCACTCGGAGGATCTCCTCATCCGAAACCTCGGAAACCTGGATGCGATGCAACTCGTCTAGGAATCCGCTCACCTCGACCAGTGCCGCGAAGCGTCCCTTCGTCGCCGGGTTGTCGAACGCTTCGTACGGCTGGATGAACCCTCCCGGTTGGAAGAACCCCGCCCCGTTTCCGGTGTTGTGCCAGTTGAATGCCTCATGCCAGACCCAGCCGGTCCTCGTCATGCTTCCGCCTCCTTCGGATCTGTTGGGATCATCGCTTGTCCGCCGTCGCGCTCTCGAGCTCAGGGGAATCAGACGTCCCATCTCGGTCTGCGGCCGCGAGCGCGGCACGCCCGCGGGCTTCCCACGACTTCTTCACGATTCGCTGGATCGACTCGTCCAACGCGACCGCAACGACCAACGTGAGGCCGACGATCACGGTCTGCAAGAACGGCGACGCCTGCATGAAGACGAGGCCGTTGCGCAGTACGCCGAAGAACAGCAAGCCCGCGATGACACCGCCGATCCTTCCGGAGCCTCCAGCGAATGCGACTCCGCCGAGCAGCACGACCGTCAGCGCGCTCATCTCGAGGTTGAGGCCGATAGCGGGGCTCACCGACTGCACCTTCGCGCCGAGCATCATGCCTGCCAGCGCAGCGGCGAAGCCCGACACGACGTATAGGCCGAACCGCACCCGGGCGGTCTTGATGCCCATGAGATAGGCTGCTCGCTCGCTGCCGCCGATCGCATAGATGGCCCGGCCCACGCGGTTCCGGGCGAGGACGTACCAGGCCAGAGCGACCGCGGCGATCAGCAGAGCGAGCCTCAGCGGGATCGGTCCGAGCGCGAATGTACCGAGTCCGTGAAACTGTTCGGGAAGTTCGCTGCGCGTGATGGTGCGCCCACCGGTCATGAGCATTGCGGCACCGCCCCAGACGCTCAGAAAGCCGAGGGTCACGACGATCGGATTGAGGCCGAGATAGGCCACCAGAAACCCGTTGATCACACCCGCGAGCATTCCGAATGCAAGGCCGGCCGCAAGTCCGAGCCACATCGAGCCGGTTGATGCCATCACCAGTGCTGAGACGACGGCTCCAGCGGAGGCGATCGACCCGATCGAGAGATCGACGACGCCCGCGATGAGCAGCAAGGCGAGCGGCATCACGACGATCCCGAGCTCCGCGACTTGGAGCAGCACGTTCATCGCGTTGTTCGGCCTGAGGAAGTTCGGGTTGACGAGGGCGAAGAATGCAATCAGTACAAGTAGTGCGATGAAGATGCCGTTCTTGGCTAGGAGTGCCTTGAGATCGGCGCCGGCAATTCGTGTCATGACGCGGGTCCTTTCTGCGTCGTCTCAGAGATGTCAAGCAACGTGGAGACCAGATCGCCGCCGAATTTCGTCGAGCGGGAGACGGGAGCGATCCGCTCGCCGTAGACCACATATGCGCGATCGCACAGCAGGCTGATCTCGTCGGCCTCGGCGGACGCCACGAGAACGGCGGCACCGTCGGCAGCGATCGCTCGCACGGCGCGCGCGATGTCAACGCGGGCGCCGACGTCCACACCCTGCGTCGGCTGGGCGAGCAGGAGAACGCTCGGGCCGTCGACAAAGGTCCACCTCGCGATGAGGTGCTTCTGCCGGTTGCCGCCACTGAACTCGTCGATCGGAGCATTCCCGTCGGGCCCCAAGATGTTCAGCTCCGATCGGGCTCGCTTGTACGCAGCGTCCCCGGTGTCGCGGCTGATCCACGCGCCTCGACCCGGCAGTTTGCGGTACCACGGCAGGAAGACGGTGTCGACCGCGGATGCCCCGGATACGAGACCATCCTGTTCCCGATCAGCAGGCACAAGGTGGATGCCTCTGCGCATCGCCGTCGACGGCGAGGAGACCGTGGTGGGCGAGCCGTCCATCCCGAACGAATACCGCCCGTGGAGCCCGAACAGCTGCTCCAACAATTCGAACTGCCGGCCCGCCGCCATCCCGAACAGACCGACGACCTCGCCGGGTCGTGCTTCGATCGCGGAGAATGCACCCTCGAGAGCGAAACGAGGCGCCTCATCGACCTGCCGGTGATCGAACGCTTCGAACTCCACGTCCGGCGCAAGTGCCCGAGCGAGCCGTGAGCCGTCGAAGTCGCTCGCCGGCCCATCGACTTCGAGCTTGCCAGCACGCAGGATGAGGATTCGATTGCAGACATCGAGGATGTCTGGCAGACGGTGGGAGACGTAGACGACGCTGACGCCTTGCGCGGCGAGGTCTCGGATGAGCGCGTGGAGCGACTCGGTTTCTGCTCGCCCCAGGGCTGCCGTGGGCTCATCCAACATCAAGACCCGCATGTCGCCTCGGACCATTCCGCGGGCGAGGTCCACGAGCTGTCGCTCGCCGAGCCCCAACGATCCGACCATCCGCTTCGGGTCGAGGTGCGTCGCGCCTGCCCGGGCCAATGCCTCGCGGGCGAGGTCATGACGTGAGCCCTTCGCGAGAAGGTGCTCCTGTCCGAGGAAGAGATTGTCGAGGACGCTCAGGTTCGGTGCTAGCGCCGGCTCCTGGTGGATGACCGTGATGCCTCGGGCCGCCATCTCGGAGGGAGTCGGACGCGTCGGGGCAAGCGCACCGTCGATCCGCATATCCCCCCGCGTGGCAGGCAGGGCTCCGGAAACCACGTTGAACAGGGTGGACTTCCCCGCGCCGTTGTGGCCGAGGAGGCCGACGATCTCGCCCGGGGCGATCCGGACGGTGACTGCGTCCAACGCCCGAGTCGCGCCGAAGTCCACGCCGAGGGAGCGGAGCTCGAGCCGTGGCGCCACTGCCTCGGCCGGCTCCCGCTCCCCCGGGCGGAGGTCACTCTGTGTAGAAGGAGTCGACATTGTCAGGCGTGATTCGAGTGGAGGACATCGTGATGTTCTCGGGCTTCTCGCCATCGGCGGCCGCGAGCAGCAGCTTCACGTTGTTCGCGGCGAGCTCCTTCGCGGGCAGGATGTACCCGAAGCGCCAGATGCTGTCCTGTTCCTTGATGATGTCCAGCGATTCGTTGGTCGCGTCGAGTGCGGCAAGGAGGTAGTCGGGGTCGTCCGGTGCCACGCCCTTCTCGAGCAGCGTTCGGTAGGCGCCGATCATCTGATCGGAACCGACTGACAGCCAGACCTTGGTGTCGGGGTTGGCGGCGAGCTGGTTCGCCGCCCCGTCCGAGCCGTCCTGGATGGTCAGCGCGGGCATGTCGGTGAGGTCGACGTTCGCACCGGCTTCGGCGAGGCCGTCCTTGATACCCTCCGAGCGCTCGATCCCGAGGTCGGTCTCGTAGTAGCTGAAGAACCCGACCGGCACCTTCTCGTCACCGAAATGCTCGACGATCCACTCGCCGGCGTCCTTGCCCAGGGTGAAGCCGTCGTTGTAGTTGTCGATGATCAGGGCGGCCTGGATTCCGTCCCACTCCGTGGCGTACCCGACCACCGGGATGCCAGCGTCGTTGGCCTGCTGGGTGACCGGCACCATCGAGTCCGACTGCACCGGGTAGCCCATGATGGCCTTCACGTCGCCGCGTTGAATCCAGGACTCCCAGCTCGAGACCTGGTTCTGGATGTTCCACTGGGGGTCGTCGCTGAGCAACTCGTATCCAGCCGCCTCGATTTCGGGTTCCATATACTCCAGCTGGTCGACCCAGATCTGGATGTCCAGGCCGGCGAAGCTCATCGCGACAGCGCCATTCGAACCGGCGTCTCCGCTCGAGTCACCGGCCGCTCCCGAGGCGGCGCAGCCCGACAACCCGAGGGCGACTGCGGCCGCACCCAAGGCGAGCATCCGGGTGGTCATTCTGTTCATGTTGCTTCTCCTGCGAGTGAATGGATGCCGCCCAGATCTCACGGCATCGGTGCTGTGTGGACCTACTCCACCCCAGAGCACGCCGACCCGCATGCAATGTTTTACGTATTCCGCGGCGCGGTTGCGAGAACGTTACGCACCTTGGAGGCGGATACGCAAAATGACGCATGCCACGTTCTCTCGGGCCCCGCAGAATCAGTGTGTGC
Organism: Agromyces sp. C10; assembly: GCF_023217995.1. Taxonomy (NCBI): domain Bacteria; kingdom Bacillati; phylum Actinomycetota; class Actinomycetes; order Micrococcales; family Microbacteriaceae; genus Agromyces; species Agromyces sp. C10. The sequence goes on along the minus strand of NZ_JALPSX010000009.1, from coordinate 95,695 downwards.
CGTAACCGGCGCAATTGAGCGGGGAGGGAGGCACATGCGCACGATCTCGTGGCCGGATGGCCACAAGTATGCGGCGACGATCAGTTTCGACTTCGACGCCGAGGAAGTCTGGATCGGTGAGAATCCCGCCAACGCCCAGAAGCCCGGCGTGCTCTCCCAAGGAGCCTATGGCGCGCGCGTCGGTGTTCCGCTCATCCTGAAACTGCTTCAGAAGCACGGCGTCACTGCAACGTTCTTCGTATGCGGCCGCGATGCGGAGCGCCATCCCGACGCGGTCCGCGCGATCGTCGCGGCCGGGCATGAACTCGCGCACCACGGGTACACGCACACCAACCCAACCGAGTTGTCGCCGGAGGCCGAACGCGAAGAGCTGGTGCGCGGCTTGGAGGTACTGCGCGGCCTCGGCGGCGAGATCAGCGGATACCGCTCGCCCTCCTGGGAGCTCACTGCTCACACGCTGGACCTGCTGACTGCGAACGGATTCACCTACTCCTCGAACCGGTTGGACGATATCTTTCCCTACGAGTTGCCCGGCACAGAGCTCGTAGAGCTGCCGGTCTCGTGGATCCTCGACGATGCGCCGCACTTCTGGTTCGCCAACGACACGTGGGAGAAGACGATCCGCTCGCCGCGGGAGGTTCTCGATGTATGGCTTCCCGAAATCGATGGCATCGCCCAGCTGGGGGGCCACGTCATGATCACGGCGCACCCGATGCTCATCGGCCGGCCTTCGCGGCTCGCGATGCTCGACCAGGTCATCACTCACCTTCTCGAGACAGGCGCGTGGATCTGCACTGCCGCCGAAGCGGCAGCGGAAGTGCCGCGATGAACGGTCCCGTTGCGATCGTCACCGGCGCGGCGCAGGGTCTCGGCGCTGAGATTGCGCGCACGCTCCTCGCGCACGGTTACCGAGTCGTCGCAGCCGACCGGTCGAGGCGGGTGGTCGACACCTTCAGCACTGCCGTCGCGGACGCCGGGGTGACCGCGGTGCAGGTAGATCTCGGTGGACGGGGCGCCGGCGACGAACTGGTCGCGGCCGCTCTCGAAGTGTTCGGCCGGTGCGATGCCATCGTCAACAACGCTGGGGTCGGAGGGCCGAGCCGGCCGACTGCCGATCTCGGCGACGACGAGATACTCGAAGTCCTCGCGGTGAACCTGCTCGGCGCGGTGCATCTTTCCCGCGCCGCTATGCCGCACCTGCGTGCATCTGGGGCCGGGCGCGTCGTCAACATCGGCTCGGTCTTCGCCGAACGGCCCTCGCCGGGCGACGCCGCGTACGGGATGTCGAAGGCGGCTCTCGCAGCGCTGACGCGGTCGATTGCTCTTGGGGAGGGGCCAAACGGCGTCACCGCGAACACCGTCGCGCCCGGGTACATCCTCACGGAGATGCACAGGGCTGAAGCAGCACGGCTGGCCGAATTGGCCGGCGTTGGAACTGACGAGCAGCTCGCCCGATTTAGAGCCGAGGTCCCCGTGCGCCGACACGGGACCTCGACGGACATCGCCCACACCGTGCGCTTTCTTCTCTCCCATGAGGCGTCCTACATCTCGGGCCAAGTGATCCGGGTGGATGGCGCGCTCTCAATCACCTGAGTCTCAACACCACAGCCCGACGACTCCCGCATCACGACGAGGTTCCCCATGGTCCACACTCCCTATCCGCGCATTCGCATTTCAGGCGGTCCGCTCGAACGCGGCCGGCAATACGGCGAGCTCGCACGTCCGCAGATCCACGCCGGCCGGGAGGGATACGAGCGAACCTTCCACCACAGCGGAATCAGTTGGGAGCGCGCCGTCACGTATGCGCGCCGCTACGCCGAACCGATCGCCGAGGTGTTCCCCACCGTAATCGCCGAGCTCGAAGGCATCGCCGCCGGTTCCGGGCTGGACTTCGATGACGTGCTCGCGATGAACTGCCGCACCGAGATCATGTGGTCCCGAGTGAACGAAGACGCTGGCACACGCATTCCGGGCGAATGCAGCTCGTTCGGCTTCGCACCTGAGCGCACCCAATCGGGCGACGTGTTGATCGGCCAGAACTGGGACTGGCTCATGCATGCGTTCGACAGCGTCATCCTGCTCGAGGTCGACCGAACCGACGGCCCGAGTTATGTCACCGTCGTCGAGGCTGGACTGCTGGCCAAGTCAACACTCAACTCAGCAGGTCTCGGCATCGCAGTGAACACGCTCATCACGAGTAACGACATCGATACCCACGGCCTCCCCTTCCACGTGCTCTTGCGGGTACTCGCCGACTGCCGTCGCGTGTTCGACGCCGTCGAGTTGCTCGCGTCGCATCGCCGAGCCTCCTCTGGGCACTACCTCGTCGGGGGCGCGGATGGGGCGGTGCTGAGCATCCAGTGCGAACCGGGTGGGATCGGTGGAGTACATCCGATCCCTCCCACCAGGGGCCTGGCCACCCATACGAACCATTTCGTCAGCCGCACCCGCGGCGACGACCTCTCTCCGCTCGTGATGCCGGACAGCTTCGTCCGCATGCAGCGCCTACGCGACCTTCTCGACGAATCCGAGCCTGCCTCGATCGACTCGATCCATCGCGCACTCAGTGACCACACCGATCATCCCGGGTCGATCTGCTGCCACCCCGATCCACGCAGCGACGAAGCGGCACGCTGGGCGAGTATCAGCTCGATCATCATGGACCTCAACGAACGCGAACTCTACCTCAGCGAGGGGAACCCGTGCGAGGTGCCCCGTCGTCGAGTCGGCTTCGGCAGCCTGCTGCAGCCGTCCTCAGAGACGAGCGGAGCGCGATCGTGAGCGTCATCGTCGTCTCGGGTGCCGCCTCGGGGATCGGAGCGGCCGTGCGGCGCGCGGCAGTCAGCGCCGGACATCGAGTTCTGGCACTCGACCTGTCGGCTCCCCAGGAACGTGACCTGGATCCCGGCACGCATTGGGAGCGGTGCGACGTTACTGATCCTGACGACATCGATCGGGCGCTCGACCGTGGGCACGCCGCACTTGGAGAATGCGCAATCGGGCTCGTACATTGCGCGGGGGTGTACCTGAGGTCACCCTCCGAAGCGCTCGACCTCGACATCTGGCGGCGTGTATTGGACATCAACGCATCCGGCAGTTTCCATCTCGCCTCCCTCGTCGGCCGAAGGATGCTCGAGAAGGGACGGGGAAGTATCGTCCTGCTCAGTTCTACAGCACACGCCCTCGGCGACGCGGTAGAGCCCAGCGCAGCCTACGCGGCGAGCAAAGGCGCGGTCGCGTCGCTCGGGCGGCAACTCGCCGTCGAGTGGGGTGCACGTGGCATTCGCACGAATGTCGTCGTTCCGGGCGTGATCGATACCCCGATGACGACGATCGTCGATCACGAGGACGGCTTCCGCCGGGTGGTCTCGACGATCCCTCTCGGCCGACTGGGTACCGCTGATGAGGTCGCGCAGGTGTGCCTGTTCCTCACATCCGATGCCGCATCCTTCGTGAACGGCGCTGTTGTTCCGGTCGATGGTGGGCAACTCGTGAGCTGAGCGTCATCGGTCGAGACGGTAATCGGCGCTTCCAGGACGCGAACACCGCCGGTAGGGGCGCTCCCCTTTGTAAAGACGCGGCTGTCGCGCTTGTCACGGTTAACTCACGGTTTTGCCGAACTCACCTATGCTCACTTTGTTTCACATTTCGCGTGATTCCGCGGCTCGTGAGCCCGAGTGAGCCACCGTGAACCGGCACTTAGGAACTTCTGCTTCCCAAGCAGACAGCGCGGGTTCGATTCCCGTCATCGGCTCTTCTGAAAAGCGCCTGATCAGAAAGCTTTTCTATCCCCCGAAGGCGGCGGCGCGGCGGGTGAGGACCACCGGACGAACTCGAGCAGACCGGTGAAGCCAAGCGATGGGGCCGCTGGCGTCGCACTCACGATCGCTCCACGTGTCGCGATCCACGGCGATGCTCTCAGCCGGTCGACGGCGGCTGAGGATGAGAGCCCGCCTCAGCGGTCCACCCGCGCCGCCAGCAGGCGACGCTCGGCGTCGTTGGCCGTGAGTTCCAGGGCGCGCAGGTCCTCGGCCATCGCCTCGTCCCGACGGCCGAGGTGCCGGAGCATCCGCGCGCGCACGGCGTGCCAGAGGTGGTACCCCGTGAGGGCGCGTCCGAGCGCATCCACCTCGTCCAGTGCCGCCTGCGGTCCGTCGACCTCGGCGAGCGCCACCGCGCGGTTCAGCCGTACGACCGGCGAGCGGTCGTACGCCAGCAACATGTCGTAGAGCGTGAGCACCTGGAGCCAGTCGGTGTCGCCGCCGTCGCGCGTATCGGAGTGGCATGCGGCGATCGCCGCGTGCAACTGCCATCGTCCCGGGCGGCGGAGCTTCGCGGCCTTCTCGAGCACGGCCTGTGCCTCGGCGATCATCTTGCGATCCCACCGCGCCCGGTCCTGATCGGCGAGCAGGATGAGCTCGCCATCGACGGCGCGTGCCCCCTCGCGTGCTCGATGGAACAGCAGCAGTGCGAGCAGTCCCTGCGCCTCCGCCTCGCGCGGCAGCTCGTGCGCGACGACGCGCGCGAGCCACACGGCGTCGTCGGCGAGGTCGCGGTCCGCGGCCGCGTCTCCGCCTGCGACCAGGTGGGCCTCGCTGTACATCACGGAGATTACGGTCAGGACGATGTCCAGGCGCGCGGCCCGCTCGGATCCCTCGGGGATCCGCAATGGGATGCCAGTCGCACCGATCTTCCGCTTGGCCCGAACGATCCGCTGCGCGACCGTCGATTCCGGCGCCAGGGTGGCTCGCGCGATCTGCGCCGTCGTGAGACCGCAGATCGCGCGGAGGGTCAGGGCGAGCTGCGCGTCCGGGGAGATGGCGGGGTGACAGCAGCCGAACAGGAGCGGCAGTCGCTCGTCGGGCTCGCCGGCGAGCGGGGCGGCCTCGGCCGGGTCGGCGAGCAGTGCCAGCTTCTCGCGGTACCGCTTCTCGCGCCGCAGGCGGTCGAGGGCGTTGTGGCGGGCCGCCTGCGTCAGCCATCCCCCGGGATTGGGGGGCACCCCGCGCGTCCGCCACTGGCGCACGGCCTCCTCGATCGCCTCGGCGACCGACTCCTCGGCGAGGTCGAGGCTCCCGAGCCATCCCGTGAGCGCCGCGACGATCCGCGCGGACTCCTCGCGGATCACCCTGGCGAGGAGTCGATCGGATGCCGCGGAGGGCTCCCGACCCGACTCCGCCGCTGCGGCATCCGCTTCGTTCACGGCTCGATGCGGGTCTAGTGGACGACGATCGGGCGGATCTCGACCGCGACGCCGGGCAGCTCGAGCAGCGGCCACGTCTTGACGATGGCGATCGCGGCGTCGAGGTCGGGCACGTCGATCACCTGGAATCCGCCGATGACCTCCCTCGCCTCCAAGAACGGTCCGTCGGCCACGACCGGCTCGTCACCGCCGTGGCTGACCGTGGTCGCGGTGGTGACCGGCTGCAGCTGGGCGCCGGACTCGGTCATCACCTCGCGGTGCGTGCCGAACCAGTCGTAGGTGCGGCGATAGGCCTGCTCGAGCTGCTCGGGCGACGCCGCGGCGTCGAGTTCGGGCGTGGTGGTGAACATGATGACGTACTTCACGGTCGTGTCCTTCCGTCATGGGAACCGTTTCATCCCTACAGCGAACCGGCAAGCACGAATTCGACACGAGCCGCTCGGAAATCCATCTCTTCGCCTGTGTACTCCGCGCCGGCATCGAACCCGAGGGCACCAGACGCGGCACTGCAGCGACCGCGTACGCCTGCATGGCGGACGCGGTCGGCTCGTCGGTGGGAGCGGTCAGAACGGGTTCGTCGCCGTGTCCACGAGCGGGCGGACCTCGACGCCGCCGCCGGAGGCGGGACACAGCTTGGCGAGCTCGACGGCATGGTCGAGGTCGCGCGCCTCGACGACGTAGTAGCCGAGGAGGGCCTCCCTGCTCCGGACGAACGGGCCGTCCGTCACCGTGCCGCCAGCCTTGATCGTGGTCGCCGTCGTCACGGGCGCGAGCGCCCCGCCGCCCGTCAAGGACCCACCCAGCTCGGCGACGTGCTGGGTGAACGTGCGGTGCGCGTCGACCACCGTGGCCCACTCCTCGGGCGGCATGGTCTCGTAGAACGCCGGGTCTTCGTAGATGAGGATCGCGAACTGGGACATGGAACTGCCTCCTGCACTGGGTCGCGGGCCGGCCTGTCCGGCTCCGTCACGGAGACAGCGAACGCCCGGCCGCGAGATCGACAACCACCGGGAAGAGACTCCAGACGACTCGCGCTTCGCTCACCGGGCGTCCCGCTTCACTTCCTGTGCGAGCATCACGATGATGCCGCTGGGGCCGCGGACGTACGTGAGCTTGTAGAGGTCCTCGTACTCCGCCACGCCACGGAGGGGATGGCAGCCGTGCCGTGCGGCGATCGCGAGAGCCTCGTCGATGTCGTCGACCGAGAAGGCGACGCGGTGCATGCCGATCTCATTGGGGAGCGTCGGCTGCGTCTCGATGGCCAGGCCGTCGAGGTACTCGAAGAGCTCGAGCCGACCGGAGCCGTCCGGCGTCTGCAGCATCGCGATGCGGGCGTGGTTGCCATCCAGGCCGACCGCGGTGTCCGTCCATTCCCCGCTCACCTCGTCGCGCCCCACGAGCTGGAGGCCGAGGTCGGTGAAGAAGGCGATCGTCTCGTCGAGATCCCGGACGGCGATCCCCACGTTCTCGAGTCGTGTGGCCATGCGCCGCATCGTACCGAGCAGGGTCCGCATTCCGACACCGCGTGGTGCCCAGCGGCATCCGTCTCAGAGCCGGAACCGCGTGCGACCGGCGACGATCGTCTCCACGACCTGCGCCTCCAAGAGCGAGCGCAGTCCGCGCTCGAACGGGTCGGTGTCGAGCACCACGACGTCGGCCGCGTAGCCCGGTGCGATTCGGCCGCGCCAATCGCCGTCGCCGACGGATGCCGCGGCATCCCGGGTCGCATGGCCGAGCGCTCGGTCGAGGGGCAGCGCGTACCGCGGATGGACGGCCGACACGGATGGATCGAGCGCCGAGGCGCGCGTCGAGGCGACGTACATGTTCGCCAGGGCGGCATGCGGCGCGGTCGGCGCGTCGGTCGAGAAGGCGAGCAGGGCTCCCGCGTCCTCGTATTCGGGCCACGGGAATGCGCGTTCGACCCGATGGTCGCCGAGCATCTCGGCCCAGTTGGCGAAGATCGCGGGGTCGGCGTGCACCGGCTGCATCGAGGCGGTGACGCCGAGTCGCGCCATCCGCTCGGCCGTACCGGGGGCGGCGTACTCGAGGTGCTCGACGCGGTGGCGACGGTTCCGTGCGCCGTTCACGGCGATCGCGCGTTCGATGGCGTCGAGCGCGATCCCGCTCGCGAAATCGCCGATCGCATGCAGGGCGACCTGCAGGCCGGCCGCATCGGCGGCGACGACGACGGGCTCGAGGTGTTCGCGCGGCCAGATCGGTTTCCCGTTCGATCCGTCGGCGTACGGATGGTGCAGGGCGGCGGTGCAGGCGTCGATGGTGCCGTCGAGGATGAGCTTGATCCCCACGACCCGCAACCAGGGCGACGGCGGGTCGGCGGCCAGCTCGGCGGCGCGTGCGACCTGGGCGAGGTTCGCGGCCTCGTCACCGGTGTTGTCGATGATCCAGTGCGCGGCGACGCGGAGCGGCAGCTCCCCGCCGTGACGCGCGCGGGCGCGCTCGAACGCCGCGAGGCCGAACTCGTCGAACGCCATGTCGACCACGCCGGTGACCCCGCTCGCCAGGTAGGCGTCGATGGCGCGCTGCGCGTCCTCGTCCCGGTCCTCGTCGGTCGCTTCCGCGTCCCGCTGCGCCCACGCGTACTGCATCGCCGCGGTCTCGTAGAGCAGTCCGGTCGGTTCGCCTCCCGTATCCCGGGCGATCTCGCCGCCGAGCGGGTCGGCCGTGTCGCGCGTGATGCCCATCTCGGCGAGCGCCGCGGAGTTCACCCAGCACGAGTGGTAGTCGTTCGCGTCGAGGTAGACGGGGATGTCGGCGACGACCGCGTCGATCATCGCGGCGGTGGGCGCGCCGGCCGGCACCGAGTCGAAGAGCCACCCCCGGCCCCGCAGCACGGTCGCCTCGGGATCCTCCTCGCGCGCCCGGCGCAGGCGGGCCTGGATCTCGTCGAGCGACCGGGCATCGGTCAGGTGCACCTGACCGAGGGCGGCCCCCATCATGAGCAGGTGCGTGTGGGCGTCCGTGAATCCCGGGAGCACGAGCCGGCCGCGCAGGTCGACCGTGACATCGGCGGGCGGCGCGTCGTCGTCGGCGCCGACGAACACGATGGTGTCGTCGCGGATGGCCAAGGCCTCCGCCCACGCGCGTTCCCGGGCGGGGTCGGCGGTGAAGACGCGCCCGTTGAGGTACCGGGTGATCACGGGCGGCCCCTCCCTCCGAGCGGCGTGCGCAGCAAGCCCGCGTAGAGCGCACCGGCGACGAGCATGCCGACGGGCACCGAGAGGTCGACGAACTGCGTGGCCTCCGCGACGGGGCCGGCCCAGACGCTCGTGGCCAGGCAGAGCGCCGTCGCCAGCCCACCGAGGAGCAGGGCGGCCACGCCCGGGACGCTCCATCCCCTCGTGTACCAGAACCGGCCTCCCGGGTGATCGTCGAACAGCTCGGCGCCGTCGTACGCGTAGCGGCGCAGCAGCACGTCGACGACGAAGATCGCCATCGCGGGTCCGGACACGATGACCAGGAACTGCAGCATGAGGTTCGCCGCCTCCAGCAGGCTCGACGACAGCACGAGGTAGATCGTCAGGGCGGTTCCCACCACGCCCACGATGATCGCGGCAGGGATGCGGCGGAGCCGGAACCCGATGGCCTGCAACGCCATGCTCGACGTGTACGTGGTCATGGCGTTGAGGGCGATGGTGTTGATCACGACGCCCACCACGAGGACCGGACCGAGCCACGCGGGCAGGAGGTCGAGCAGGGCGGCGTCGAGTCCGCCGTCGAAGGCGGCCGCGCTCATCCCGGTCGCGAGCAGCACGCCGACGCTCGTGAAGGCGATGAAGGGGACGGCGCCGCCGAGCCCCGTCGCGAGGGCGATGCGCGAGGGCTTCGTCGAACGCGGGAGGTACCGCGCGATGTCGGGACTGTTGATGAACGACAGCGGTGTCGAGGCGAGGATGGTGAACCCGATCGTGAGCGACGACCACAGCGCGGCCCCGGCCAGAGGCTCGGGAGCGGTGTACTGCCAGTCGACCGTCGGCAGGATGAATCCCGCGACCACGAGGAAGATCACGAACAGCGCCGCGGCCATGTAGGAGTAGGCGCGGACGATGAGCCCGTGGCCGAAGATGGCGACGACGATCGTGATCGTCGCGACCACGACCGTCACGCCGATCGGCACCCACACGGGGTCGTCCATGCCGAGCCGACGGAGGAGGTCGGCTCCCATGAAGGATGACGCGAGCCAGGTCAGCGACAGGAAGACGGCGCCGATGAACCATCCGACGAACGCCACGAACAGACGGTTGCCGAGGATGCCGTACATGGCTCGGGTGACGACGGACCCGGACGTGCCGGCCGCGGGTCCGCTTCCGGCGATGAGTCCGGGGAAGACCCACAGGAGTGACGCCGCGACGATGACCGCGAGCGCCTGCCAGACCTCGAGTCCGAGCAGGATGAGCGTGGCTCCGATGGTGAGGTTCAGGATGCTGACATTCGGTGCCGCCCAGACGAAGAACAGGTCGCGGGCGCGACCGTGTCGTTCCGAATCGCTGACGAGCTCGATGCCGCGCGTCTCCGGGCGGGATGGCGCGTCGACGAACTCGTCGGGGTGGGGCGGCGCGTGCAGCGCGGGCGGGGTCTGGGTCATGGGGGCGCCTTTCACGGGAAGCATCGTTGCTATTGGTCACGTGCCCAATGGACTATTGGTCAGTCATTCAATAGGCTGGCCGACGTGACGTCAAGTCCTGCAGCGACTCGAATCCGCAAGCCCCCGGCGGAACGGCGGGAGGAGATCCTGACCCACGCCGCCGCGATCGCGCTCGAAGGCGGGCTCGAACGGATCACGCTGCGAGCCGTCGCCGAGCGGCTCGGCGTCCGCCCCGGCCTGATCACCCACTACTTCCCCGCCGCGGAAGACCTCGTCATCGAGGCGTTCGTTCGGGCGGCGGTGCACGAGCGGGAGCAGTTCTTCCCGACATCCGGCGAACCGCTGGACCGGATGGCGCACTTCATCGCCCACGTCGAGAGCGGCGCGTCGACGCCGCTCGCCCGGTTGTGGCTGAACGCGCGGCACCTGTCCCGATTCAGTCCCGCGCTCGAGGCGGCACTCCAGGAGCAGGATGCCCTCGATCGCGAGCGCCTCACGGAGATCATCGAGGATGGCATGCGGACCGGCCGCTTCCCCGTGCCGGACGCGGAGGCGGCCTGCATCCGCATCCTCATCGCCGTCGACGGCAGCGGATCGTACGTCAACAGCGCTTCGGAGGCTATGCATCCGGCGCAGAGACACGTCGTGGCCGACATGGCGGATTGGGCACTCGGCCTGGAGGCCGGCACGCTCCGCGCGGCCGCCGGGGCTCTGCGCCATCCGATCGGGTGAGGCCCGTGGCGCCGCACACGCTCAGACTTTCCCGAGGTTCACGCAGCGCAGCCGTTTAGACTGGGCCATCCGAGGGGAGTACTCCGGCACGGTCGCTCGTCATTACGGATGCACGCCGCATCCCGGGCCATCGGTCCCTGATCGCAGGGATGGAGGAGACCTTGGCGTCGATCCGTCACGCCAGGTTTGGAGTCCCTCTTGAATGTCACCCCGCTCGTCTGGGCCATCACGATCGCGGTCACGATCGTCTTCTTCGTCTACGAGTTCTTCGCCCACGTGCGGAAGCCCCACGAGCCCACGATCGGGGAGTCGGCCCGGTGGTCGGCGTTCTACATCGCGCTCGCGCTGCTGTTCGGCGTCGGCATCGGCGTGGTCTCCGGCTGGACGTTCGGGGGCGAGTACTTCGCGGGATACCTGACCGAGAAGGCACTGTCGATCGACAACCTGTTCGTCTTCCTCATCGTGATGGCGAGCTTCGCCGTGCCGAAGATCTACCAGCAGAAGGTGCTGATGATCGGCATCGTCATCGCGCTGGTCCTGCGCGGCATCTTCATCGCCGTCGGTGCCGCCCTGATCGAGAACTTCACCTGGGTCTTCTACCTCTTCGGCGCCCTGCTGCTGTACCTCGCCTGGCACCAGGCGTTCGCGCACGACAGCTCGAACCCGGCCGACGGCAGGTTCATGCGTTTCATCCGCCGGCGCCTTCCGGTCACCAACGAGTACCACGGCGACAAGCTCACGGTGCGGATGGACGGCCGGCGATGGGTGACGCCGATGCTGCTGACCATCATCGCCATCGGCTTCGTCGACCTCATCTTCGCCGTCGACTCGATCCCGGCGATCTACGGACTGACCGAAGAGGCGTACATCGTGTTCACGGCGAACGTGTTCGCGCTGATGGGGCTGCGGCAGCTCTTCTTCCTCATCGGCGGCCTGCTCGAGCGACTGGTGTACCTCGCCCAGGGGCTGGCCGTCATCCTGGCGTTCATCGGCGTGAAGCTGCTCATCCACGCCCTGCACAAGAACGAGTTGCCGTTCATCAACGGCGGCGAGCCGATCACGGTGATCCCCGAGGTCCCGATCTGGCTGTCACTGCTGTTCATCGCGGTGACGATCGCCGTGGCCACCGTCGCGAGCATCGTCAAGACGCGCGGCGCCCGCCGCATCCCGGCGGCCGATCGGGTGGCGGCCGGGGTCACCGAGACGGACGCCCGTGAGGACCGCGCCGTCCGCTGACCCCGCGGCATGTCGTCTGGCATGATGGGGGCTCGGTGGGGACCGGGGCCTGCGAAGGGCCGGGAGACGAGGGGCGCACGGATGACTCGAAGCGCCGTTCGCGGCACCAGGGCGCTCGGCGCGCTGTGGGCGGCGACCTCCCTCGCCCTGATCTCGTCGGCATGCACTCCCGCCGCATCCGGCGGTTCGCCGACGTCGTCTGCGAGCGAGACCGCCGCGGCGACCCCGGATGCCGCGCAGGAGCTCGACGCGAGCGACGAGCTCAGCGCACTGGAGCAGGAGTACGGCGCCCGTGTCGGCGTCTACGCGATCGACACCGGCTCAGGCGACGTCGTCGCCTACCGCGGCGACGAGCGCTTCGCCTACGCCTCGACGATGAAGGCGTTGCTCGCGGCGGCGATCCTGCAGCAGGTGGACGACCTGGACCGAGTGGTCCCCTACTCCGCGGACGTGCTCGTGAGCCGCTCCCCCGTCACCTCAGGGGCCGTCGGCACCGGACTGAGCGTCCGCGACCTCGCCGAGGCAGCCGTGCGGGTGAGCGACAACACCGCGGCGAACCTGCTGCTCGATCAGCTCGGTGGCCCGGAGGGGTTCGCCGCCGTGCTCGCCGAGGCCGGCGACGCAACGACCAACCCCGTGCGGGTGGAGACCGAGCTGAACACCGCCGTCCCGGGCGACACGCGCGATACGAGCACGCCTCGAGCGCTGGTCGAGTCCCTCCGAGGATTCGCGCTCGGCGGCCTGCTCACCGACGCCCGGTCCGACACCCTGATCGAGTGGATGAGCGGCAATGCCACGGGCGACACCCTCATCCGGGCCGGAGCGCCCGACGCGGCGATCGTCGCCGACAAGTCCGGCACCGGAGGCCACGGCACGCGCAACGACCTCGGGATCGTCTGGCCCGTCGACGGCGAGCCGATCGTCATCGCGGTGCTCACCACCCGCGGCGTCCCGGACGCCCCCAGCGACGATGCACTGGTCGCGGACGCCGCCGCCGCGGTCCTCGGCGCGTTCGGCTGAGGGTCGCCGGCCGAGCAGCCTGTCGCCGCAGTCGGATGCGGCCGGAACCGTCGCGGGGTAGCCTGCCCTATGGGCAACGGCGAACGACGGTCATCCGCGAACGAAGTCGGGCGCCGGGTGCGGAAGCGTCTGCCGCGGCGACGGTTGGCCGATCTGGTCCTCCCCGCCGACCGGGACCCCCTCGGCATCCTCGAGGAACAGCACGCGTCGAGGCTGAAGGACCTCGTGCCGGTGCGAGTGGGACGGATGCTGCAGTCGCCGTTCTCGTTCTACCGGGGCACGGCGGCGGTCATGGCGGCCGACCTGCGCGGTGCACCCACCACCGACCTCGAGGTGGTCTCCTGCGGCGACGCCCACATCTCGAACTTCGGCTTCTTCGCCTCGCCCGAACGCGCGCTCGTCTTCGACCTCAACGACTTCGACGAGGGCGGCGTCGCGCCGTGGGAGTGGGACGTGCGCCGGCTCACCGCGAGCGTGCACCTCAGCGGGCGCGACATCGGCCTGAGCGAGGACGCCTGCCGCGACGCCTCCTTCGCCGCGGCCGATGCGTACCGCGAGACGCTGCGGGGCTATTGCCGCCTCTCCTCCCGGGAGCGCTACTACGCTCGCGTCGACACCTCCTCGGTCGCACGTCACCTCGGCGAGAAGGGCGAGCGGACGGTTCGCAAGGCGGCGAAGAAGGCCCGCGCACGCACGTCCGAGCGGCTCCTGCAGCGCCTGACGACGTATTCGGTCGACGGCGGCATCCGCATCGTCGACCAACCTCCGGTGCTGCGCCACGTCGACCACGCGACCTTGGGCGAGGTCACGGACCTCTTCACCCAGTACCGCGCGACCCTGCGCGAGGACATCGCGTTCCTGCTCGAGCAGTACCGCGTGGTCGACTTCGCCCTCCGGGTCGTCGGCGTCGGCAGCGTCGGCACCCGCTGTTACCTGCTCGCCGTCGAGGGTCCCACCGGCGACATGCTGTTCCTCCAGGTCAAGGAGGCGCCGCCGTCGGTCCTGACGACGTACGGGGGTCGGCGGTCGATCGTTCCCGGTCGCCCCGGCGTGACGGACTTCATCGAGGGCCACCGGGTGGTCGCCTGCCAGCGGATCCTGCAGGCGAACTCCGACCTCTTCGTCGGATGGATGCGCGGCTGGGCCGGTGACTCCGCGGATCGCCACCGGGTGGACTACTACTGGCGGCAGTTCCGCGACATGAAGGGGTCGATCGATCCGGCCACGCTCGACACCGACCAGTTCCGCTCGTACGGCGCGCTGTGCGCGGGGCTCCTGGCTCGGGCGCACGGTCAGTCCCCCGCCTCGGCCGCGGTCGTGGCCTACCTCGGCCGATCCGAGCAGTTCGCCGAGGCGACGGCGGCATGGTCGGCCGCCTACGCCGATGTCGCCGAGGCCGACTTCGAGCAGCTCCGTCGAGCCGTCGCATCCGGACGCCTTCAGGCCGAAACCGGCGTGTGAATCGGGGGGCCGGCCCGGAACTCAGAACCGGGACCCACCGGTCTCGAGGTAGTCGTTGACCATCTTGACGACGCTCGCGCCCTCGCCGATCGCCGCCGACATGCGCTTCACCGACCCGCTGCGGGCGTCGCCGATGGCGAACACCCCGGGCACCGAGGTCTCGAGGGGCTGCCGGCGCGAGTCCGGAGACGCCGTCCCGGTACCCGTGAGGAGGTAGCCGCGCTCGTCGCGTTCGATGTCCGACCCGAGCCACGAGGTCGCGGGCCTGGACCCGATGAAGACGAAGAGGTACCGGGTGGCGATCTCCTCCCGGCGGCCCGAGGGACGATGTTCGACGACGACCGACTCGAGGTGCGTCGCGCCGGTCGCCTCGACCACCTCGGTTCGCCGGTGGACGCTGATCCGCGGTCGGGCCTCCACCTGGGCGATCAGGTATCGCGACATGCTCTCGGCCAGGTCCGCCTCGCGCACGATCAGGTGAACGCGCGTCGCGGTCCCGGCCAGGAACACCGCCGCCTGCCCGGCCGAATTGCCGCCGCCCACCACGACGACCGGGTCGGTGCCGCATTCGCGAGCCTCGTTGACCGTCGCTGCGTAGTAGACGCTGGTGTACTCGAACCGATCGAGATTCGCTGCCGCGAGGCGGTTGTACTCCATCCCGGATGCCACCACGACCGCTCGTGGCGAGATGATCGTTCCGTCCTCGAAGCGGACCTCCAGCGCCCCTCCGTCGGACGTGAGTCGCTCGGCGGTGGAGGGGGCGAACAGCGTGGCGCCGAACTTGCCGACCTGGAGCGTGGCGCGCTCGGCGAGCTCGGCGCCCGAGATCCCCGACGGGAATCCGAGGTAGTTCTCGATCCGCGCCGACCGCGCGGCCTGGCCGCCCGTCGCGACGGCATCGGCGAGCACGACCGAGAATCCGTCGGATGCGGCGTAGACGGTGGCGGCGAGGCCGGCCGGCCCCGCGCCGACGACCAGCACGTCGCTGGTGGTCGGGGGACGGCTTCTTCGCAGGCCCAGCGCCTGCGAGACCTCCGCGATGGAGGGATTCCGAAGTATGCGCGACCCGCCGATGATGACGACCGGCACGTCGCCGACGTCGAGGCCGAGGCGCCGCACGATGGCTTCGGCGGCGGGATCGCGTTCCAGGTCGAGCAGCCGGTGGGGTATCCGGTTGCGAGCCGCGAAGTCGAGCAGCCGGCGGGTCTCGGGAGAGAAGCGCGATCCGACGATGCGCAGCCCGCTGCCGAAACCGATCGCCATCGACCGACGGATGAGGTACGCGCGCAGGATGACATCGCCGAGCAGCGGGTCGCCCGCCACGATCTGCTCCAGCGCGGGGATCGGCACCTCGAGCACGCTGCCTCGCTCAAGCGCAGCGATCGTGGCGAACGAGGCCTGCCCTTCCAGAAGTCCGATGTCGCCGACGAAGCGGCCGGGACCGTGGATCTCGATCTGCGCATCCGCGGCGACCGGTCCTTCACGGCCGAGTTCCTCCTCCGAAGGGAGGTCCGGATCGCCGTCGTGGACCATGACCCGACCCTCGAGCACGACGAAGAACGACCCGAGGGCCTCGCCCGCCCTCGCGAGCACCTCGCCCTCGGAGACCGGCCTGGTCGTCCCGACCTCGCTCAGCGTCTGCAGCTGGACGGGCGTGAGCCGCGGATACGCGCCGAGCGCGTCAGGGGTCTCCGCGGCCAGGTTCGGTGTTTCGGAGCTGCTCGTCATGCGAAGTCCTCGTCCAGGTAGCACCAACGCCAGCTCTCGCCCGGTTCGAGTGAGCGGACGATCGGATGTCTCTCGTGCAGCGCGTGGGCCCGGGCATGCCGCATGGGTGACGAGTCGCAACAGCCGACCCTGCCGCAGGTGAGGCACAGTCGGAGGTGGACCCATCGGGAGCCGATCGCCATGCAGTCCTCGCAGAACCCCGGGTACGCGGCGCCACCCGGCGGGCGAAGACGAGGTGCGGATCGGGGCGCGCCATCACGGATCACGCCCCGGGTCCGTGCCGCTCCCGGCCGAATCGGCGTCCTGGGCACCCTTCGCCATGGCGTCGTCGAACCATCGGCGCAGCACCTCCACGGGTGCAGCGCCCGCCTGCCGTGCGATGACCGTGCCGTGGTGCATGATCAGCAGCGTCGGCACCGCCTGGACCGTGAACCGCGACGAGAGTCGGGGCGCACGGTCGACGTCGACCTTGACCAGCTTCACCTCGCCCGCCCGCTCGGTCGCCAGCTGTTCGAGCACCGGACTGACCATGCGGCACGGGCCGCACCAGGTCGCCCACATGTCGACGATCACCGGCGGATCCGCCTGCTCCGCGATCTCGCGGAAGGTGTCGTCGAGCGCGTTCACGATCCAGGGCAGCGCGCGATGACAGTTGCCGCACCGTGGCCGCCCACCGGCCGCGACGGGCACCCGGTTCTTTCGTCCGCAGTTGGGACACCGGATGACGGTGGTCGCCCCGGGGGTCGTCATGCCATGACCTCCGCATCGGCATCGGATTCGACCGGCACGTCGACCACGTCGACGGCCAGGTCGCCGTCCCGGACGTCGATGCGCACGGTGGAGCCCTCCATCACCTCCCCGGAGAGGAGCGCCCTGCCGAGGCGGGTCTCGATGTCGTGCGAGATGTACCGTCGCAGAGGCCGCGCGCCGAACAGCGGGTCGTATCCGCGCTCGGCGATCAGGCGCCGTGCCTCCGGCGTCAGTTCGAGCGTGATCTGGCGTTCGTCGAGGCGGCGGCGCAGGTCGCCCATCATCAGGTCGACGATCGACTCGATCTGCTCGAGCCCGAGCGGGGCGAAGATGATGATGTCGTCGACGCGGTTGAGGAACTCCGGGCGGAAATGGCCGCGCAGCTGCCCGAGCACCCGGTTCCGCACGTCCTCCGCGATCCCACCGCTGCTGTCCCGCGCACCGGTGAGCAGGTCCTCGGCCCCGATGTTCGAGGTCATGATCACGATGGTGTTGCGGAAGTCGACCGTCCGTCCCTGGCTATCGGTGATGCGGCCGTCGTCGAGCACCTGCAGCAGCGTGTTGAAGACATCCGGATGCGCCTTCTCGATCTCGTCGAAGAGCACGACGCAGTACGGCCGCCGTCGCACCGCCTCGGTGAGCTGGCCGCCCTCGTCGTACCCGACGTACCCCGGCGGGGCTCCGACCAGCCTGCTCACGGTGTGCCGTTCCTGGTACTCGCTCATGTCGAGGCGGATCATCGCGGACTCGCTGTCGAACAGGGCACCGGCCAGCGCCTTCGCGAGCTCGGTCTTGCCGACGCCCGTCGGCCCGAGGAAGATGAACGACCCGATGGGCCGGCGAGGGTCGCGAATACCCGATCGGGCGCGGATGATCGCCTCGGTGACGAGCTCCACGGCCTCCTCCTGCCCCACGACGCGCTCGCGCAGGACCTCGTCGAGCTTCAGCACCTTCTCGCGTTCACCCTCCTGGAGGCGCGCCACGGGGATGCCCGTCCACGCCGCGACGATCTCCGCGATCTCCTCCTCGGTCACGACTTCGCGCAGCAGCCGCTGCCGGCCCTGCTTCGACCGGAGCCGCTCCTCCTCGGCGGCGAGGTGGCGTTCGAGTTCCGCGAGCCTGCCGTAGCGCAGCTCGGCGGCGCGGTTGAGGTCGTAGCTCCGCTCGGCGTCCTCGGCTTCGCGGCGCACCCGCTCCAGTTCGCCGCGCAGTTCCTGCACCTTGCGGATCGCCTGGCGCTCGGCCTCCCACTGCGCGCGTTTCGCGTCGGCTTCGGCGCGCAGGTCGGCGAGTTCGCGTCGCAGCTCCTCGAGGCGGATCCGGCTCGGCTTGTCCTTCTCCTTCTCCAGCGCCGCCTCCTCGATCTCGAGCCGGGTCACGCGGCGCGTGAGCTCGTCGAGCTCCGCCGGCATCGAGTCGATCTCGGTGCGCAGCCGGGCACAGGCCTCGTCCACGAGGTCGATGGCCTTGTCGGGCAGGAACCGGTCGGTGATGTACCGGTGCGAGAAGGTCGCGGCGGCCACGAGGGCGTTGTCCTGGATGCGCACGCCGTGGAAGACCTCGAGGCGTTCGCGCAGTCCGCGCAGGATCGAGATGGTGTCCTCCACGCTCGGCTCCTCGACCATCACGGTCTGGAAGCGCCGCTCGAGGGCGGCGTCCTTCTCGATGTGCTGGCGGTACTCGTCCAGCGTCGTCGCACCGATGAGGTGGAGTTCGCCTCGCGCGAGCATGGGCTTCAGCATGTTTCCGGCATCCATCGCGCCCTCGGTCGCGCCCGCACCGACGAGGGTGTGGAGCTCGTCGATGAACAGCAGGATGCGGCCCTCGGCGGCGACGACCTCGGCCAGCACCGCCTTCATCCGCTCCTCGAACTCGCCACGGTACTTGGCGCCCGCGACGAGGGCGGCGAGGTCGAGCTGGAAGATCGTCTTGTCCCGGAGCCCCTCGGGCACGTCGGTGCGGACGATCCGCTGGGCGAGGCCCTCGACGATGGCCGTCTTGCCGACGCCGGGCTCGCCGATCAGCACCGGGTTGTTCTTCGTCTTGCGCGACAGGATCTGGATGACGCGCCGGATCTCCGTGTCGCGCCCGATGACCGGATCGAGCCGACCCGCGCGCGCATCGGTCACGAGGTCGCGGCCGTACTTCTCGAGCGCCTCGTACGTCTGCTCCGGCGTCGCGGAGTTCACGTGCTGGTTGCCGCGAACGGCGGTGAGCGCGCTCAGGAAGGACTCCCGGGTGACGCCGTTGCTCCGCAGATGGCGGGCAGCTGCACTGCCCGAGGGATCGTCGGCGAGTGCCAGCAGCAGGTGCTCGACCGAGACGTAGGAGTCCTTGAGTCGTGTCGCTTCCCGCTCGGCGCGATCGAGGGTCGTCGCGAGGTTCTTCGAGACGAACACCTGACCGGGCGTCGCCCCCGGGCCGGTGGTCCTCGGCTTGCGCTCGATCGCGCGCCGCACGTCGTCGAGCAGCGCCGTCAGGTCGACGCCGGCCGCTTCGAGGAGTCGCGGGATCAGCCCGCCCTCCTGCGTGAGCAGTGCGAGCAGCAGGTGCTCGTCATCGGTCTCGGTCTGCCCGTTCCGGCTCGCGATGCTCTGGGCGTCCTGCAGGGCTTCCTGGGACTTCTGGGTCAGCTTGTTCATCTCCATTTCGGAGGCTCCCTTCCGGAGGACATCACCCATCGCCGGTTCTCGAGCGCATCGATCCTCTCGAGGAGGTCGATGACCAGGGCGACGGCGGCGTAGTTGAGCGACAGGTCGGCGTGCAGTCGCACGATGCGACGGACGAGTTCGGGCGCGGCCGGCGTGAACCACAACCGACCCGACCCGTCCTGCCTGGCAGGAACGAGACCGAGCTCGACGAACCGGCGCACCAACTCGGGATGCACCCGGGACGCGGCGGCGACCATCTCGAGGTCGAGACGGGGCGGCAGCACCGGGAGGAGGGGCGAGCTCATGAGGACGACCTCGGATCGAAGGCGGACTCGCGCCTGAGCTGCTCGAAGAGCTCCCGCTCACGGTCGGTGAGGTGCGGGGGAACCATGATCTTGACCTTGGCGAACAGGTCGCCGGGCCGTCCGCCCTGCTCCGGCATCCCCTGGCCCTTGAGTCGCAGCCGCCGGCCGCTGGAAGAGCCGGGCGGCACCCGCACTGTGACCGGACCGCCGGGTACCCGAGTCGACACGCTCGCGCCGAGAGCGGCCTCCCAGGGCGAGATCGGCAGGTCCATCTCGATGTCCTTGCCGTCGAGCCGGAGCCGACGGTCGGGCCGGACCCTGAAGGTGACGATGAGGTCTCCGGACCCGCCGTCCCGCCTCCCCGCACTCCCGCCGCCGGCGATGCGGATGCGCTGCCCGTCGAGGACGCCCGGCGGGATCTGGATGTCGAACGTCTGACGGTCGCCGTCCGGTCCGGCCAGGACGATGGTGCGCGGGCCACCGCGGAAGGCCTCCTCGACGGTGAGTTCGAGTTCGACCTCGCTGTCCATGCCCCGCATCGAGCCGAAGACATCGCCGAAGAGGTCTTCCCAGTCGACGGTGGCTCCGGCGGCGCCCTGCGCGCTCGACCAGGTGAAACCGGACGGTCCCGGGCGGGCCCTGGTGCGACCGCGGCCCCCACCGCTCCGGGCGCCGCGGGCCTGCGAGGCGTATTCGCGCTCGGCGGCCGCGTACTGGCGGAACTCGGGCCCGTACCGGTCGTACTGGGCCCGCGTCTCCGGGTCGGCCAACACGTGGTAGGCCTCGCTGATCTGCTTGAACTTCTCCTCGGCGTCCGCCTTCTTGTTCACGTCCGGGTGGTACTTGCGTGCGAGCTTGCGATAGGCACGCTGAATCTCCTTGGCGTCCGCCGAACGCGAGACGCCGAGCAGCTGGTAGTAGTCGTCGACCACGCCGTCACTCTTCCGCCGCAGTGACCACGACCCCGGCGGGCCGCAGCAGGCGTTCAGGCGTCCCGAACCCCAGCCGCGCCACTGCCGTGACCGTGCGCGGCGGCACGTCGGCGCGCTCGACGACCGAGACGACCTCATGGATGCGGGGGTCGAACGGCACATCCACGTCGTCGATGCGGGGGTAGCCGAGGCGCTCGAGCGCGGCGACGGCGTGTTCCCGGATCGAACCCACGCCTTCGGCGAGGCCGTCGTCGACCTGCCTGGCGTAGGTGACCGCATCCGTCAGCCCGTCCACGACGGGGAGGAAGACGGATGCCGCGCGCGCCCGCTCGGCGTCCTGGGCCAGCGCGAGGTCGCGGGCAGCCCGCTTGTGCGCGTTGTCCAGGTCCGCCGCCGCACGACGCCAGCGGTCCTCCAGTTCCGCGAGCCGTGGGTTCACGTCCTCCTGCGGGGCCGGGGAGGGTTCCTCCGGAGGGCTGGGCACCTCGCTGGGCGCACCGCGCTCATCGGGCTCCAGGTCTCGCTCATCCGGGTTTCCCATCTCCCGAGGCCCCTCAGGCTCGATCGAACTCGGCGTCCACGACGTCGTCGGAATCCTCCGTCTCGCCGGGGCTCCCTGATGACGACGCCTCGGCGGAGCGAGCGACGGACAAGGCCGCCTCCACCTGCTGCAGTTCGCTGGTGAGTTCCCTGGCCTCGGACGCTGGGACCTCTCGCTCGACGGCCTCCCTCGCCTGCCCGACCAGCATCTCGGCACGGGAGCGCTCGTGTTCCGGTACGGCTCCGCCGAGCTCCGACAGCGCCCGCTCGACCCGGTACGCGGCGGCGTCCAGCTCGTTCCGTGCGTCGATGTCCTCACGCAGGCGCTGGTCTTCGGCGCGGTGCTGCTCGGCTTGCTGCACCATCCGCTCGATCTCGGCCTGGTCGAGGTTCGTGGTGCCGCTGATGGTGATGCCCTGCTCGGCACCCGTGTCCTTGTCGCGCGCATTGACGTTGAGGATGCCGTTGGCGTCGATGTCGAACGTGACCTCGATCTGGGGCTCGCCGCGCGGCGCGGGCCGGATGCCGGTCAGGGTGAACCTGCCCAGGACCCGGTTGTCGGCGGCGCGCTCGCGCTCGCCCTGGAGCACGACGATCTCGACGGAGTCCTGGTCGTCCTGGGCGGTGGAGAACACTTCGCTCCGGCGCGCCGGGATGGTGGTGTTGCGCTCGATGATCTTGGTCATCACCCCGCCCCGCGTCTCGACGCCCAGCGAGAGCGGCGTGACGTCGAGCAGGAGCACGTCGCTGACCTCGCCCTTCAGGACGCCCGCCTGGGTGGCCGCGCCGATGGCGACGACCTCGTCCGGGTTCACGGTCATGTTCGGGTCCTTGCCGCCGGTGAGCCGCTTGACGAGGTTCTGCACGGCGGGGATCCTCGTCGAACCGCCGACGAGGATGACTTCGTCGATGTCGTTCTCGGAGACCTTGGCATCCTCCATCGCCTGGCGCACCGGGCCGAGGCAGCGCTCGACCAGGTCGGCGGTGATGTTCTCGAACGCGGAGCGCTTCAGCGTCGTGGTCAGGTGCTTCGGGCCGGTGGCATCCGCCGTGATGAACGGCAGGCTGACCTGTGTCTGGCTGACGCTGCTGAGCTCGACCTTGGCCTTCTCGGCTGCTTCGAACAGTCGCTGAAGGGCCTGGGGATCCTGGCGGAGGTCGATGCCGTTGTCCTTCTGGAACTCGTCCGCGAGGTAGTCGACGATGCGGCGGTCGAAGTCGTCGCCGCCGAGGTGGGTGTCGCCCGCGGTCGCGCGCACCTCCACCACGCCGTCGCCGACGTCGAGCAGGCTCACGTCGAACGTGCCGCCACCGAGGTCGAAGACGAGCACGGTCTCGTGCTCCTTCTTGTCCATGCCGTATGCGAGGGCCGCCGCGGTCGGCTCGTTGATGATGCGGAGCACCTCGAGACCGGCGATGCGGCCGGCGTCCTTCGTCGCCGTGCGCTGCGCGTCGTTGAAGTACGCCGGGACGGTGATCACCGCCTCGGTCACCTTCTCACCGAGGAACTTGCTCGCGTCGTCGGCCAGCTTGCGCAGTACGAGCGCGCTGATCTCCTCGGGCGCGTGCAGCTTGCCGCGGATGTTGAACCTGGCTTCGCCGTTGGGCCCGGGCGCGATGTCGAATCCGACCGCCTTGGCCTCGTCTTCGATCTCGTCGAACTTGCGCCCGATGAATCGCTTGGCTGAGGAGATCGTGCCCTTGGGGTTCAGGATCGCCTGTCGTCGTGCGAGTTGCCCGACGAGTCGCTCGCCGGTGTCCGTGAACGCGACGACGGACGGGGTCGTGCGAGCGCCTTCCGCATTCGGGATGACCTTCGCCTCTCCCCCCTCCCACACGGCGACCACCGAGTTCGTGGTGCCGAGGTCGATGCCGACTGCTTTGGCCATGAGAAGTTCCCTTTCGTGGTGTCGTCGGCTCGAGCGCCCGACGGCGTTTCGTCGTTCACGGTTCCTGTTGACGACCGCGGACGCGTCGGGAGCCCGCCGAAGCCCATCCGGCTCAGTGCGCTCTCCTCGCTCGGCGACGGTCTGCCTCGTGCCGAGTCTTGCGCCTCCGGCCCGGCCGCATCTTCGCCCTGCGAGGGCGAAAGAATCGGCCGACGCCTGCACTATCGGACCCAACCGGAACGGACTAGGTTGAGACGCGGGGGTGCACCGCGATGTGCGCAATGAGTGATCCGAATCCTGTCGCGCAGTCCCACCTCGATGCCGAGACGCAATCGGGGCGGTACGACCTCTTCAGGGTGGGCTCGAAGATGTTCGAGCACCCGTCCATTCGGGGAACGCTGCGGCTCGCGGTCGCCTCGGCCAAGGCGATCGCGGGATGCCTCGTTCGCGCCGTGTACGTCGCCGCCGACGATCGGCTCGTCCGCTACTCGGGCAGGGCGAACCGCAGCCTCGACCTGCTGGTCGATGCGCGGGCAGGCCAGAGCGGCGTGATCGACGATCGTGACGTCTGGCGCTACGCGCTGGTCTTCTGGGGAACCGGAAAGGTCAGGGGAGCCTTCGTGCTCCAGTCGGCGACGGAGCCATCCAAGGAGGAGATGTTCCTGCTCCACGCCCTCGCGGAGCCGACCGGAGCAGCCCTGGCCACGGCGGAGCTCATCGACCGAGAGCGTGCTCAGGCCCGCGAACTCCGTACGATGAAGGCCACGATCTCGCAGCTGAACTCGCACCGCAACATCCGTGACGTGATCCTCGCCGCGGCCGGCACGGGCGACGGTGAGGCCCGGATCGTCGAGGCGGTGAGTGCCATCACCCGGCGGCCCGTCGTCCTGCAGGACTCCTTCGGCGCCGAGCGCGCCTTCGTGGCGGTCGGCGGATCTGCGGCGCCGTCGCGCCTGCTCCACCCTGACGACACGCCCTCGACCACCGCATCGCCCGTCGCCGAATGGCGTACGACGCCGATCCGCTCCCGGGGGGAGACGCTCGGCGTCATCGGCATCCACGATCCGGACGACAGCCGGAGCGAGGACGATCGATTCGCCATCGAGTACGCCAGCGAGATGATCGCCGTCGAGCTCGCCCACCATCGGAACGTCGCGGAGGTCGAGACCCGCCTGGGACGCGACCTCGCGGACGATCTCGTTGCCGGCGCCCATGCCGTCGATGCGGTGGCGCGCGCCGAGGCACTCGAGTTCGATCTCAGCGGCGCGCACCGCGTGATGCTCGTTCGTTGGGAGTCGCCCACGCCGAACGGCGTCGACATCGGCGCGGCGCTGCGGCACGAACTGGCGGCGATGCACGTGCCGGCGCTGATCTCACGGCGGTCGGAGGGGGTGGTCGCTGTGGTCGCCGGCGATCACGACTTCTCCGATCTCCACCAGAGGTTGTCGACTTCGGTCTCCAGCACCCAGGGCACCATCGGCGTCGGCGGAGCCCACGCCGCCGACGACCTCGCCCACTCGTTCGCCGAGGCGAGCCGGGCCCTGCATCTCCGCGTCGAGTCGCGGCGGCCGTTCGGCGTGTCGAACCACGACGACCTCGGCCTGCTTCGCATCCTCGACACGTCCGGTGACGGGATGGAGCTCGAACGTTTCGTTGACAAGTGGCTCGGGGCGCTCGTCGGGCACGATCGGGATCACCGCTCGGAACTCGTCCGGACGCTCGGCGCGTATCTCGACTCAGGTGGCAACTACGATCGCGCGGCGGAATCACTGCTCATCCACCGGAGCACGCTGCGGTACCGGCTCGGCCGCATCCGCGAGCTGCTCGACTGCGACCTCACCGACCCCGACTCGCGGCTCAACCTCCACATCGCCGTTCGCATCCGGGCAGCGATTCGGGACAACCTCCGGTAGAGCCGCCTCGGAGGCGCTGGTGCATCCGGGCGTGGAATCGGGCGCGGATCCAGTCACCGTCGTTCACCGCGTCGACGCAGGCAGCGGCGAGCTCCTCCAACTCATCGCGTCGAAGCTCCTCGATCGCCTCCAGTTCGATCGCATGGCGAAGACGAACCCACCGCTCCAGCATGGCTCTCCTTCACCTCGGTCCCGTATCGGGGCATCCGGGTGCGGCCACGGCTCCACCCCGTGGCCGCATCCGGATGGTTCATGGGGCGTCGCGGACGAGCGCCAGGTCGTGCGATCCTCCGCGCCCGGCGGGCTCGACCCTTCAGCGGTGGGAGTCGAGCACGGCGGACGGGTCGGGCACGCCGGCGGCCTCCGCGAGTTCGAAGACCACGGCGAGGCTGCGGCTGTTGTCGGCAGTCGTCACCCCGGCCGCGTCGTCGCCGTCGACGGCGCGCACGAAGTCGCGCCACGCGACCGCGAGGTCCTCGTCCGCAGCGGGCGGAAGGGTCGTCGCCACGCGGCGCGGCCCGTCGCCGGCGTCGACGTCGACCGCGAGGTCTCGCACCGTCAGGGTGCCGCGGTCGCCGACGAACACCCAGTCGCCATCCCACGGCGTGATCGTCCCGCGCGCCGCCCAGGTCCCGTCATACGCGACCTGGGCGCCCCCGTCGAGCAGCAGCTCGGCTTCGAGGTCCGTCGAGCCGGCATAGGACGTGTCCGGCCGGCGGGCTGCGGACGCGCGGACCACGTTCGCCTCACGGCCGGTGAGGTGACGCAGGAGGTCGACGTGGTGGATCGCCATGTCGGCCAGGAGCGGGTGAGCCAGCCGGTCGCGGCCCCCATCGGGGAACTCGGGTTGCGCGAAGGCGACCTCGACTCGAAGAAGTCGGCCGATGCTCGGCAGGTGGGCTCGCACCGACTCGGCCCAGGGCCGGAGTCGGTAGTTCTGGTTGATGCGCACCACCGCGCCATCGCCGGCCAGCTGCTCGAGTTCGGACAGCTCGGACCGGGTCGCCACTGCGGGCTTCTCGCACAGCACGGGGACGCCGCGGCTCACGGCTGCCCGGATCGCGTCGAGATGCAGCCCGACCGGCAAGGTCACGATCGCCGCGTCGAGTCCGTCGACATCGAGAGCCGAACCGAGGTCGTCGACGACGTGCACATCCGGCAGGTCGACGGTCGTCCCGCCCGGCCGGACCGCGACCGTGACGACGTCGACGTCGGGTTCGCCATCCAGTACGCGACACCATGTGCGCCCCCAGCGGCCCATCCCGAGCACTGCGACCCTTCGCGGCATCAGCATTCCCTCCCTGCGTGCGTTCTCCGCAGAACGGACGAACGGCCGGCCACCACCCCGCAGGACAGTCCCCGGCCGCTCCATCCGATCGCGTGATCAGCCCTTGTAGCCCGTCGGCGGGGTCAGGATGCCCCGCTCGATGAGCTTCTCGATGTTGCTCGCGCGCGTCTCGTGCTCGCGCGCGAGCCAGCCCTCGGCGGGCGGCGCGTCGAGGTACTGGTTCTTCGGGTAGATGGGCGTGTCGTAGATCGCGCGGTACTGCTCGGTGCGCAGGTCCTTGAACTGGTTGTACAGGCCGTTGGCCACGCGCGCGCGGCGCAGGGCCTCGATGTCGATCGTCGTGCAGACGAACGAGTCGCCGGACGTCCAGCCGCGCTGCTGCGTGAGGATCTGGCCGCGCGGGCCGACGATCATCGACTGGCCGCCGAAGAGGTCCTGCATGCTGCCGTCTTCGCGGACCTCCGGGCCGAGGTTCGGCGCCACGACATAGGCCGAGTTGAACATGGCGTGGGCGCGGTTCTGCAGCTCCCACATGCCGTTCTGCACGGCCGGCTCGATGAGCGTCGGGCGGATGATGATCTCGGCGCCGTTCATCGCGAGACCGCGGGCGATTTCGGGGTACACGCCCTCGTGGCAGATCGCGATGCCGATGTTGCCGATCTCCGTCTTCGCGACCGGGAAGATCGCGTCCATGACGTTGCCGTTGCCCTTCTTCTCGATGAACTCGTCCCACACGTCGTGCGGGTTCATGTTCCCGAGCATGCCGCCCTCGTAGGCGTCGGACGTCGCCTTGTACCGCTTGTAGACGATCTCGCCCTTGGGGTCGATGATGAAGGCCACGTTGAAGTGGCGGTCCGGGAAGTCGTCGTCCTTGACCATGTACAGCTCGGCCGCGATGTAGGTGTCGAGCTCGATGGCCTTCTTCGCGAGCTCGTCGGTCTCGGGGCCGGGAATGGTGACGGCGAAGTGCGCCTCACGTTCGCGGTTGCCGGGCGTGTTCGCGATCATGCCCTGGATCGCCATCTCCGGGAGGACGACGAGCTTGACCGGAGAGCCCTCCCACCGGCCGACCATCACGGCGGTGTCGATGAACTCGTTGATGCGCTTGACGTTCGCGACGCCATCGCCGGGGTTCTTCACGTTGATGGTTCGCGGCGACACGGCCACGACGACGAATGGGTCGATCATTGCTGTTCTCATTTCTTCTCTTCGGTGAGCAGATATGGCCGCGGGAACAGGCGTCTCTGCCGTCCGGGCGCTGAGTTAGCGCTAACTCAGCATAGGCACAGCTCTGAAGATCCCGCAAGCAGCTTGTGTAAAATGGCTGTTCAATCGGTTTTTTGAGGCGCAAAGGCGAAAGCCCCCTCTCAAGAGAGCGCACCACGAAGCCGAAGCCGATTCACGGAGGCCCTGCCACGGCTCCGTGGGTCGGCGATGTGCCGGTCAGGGCCGGCGATGTGCCGGTCAGGGCCTGGGGTCCGAGGTCGGGTGCCCGGTCAGCGCTTGGGCTTCGCGGTCGTGTCTCGGACGACGAGCTGGGGCTGGATGTACGGGATGTCCCCGTGCGCCTCTCCGCGGATCATCTCGAGGATCCTGGTGACGGCCACATGACCGATCGCCTCGAAGTCGAGCGACACCGTGGTCAGCGCCGGCCGGAAGTACGGCGCCTCCTTCACGTCGTCGAAGCCGACCACGCTGACGTCACCCGGTACGTCGATCCCGGCGTCGTCGAGCGCCTTGATCACGCCGAGCGCAAAGGGGTCGTTCGCGGCGAACACCGCGGTGACCCCGGGCATCTGTGCAAGCCGGCGGCCGGCACGGTACCCCTCGGCCGCTGACCAGTCCGACGTCTCAAGCGGTGGTGGGCCGACGCGGCCCGCCGCGGCGAGCTCTTCAGCCCATCCGCGCCGGCGCGCCCTCGACGCCATCCAGCCCTCCGGACCCTGCACATGCCATACCGTCTCGTGGCCGAGGTCGAGCAGATGCCGGACGGCCGCCCGTGCGCCACGGACCTCATCGATCGAGACACTCGTGGGGCTCGGCGGAGTGCCCTGCTGAAACGACACCACCGGCACGTCGATGTCGAGCGCCTCGAGCACGGCGATCGCGTCGTACAGGGGCGCAAGCACGACGACACCGTCGACCGCATCC
The DNA here is from genome assembly GCF_023217995.1 of Agromyces sp. C10. Lineage (NCBI taxonomy): Bacteria > Bacillati > Actinomycetota > Actinomycetes > Micrococcales > Microbacteriaceae > Agromyces > Agromyces sp. C10. Next base: position 67,293 of record NZ_JALPSX010000009.1, on the reverse strand, counting down.
GACCCCACCGAGTCGAACGCCGTACGGATCGTCGACCGATCGAGCGAATCGAGCGTCACGAGTCGCGTCGAGTAGCCGTGCTGCCGCGCCTCTTCGGAGATACCGTACAACGCGACCGACGGACCGAGCACCGAGAGTTCGAAGCTCACCACACCGATCGTCATCGTCCGATTGCTCGCCAGCGCCGCTGCCGCCGGATTCCGTCGGTACCGAAGCTGGGTGATCGCGAGTTCGACGCGCTCACGGATGTCCGGCGCGACGTTGGTGGCCCCGCGGACCACGCGCGAGACGGTCTGCTGGGAAACCCCGGCGAGCCTGGCCACGTCCACCATCCGAGGGCCCTTGGACCTCGACGCGAGCCGTTCGCCCCGACCGTTCCCCTTCGACTCCGGAGCGGCACGTGTCGACGGCATCCCATCATTATGCCCGGCCCGCCGCACCCGAGCCGGGAGCAGCGGGCCGGGATTCCCCACCTCGATCAGGGCCGCCGGTAGCGCAGCACGACCGGGTGCTGGTCGTACGGCCACTCCGCCCCCTCGACCATGTACTTGCGCGTCGTGTAGCTGCCGTCCATCGTCGAGGCCAGCGACGGGGGCCCGTCGAAGCCGATGACCCCCCAGCCGACCCGGTTCTCGTTGCCGCCGTAGACAGGATCGCCGTAGAAGCCCTGCCTGGTGTTCAGCACGAGCAGCGGGAAGAACTCCAGGAAGTCCTCGTTCACGGGCTGATTGCCCGCGGGGGCGCCACCGAGGCCACCGCCCTCGTCGTCGAGCGTGAATCCGCCCGGCTTCGCCGCGCCCGACAGCTTCTCGAGCACCGCGTCCTGGTCAGCCTCGCCGAGCTCGACGAAGGCGCCGCCCCCGAGCTCCTGTGCGAGACGATCCATCTCCCTGATGCCCTCGCGGTAGAAGCGCCGGCGCTGCTCGATCCGCTCCTCCCAGACCGCGGCCTCGCGGCCCTCCATCCGGAGGAAGCCGATACCGTCCGCGGCCGGGAATATGAACTGCGTGCCGGCGAGCATCCGGTCGATGAAGCGCACCACCTTCGCCTCGCGGGCGCCTGGGTGGTGGTCGGTGGGGATGATCCGCGCCGTCGCAGCCTCGATCGTGTCCCACTCGTGCTGAGAGAAGAAGGTCGGCCCCTCGACGTCGCGCGTCGATACGGGCACGGTGACCCATTCCGCTTGTCCCATGGATTCTGTCCTTTCGTGTCGTCCAGCGGCTTCGGCCGCGATCAGTCCTCGGTCCAGCCGTGGCGGTCGACGTGGAGGATCCGGTCGGAGCAGCGCCAGGCGTTGGCCATGATCGTGAGCGCCGGATTGATACCCGTCGCCGTGGGGAAGAAGCTCGCGTCGAAGACGTAGAGGTTCGGCACCTCGTGCGACCGGCACCAGCGATCGACGACGGATGTCGCGGGGTCGTCGCCCATCCGTGCGGTGCCGAGCTCGTGGGAGGTGTTGCCGGTGATCCTCTCCATGTTCACGGGGATCACCTTCCGTGCCCCCGCGGCCTCGAGGATCTCGCCGTTCTTCGCGACCTGCCAGCGCTCGTGCGCGAAGTCGTTGGAGTGCGGCGTGTGCGTGATCCGGGCGACTGGAAGTCCCCACGCGTCCTTGACGTTCGGGTCGAGGTCGACCCGGTTGTCCTCCACGGGCATGTCATGGAGAAGCATCCCGATCTTCATGCTGTGGTTGAAGAACTCCCGGTCCGCGTCCTTCGATGCCTGGCCCCACGTCGGCCGTCCGGGGAAGCTCCAGTTCACCGGGTGCCCGATCATCGAAGGGAAGATCAGCGAGCCGAGGATGTGGCCGCGACTCTCGTCGGTCTCGTAGAAGTCGAACGAGCACAGGCTCATGTAGTGGCCGGCCCAGCCGTAGAGCGGGTCGGTCACCTCTCGGTCGAACAGGCCCACCGAGAACGAGTACTGGTGGAAGGTCGCGTTCTTGCCCACCATGCCGTTGCCGTTGCCCAACCCGTCGGGGAAGAGCGCCGACTTCGACATGAGCAGCAGCCGCGGGGTCTCGATGCCGCCGCCGCAGACGATGACCGCCTTCGCATGCTGGACGAACTCGTCGCCGTCTTCGTCCTGATAGCGAACGCCGGTGGCCCGGCCGTCCTTGCCCACGAGGATCTCGCTGACGTACGACTCGGGGCGCAGGTCGTAGCGGCCGGTCGCGACCGCATCCGGGATGAAGCTGATCAGCGTGGACGACTTCCCCGTGCCGGGGTCGGGATACTGCTGCCAGAATCCGTTCTCGCTGAAGGGCTGCCGCCCGCGATACGGCTCGGTCACCATCCCCTGCGGCATGGGGAACGTGCTGTGCCCCAGCTTCGCCATCGCGGTCGAGAACGTCCGGCCGATCTGGCTGAGCGGCGACGGCTTGGTCGGGTATCCCCGGCTTCGCCAGGCCTCCCACTTGTTGGCGCCGGCGAGGCCGGACGTACCGAACTCCCATTCGACCCGCGTGTAGTACGGCTCGAGCTCGTCGTAGGTGATCGGCCAGTCGACCAAGCTGGCGCCCGGCACGTCACCGTGCAGCGAGCGGAGCTTGAAGTCGCTCTCGGCCATGCGCGGCACCATGCCGCCCCAGTGGGTCGTGCCTCCGCCGACGACCTGCGGTGTCGCCGAGAAGTTCGTGACGACCGCCTCCTCCTGATCGTTCGGCCGGTAGGTGCGCGGCTTCAGCTTGGGGTCCTGCCAGATGAAGTTCCGGTTCAGGAACTTCAACTCGTCGCCGGACGCGTGTTCGGGCTTCAGCCACGGGCCGCGTTCCAGGCCGACGACCCGCAGGCCCGCCTCTGAGAGGACCTTCGCGGCCGTTGCGCCGCCGGCTCCGGCACCGACGATCACGACGTCGACGGGCTCTGGCTGCTTCTTCCGATTCATGGGGTTCCTTTCATCTCCTCGAGGCCGGGTACCGCGATCACGCGGCCGAGGCCTCGATGCCGTCGCGTCCGACCTGCGCCAGCGGCAGCAGCTCGGCCCAAAGCTCATCCGGGATGTCGTGCGCGAGGAGCGCGATGGTCTCCTCGATTCGGCTCGGCTGCGACATCCCGACGATCGTCGATGCGATGCGCTCGTCGCGGACCGAGAACTGCAGGGCTGCGGCTGCCAGCGGCACGCCATGGCGCTCGCACAGCGCCTCCATCTTGAGGACGCGGTCGATGGTCGCCTGCGCCACCGGCGCATAGCAGTACCGGGGCACGGCGCGCGGGCCCTTGACGAGCATGCCGCCGCCGAAGGGTGCCGCGTTCACGAATGCGACACCGCGCCGCGCGGCATCCTCGATGAGCGGCTCGGCCGTCTGTTCGACGAGGGTGTACCGGTTGTGGCTGATGACCGCGTCGAACGCGTCCGTGGCGAGGTACTGCAGCTCGAGGTCGATCGGACCGCCTGCCACGCCGAGGTGTTCGATGACCCCTTGGTCGCGCAAATCGATCAGTGCCTCGAGCGGACCACCGGGAGCGGTGCCCTCCTCGAACGAGATCTTCTCCGGGTCGTGCAGGTAGACGAGCTGAAGCCGATCGAGGCCGAGCCGTTCCAGGCTCTCCTCGACCGAGCGGCGGACGCGGTCGCCCGAGAAGTCGGTCGAGCCAGGGAGCGGGTCGACCTTCGTGGCCACGACGTACCCATCAGGGATGCCGCCGCGCTCGGCGATCGCGCGCCCGATGCGCTCCTCGCTCGCCCCGCCGCCGTACTCGTTCGACGTGTCGATGAAGGTGAACGGACTGTCGAAGACCTGTCGGATCGTGGCGACTGCGGTGTCCTCGTCCACCTCATAGCCGTACTGAGCCGGGAAGCTGCCGAGGGCACTCGTGCCGACGCAGACGCCGGAGACGGTCAGGCCGGTGCGGCCGAATGGGCGATCGGACATGGGATTCCTTCTTTCGGTGTGTATCTGGTCGGAGTCGAGTCTCACGCTGCTCGAGCGCTGTCGCGGAGAAGGAAGGTGGGCTCCACCCGGGCGACCGGCCCTGGCTCTTCACCCGCCATCCTGAGGAGGAGTTGGCTTACCGCACGCCGCCCGACCTCAGCGAAGTCGAACCCGATCGTCGTGAGGCCAGGTCGGTAGTAGGCGGATTCGGGAACGCCGTCGAAGCCCACGACGGAGACATCCTCGGGCACCCGCCTGCCCTCGTCCGCGAACGCCTTCATGACGCCGAGCGCCATCTGATCGTTCGCCGCGAAGACCGCGGTGACGCTGGGGTCGCCCGCGAGGGTTCGCCCCGCGGCATACCCCGACTCCGTCGTCCAGTCGCCCTCGAGTGGCGGCGGCGCGGCGAGCCCTCGCTCGGAGAGCTCTCCGGCCCAGCCCGCGATCCGGGCGCTGGTACCCAGCCAGCCGCTCGGCCCACTCACGTGGCGAACGGTCCGGTGTCCCGATCGGACGAGGTGCGCGGTGGCCATGCGCGCACCGGCGATCTCGTCGGTCGCAACCCGATCGACCGCCGGCGTCGCCCCCGGCTGGAAGACCATGAGCGGGGCATCCATCTCGAGACCCTGAAGCGCGGCGAGGGCGCCCTCGACTGGTGCGAGCACGATGATCCCGTCGACGGAGTCGTCGACGAGGTGGTCGAGCGCACGACTCATGTTCGCCCGATCCGCCTCAGCCATGCTCACGATGTTGGTCGCGTACCCGGCCCGCCGGCTCTCGTCGGCGATACCGGTCAGGGCGACCGATGGGCCGTACTGCGCCAACCCGAAGCCGACGATGCCGATGCTCATGCTCCGGCTCGTCGCCAGTGCGCGCGCCGCCGGATTGCGGCGATAGCGCAGCTGCCGGATCGCGTGCTCGACTCGTTCGGCCAACTCCGGGGTCACGCTGTCCGAGCCGTTGACCACTCGCGACACGGTCTGGTGCGACACCCCCGCGAGGCGGGCGACGTCGATCATCCTGGGACCGCGCCCGGGTGCTGATTCTCGGCGCACGATTGACCTCCCCCTGACGGGTCGCGAACGGACTGGGATCGACGGGTGGGGCGTTCACCCCGGCACGGGCTACGCTGCGCGAGCCCGTGCCCGGCCGAAATGTCTGGAGAAGAACGAGGAGATCCGGTGCACTCCGCCGGCGCTGGAGAGGAAGACGGCGATCACGATCACCGCTCCCTTGATCACGAGCTGCGGTTCGGACGAGATGCCGACGAGGTTCATGATGTTGATGATCGTTGCGAGAACGAACACGCCGACCACCGCGCTGAGCGGGTCACCCTTGCCGCCCATGAGCGACGCGCCGCCGACGACGACGGCCGCGATGGCGTCGAGTTCGTAGCCGACGCCGATCAGCGAGCTGCCCTGGCGCAGCTGCGCCGCGGCGATGAGACCCGCGAGTCCGGCGAGGAACCCGGACATCGTGTACGTGATGATCAGGTTGCGCGCGACCGGCAGGCCGGACAGGCGGGCAGCTTCGGGGTTGCCGCCGATGGCGTAGAGCGAGCGGCCGAAGGTCGTGAACTTCGCTACGAGCGCGGCCACGAGGGCGACGATGATGAAGATGACGACCGGGTTCCGGAGGCCGACGACCGTTCCCGTCGAGAACCACTCGATGAACTGCTGGTCGAGGATCTGGATGAGGCTGGTCGACTGGATGATGTAGCTGAATCCCTTGATCGCGCTCATCATCGCAAGTGTGGCGATGAACGGTGGGATGCGGAGCCAGACCACCAGGAGGCCGTTGATGAGACCGGCGATGGCGCACGCGGTGAGCGTGAACGCGACCGACATGCCGGCCGACATCCCCGATTGCAGGGTGAGCGCCACGATGACCGTCGACATGGCGAGGATCGAGCCCACTGACAGGTCGATGCCGCCGGTGAGGATGACGAAGAACTGCCCGACGGCGAGGACGGCGACGATGGATGCCGCCGCGATGACGTTCTCGGCGTTGCGGATGGTGAGGAAGTCGGCCGAGGCGTAGTAGCCGACGACGATGATCGCGAGGAGCACCAGGAGGAGGTAGCTCTTCGGCAGGGCGCGGCGGAGCGCGTCGCCGATCCGGCTCCGGGTCGAGCTCGCGGTCGCCGACTTCGGGCCGCCGCTCTGCTCGGGCGGGGTCTTGAGGATGGTCTTGGACATGGTGTTCTCCTGTGGTGGAAGCCCGGTCGCCTACGTCGGCGCGTCTCAGGCGAATCGTTCGAGGATGGCGTGACCGTGCGGGTCGATCTCGTCGTGCGCGAGTTCGGCGACGACCTTCCCGCGGGCCATGACGAGCACGCGGTCGCACATCATCGCCTCGGTGATCTCCGAGCTCGCGACCACGACGGTTCCGCCTTGGCGGGCGAACTCGCGGAGGAGTTCGTACATGTCCTCCTTGGCGCCGACGTCGACGCCGCGCGTCGGTTCGTCGCACACGAGGATCCGCGCGTCCCGTACGAGCCAGCGGGCGAGGATCGCCTTCTGCTGGGTGCCGCCGCTCAGCGTGCGCAGGGGCTGGTTCACGCCGGAGACCCGCATGCCCAGCCTGTCGACCATGTCGGAGGCGACGCGCCGCTCGCGGTTGGAGTCGATGACGCTGAGTCGGCTGAACATCGGGAGGCTTGCGAGCGTGATGTTCGCGGCCACGCCCATCTCGGGCACGAATCCCGCGGCCTTGCGGTCCTGCGGGAGCAGGCCGATGCCGCGGCGGATGGCGTCGCGGGGGGCGGTGAAGTCGACGCGCCGGCCGTCGATGCTCATCTCACCGGAGGTGTGCCGGCGGGCCCCGGCGAGGAGGCTGGCAAGCTCCGACTGACCGCTGCCGATGAGGCCCGACAGTCCGAGCACCTCGCCTTCGCGAAGCTCGAACGAGACGTCGTCGACGCTGCCCTCCTCGTCGGAGACGTGATCGACGGTGAGGATGACGCGGTCCTTCGCGCCGGGGCCGAGGCGGGGCGACCGCTCGCCGCGCAGCGCGGCGTCGGCGATCGAACCCTCGAGGCTCTTGCCGACCATCGCCGTGACGACGTCGGCGGGGCGGGAGGAGGACGTGGCGAAGTCCGCGGCGTTGACGCCGTCACGGAGGACGGTGACGGCATCGCAGAGCTCGTACACCTCATCCATGCGGTGCGAGATGTACATGAGCGTGACGCCCTGCTCGGAGAGCGAGCGAAGCACGGTGAAGAGTCGGTCGACGTCGGGCAGCGGGAGGGTCGACGTGGGCTCGTCGAGGAGCAGCACGCGGGCGTCCTTGTGGAGCGCCTTCGCGAGCTCGACGGCCTGCTGCTCCGCGGTCGAGTAGCTTCCCACCGGCCTGCGGACGTCGAGGTGGAAGCCCACGCGGTCGAGCGCGTCGCGCGCCTCCGCCTGCATCCGGCGCCAGTCCACTGCGGCGCCGGCCCGCCGCGGGAGCTGACCGAGGAAGATGTTCTCGGCCACCGACAGCGACGGCACGAGCGACAGCTCCTGGTAGATGGTGTGGATCCCGGCGTGCTGGGCATCGAGCGGTTCCCGGAACCGCTGCCGCTCTCCGCCGAGCCGGATGGTGCCGGCATCCGGAACCTCGGCGCCGGAGAGGATCTTGACGAGCGTCGACTTGCCGGCGCCGTTCTGACCGGCCAGGGCGTGGATCGAGCCGCGGTGGACGTCGAAGCTGACGCCCTTCAGGGCATGGACTCCCGGGTAGGACTTCGTGATGCCCTCGAGCTGCAGCTCTGGCATCCGCTCGTCGCTGCCGGCGGCAGCCACGGCCTCGCCCGGGGACTGCTGGTTCGCGAGCATCGGTGCTCCTTCGTTGGTCGAGGTGGGGCCGGCTCCGGGCGTGCCGGAGCCGGCCCGGCGGGTCAGTCCTGTGCGCGGACGTAGGTGTCTTCGGCCACGTAGTAGTCGGCCGCGTTCTCGGGAGTCACGACAGTGGTCTCGATGAACAGCGTCTTGTCGGGGCACTGCGACTGGTCGTCGTTGTAGGCGGCCAACGCCATCCGGACCGCGGTCGCACCCTGGTCCCAGGGCTGGTTGGACGCCGTCGCCTGGAGCGGGCCGTCAGGGTCGTCCATCATCTGCTTGACCGAGACCATGCCGCCGTCGTAGCTGGAGAGGATGATGCCGTCACCCCAGAGGCCGGCCTGCTGGAGGCCCTGCACCACGCCGCCGTTCATGACGTCGCTCATGCTGTACACGACCTTGAGATCGGGGTTGGCCGTCGCGACGTCGCGGATGGGGGCGAGCGCCTTGTCGGGCTTCCACTCGCCGTACTTGGTGTCGAGCTTCACCGTGGAGACGCCGGGGTGGTCGGCCATCACGCCGTCCCAGCCCTCCATGAAGCCGTTGAACCGGAGGTCGCTGAGCACGTCGCCCGGGAAGCCGCCGATGCCGACGACCTTCATCTCCCCGGAGTCGCCGAACTTCTCGAGCGCCTTCGTCGCAGCGACCTCGCCGGCGAGCGACCCGGTGTACTCCTGGTCCTCGGCGACGTAGCAGAACATGTCGGGCACGAGGCTCTCGTCGAGGTTCGAGTTCACCGTGACCAGGGGGATGCCCGCATCCTTCAGCGCCTGGACGGACGGCGCGACGCCGATCGGGTCGTTGGCGTTCATGATGACCACGTCGACGCCCTTCGTGATGAGCGTCTGCACGTCGGCGTTCTGCCGCACCGTGTCGCCGTTCGCGTCGAGCAGCTCGATCCGTGCGCCGATCTCCTCGGCCTCGGCCTGGCCGCCCTCGACGAGGGTCTTCCACCAGTCGCTGCCGCTGATGCCGCGCTGGCTCCAGCCGATGACCAGCCCTTCGCCCGTTTCCTTGTCCTCGGCACTCGCCGCCTCGCCACCGGGGCGGCAGCCGGCGAGCGCGAGCGCGGCGACCGCGATCGCTGCTGCGGCCGCGATCCGGCGTCGACGCCGGTCCGGCCGGGCTGAGAGGTTCGCCATGTCCAACACTCCTTCGTGTCTGTCCTGAACGACCTTCAGCGGCCGTCAGAGGCGACGGTAACCTAGAGTTAGCGCACTATCAAGAGTCGGAAGCCATTCGTTTCGTCCTAGGCTTCATGGCGGTCCCGTCCCGATCTAGCTTGGGGCCGCAGTATGTCCCGATCAAGCGCCATTTATCCCGCCGGTCACGAAAGATCGGCATTCGGTATGCGGCGACGAGCGTCAGCGCCCTTCCATTGTTATTGTGATCGCTAACTCATTGCATTCCAGGCCGAAGGGATGACGAAATGGAACTCCGATCGCACGAGGTCGCGATCGCGCGTGTGCGGGCCGAGGTCGCCCGACTTCACGGCGAGCTGACCCGCTACGGCCTGGTCGTGTGGACCGGCGGCAACGTGTCGGGCCGGGTGCCCGGCGCCGACCTGTTCGTGATCAAGCCCTCGGGCGTGGCGTACGACGACCTCGCGCCCGAGAACATGATCCTCTGCGACCTCGACGGCGCCGTGATCCCCGGCACCCCCGGCAGCGACCGCAGCCCGTCCAGCGACACCGCCGCGCACGCCTACGTGTACCGCAACATGCCCGACGTCGGCGGCGTCGTGCACACCCACTCCACCTACGCGACCGCCTGGGCGGCGCGCGGCGAGGAGATCCCCTGCGTCATCACGGCCATGGCCGACGAGTTCGGCGGGCCCATCCCCATCGGCCCGTTCGCCATCATCGGCGACGACTCGATCGGCCGCGGCATCGTCGAGACGCTCTCCGGCCACCGCTCCCGGGCGGTGCTCATGCAGAACCACGGCCCCTTCACCATCGGCGCGAACGCGAAGGACGCGGTCAAGGCCGCCGTCATGGTCGAGGACGTCGCCCGCACCGTGCACCTCGCGCGCGAGGCCGGCGAGCTCATCCCGATCCCGCAGGAGGCCATCGACCGGTTGTACGACCGGTACCAGAACGTGTACGGCCAGTCATCCGACATCCGTCGTACCGCGTGACGCCACCCGTGAGGCGACCATGACGACCCGGCCGGCCCCGCCCCGCCCCGCCCCGCCCCGCCCCGCCCCGAGGAAGCGGTGCCGGAAACCCGCTCAGGTCAACTGGTTGCCGCGCCGCAGCCGATCTGCTGCGATGAGGCGATGAAGCAACTCACCTACGCGGGCGGTGACGTCCTCACCGGCACCGCGATCGCGGAAGCCGTGATGGACTTCGCCGAAGCGCTCGCGCGGCACGACGACGCGTCGCAGGTCACGTTCCCCGCGCTCGGCGAGGACGGCTCGATCCTGCAGACCACGCTGCTGATCGGCCCGGCCAGCCAGATCGTCGCGCGGGACGTCGAGGTCGAGCACGACGAGCTCGTGGACGACGCGGCGGTCCGCGAGCTGCGCGCCCGGATCCGCGCACTCCGCGCCGGGCCGTCCTCGGGCGACCACGGCGATCACGACGTCGACCACCCGTCGATCGACGAGTTCTAGGCGCCCGGCCGCGGCACTGGTCAGAAGCTGCCGATCCCCTTCCCGATCATCACGACGCCGATCACGAGCAGCAGCACCGCCATCACCGCAGCGTTGTGGTCGACGAGCCACCGACGGAGCGACTCCAGCGGAGCCGACATCCGCTCGGACGCGAGCAGGTAGGCGACCACCGGGATCGCGACCGAGCTCGCCGCGAGCACGGTGAGGACCGCGATCGCGATGGTCGACCCGCCGACGCCCTCGCCCGCGCTGCCGATGAGGACCCCGGCGCCGGCCGCCATGATGAGGTTCTTCGGGTTGATCGCCGCGAGCGCGAACGCCAGCAGGAAGGCGCGTGCGGGGGTCATCTCGCCGATGGCCTCCATCCACTTCGGCAGGGCCGCCGTCTCGCCCGGCTTCGGGCGCCCCTGCCATTGCCGCAGCGCGAGGAACAGCAGCAGGAGGCCCAGCAGGATCTTGATGGTGCAGGTCGGCGTCGCCCTCGATGGCGATGTCGGATGCCGCGACGAGCTCGTCGAGCGGCCGACCGCCGAAGAGCGCCTCGGCGAGCGCGCCCTTCGACGACCTCGCCGTGGCATCCGGTTCGGGATGTCGCGCACCGGCCGTGTAGACGAGCACGCCGTTGCGCACCTCGAGCAGGTACTCCACCGGCCCGTCCGCCGTGTCCTCGACGGTCCACGCCACGGTGGCGGCGAGGTCGCCGGTCCGCTCGGCGTTCAGCTTGATGCCCGCGAAGTCGAGGATCATCTCGGTCGTCATCGCCGCGAACACGTCGGGTGTGGCGAGCTGGATGCTGCCGAGGTCGCGCACGCCGTTCCGGAGCTCGACCGCGGCCATCAGGTACTCGTTGCGCCACGTCGCGTTCTCGGCCTGGTAGCCGAGCTGCTCGAGCGCGTCGGCCTGGAGCTCGGCGGCCTCCCGGTTCGCCGGGTCGGCGAACACGACGTGCGTGAGCACCTCGGCGACCCAGCGGTAGTCGCCCTCGTCGAACGACGCCCGGGCCCCCTCGACGACGGCGTCCGCCCCGCCCATGAACTCGACGTAGCGTCGGCCGGATTCGGTGGGCGGCAGGACGTGCAGGTGCGCGGGATGCGAGTCGTACCATCCGAGGTACCGCTGGTACACGGCCTTGGCGTTGTGGTTCAGCGACCCGTAGTAGCCGTGGCTGTACCACTGGCGGTCGAGGCTCGCGGGCAGCCGCAGCTGCTCGGCGATCTCGGTCATGGTGCCGGAGGTTCGCGAGCCGCAGGGTCTCGTCGTGGATGAACTTGTACAGGTCGCGCTGGTCGCGGAGGTACTCCATCGCCCGCGCCCACGGCGGCGACGCGAGCGCCGAGAACCGTCCGGAGGGCGGCGCACGCGTGCGGTTCGAGCTGCCGGCGCCGCCGACCGACGTCGCCCGGTCGTGATGCCGAGCCGAGGCCGACTCAGGCGGACCGCGGGTGCGGAACGACCAGCACCGGGCGGTGGGCGTGGTGGAGCACCGCCTTCGCGACGCTGCCGAGCAGCAGTTCCCGACTCGCCGACCGGCCGCGTGAGCCGACGACGATCGCGCCGGCTCCGCGCTCCGCGGCGTACTCGGTGAGCGTCCCGCCGACGGCACGCGCGCTGCCCGCGCGACCGCGCAGCGGGACGAGCGTCGCCTCCCCCTCGGCGTGCGCCTCACCCTCGGGTGCGGTGGTGACTCGCTCGAGCTCGCGGCCGGGGAACAGCCGTTGCGCTGCCGCGGCGGCGGCCTCGGCGCCCGGCGACCCGTCGAACGCGATGAGGATCGGTCCGGATCCAGCGGCGGCCCGCTCAGCGGACATGAGCGCGGCGGGGACGACGAGCACCGGCACGCGGCTGACGTGCACGACCAGGTCGGAGGTGCTGCCGAGCAGTGCCTGCGCGCCGCCCATCCCCCGGGACCCGAGGACGATGACGTCGAAGGCGTCCTGCTCGGCGATCCGGGCGAGCTGGTAGCCCTCGTTGAAGCTCCGCTCGACCCTCGGCTCCGCGTCCCACCCGGCCGCGCGGGCGAGCACGACGCCCTGCGCGACGAGCCGCTCGGCCTCCGCACGCCCCTCGTCCTCGAGGAGGTCGATGAGCCGGTCGACGCTCTGAGCCCGGCTCGCAAGCCGCTGCCGAAGCTCGGCCGAGGCGAACGGCGGCTCCCACAGGAAGAGGACGGTGGCCGACGCGCCCGGGAGGAGTCGTCCCGCGGTGTCGACCGCATCCATCGCGGATCGCGAGGCGTCGTATCCGAACAGCACCCGCACCGGCCGTGCTCCTGCGTTCGTCGTCGTCATCCGCTCCCGTTCGTCCCGATCGTCAGACCTCGATCGTCCCGGGTGCGGATGCCGAAATCCAGTGCCGAAGGTCCCGGAGCGGTGCAGCGGCGAACCCTGCGCGGCCCGATGGCACACTGGAGACCGGCGGCCGACCCCGCCCGCGACCCCATGGAGTGCCACGAGTGATCACCGACGCCGCGCGCGAGTTCCTCGCCGAACGCCACCTCGCGACGCTCTCGACGCTCGACCGACGCGGCCGAATCCACTCGGTGCCCGTCGGCATCACCTACCTCGACGGCATCGTCCGGGTGATCGGGAGCCGCGGGTCGCAGAAGTTCCTCAACGCCGAACGCAGCGGCCGCGCAAGCGTCAACACGGTCGACGGCGCCCGGTGGATCAGCTTCGAGGGCCCCGTCCGCGTCCTCGACGACCGGGACGCCGTCGCGGTCGCGGTCGAGCTGTACGCCGCCCGCTACCGGGAGCCGCGTCCCAACCCCCAGCGCGTCGTGCTCGAGCTCACCGTCGAACGGGTGCTCGGCTCCTCCGGCATGCGCGACGAGTGACTTCTGCTTCACCGGATGTCAACCGTCTCGTCGCGCTCGAACCGCCCTCGTAGGGTCGAGGCTCACCGTCCGCGATGAAGCTGGAGGTCCCATGACGCAGCACGACCCCGCGCGAGCATCCCGCATCGCGCTGTACCGGGCCGGGGCCGATTCGTGGCGGGCGATCGACCCGTCCTTCCCGCTGTGGGATGCCCGATGCCTGCTGGCGCACGTCGAGGCCGTCGGCGACCACTTCGTCGTGCTCTCGCTGGTCCCGCCGCTGGGCGGCGTCACCGAGGTCGCGACCCTGTCCGCCGCCGAGGACGTCGTGGAGCAGATCCGCCGCGCCGCGTGAGGCCGGGCTGATCGGGCGTCCCCTCCGCACCCAGGTGGGCGTGGGTACACTGGCCGTTCGCTCCGGCGCGCCCCCACCCGCCGGATCTCCCACTTCGCCCGACGCACGCCGCTCGACCCGACGAGAGGAGCCGACGTGCCCACGAGCCCCACGCCCGCGCCCGGCCGCACCGCCGGCCCCGTGGCATCCGTTCGCCGCCTCGTGCGAGCGACCGCGCGCGCCGCCGACCGCACCCCGCCGCTCGCGTACGCCGCCGCGGTCGCACCCGTGGCCGTCATCATGGTCGCGGTCGTCACCCAGCCGTGGATGCCGCCGACCGACCTCGTACGCGACAGCCAGGCCGTCGCCGTGCTGCGCGACTCGACGCACACCGCGCACGGACTCGTCTCGAACCTCGGCATCCTGGCGACGGCGGTCGGCGCCGGCGCCGCGTTCATCGGGGCCGCCGCGGCATCCGCTCGTCGCCACCGGCTGCGCCGCGCCCTCGCATGGGGCGGCGTCGCCAGCCTCGTCGTCGCGCTCGACGACCTGCTGCTGCTGCACGAGGGCGCCACCTTCGCCTCATGGATGCCGAAGGCCATCGCCGCCGCATACGCCGTCGGCTTCGCCGCCTACCTGTGGCGCTTCCGCACCCCGATCCTGCGGCACCTCGACGTCGGCCTGCTCATCCTCGCGCTGCTCGGCCTCGGCACCTCCGCGACCGTCGACGTGCTCGCCGAACCCGCGACCGTCGCGTCGGTGCTCGTCGAGGACGGCGCGAAGCTGCTCGGGCTCGCCGCGTGGAGCGTCTTCCTCGTGCGCGGTGCACTCGTCGCGCTGCGACCCGCGGGTGCGACCGCGAGCCGCAGCGACGGCGATCGAGCGGATGCCACGAGCCGGGCTCGCACGGTCACCACGGGTCGCTGACGCCCCCGCACTTGGCACCCTCACGGGGGATGCCGCCGGACATATCCATCCGCATACGTTTGGCACACTCACTGCGCCAACCCGAGGTGCAGGGGTGAGCGTGGGGAGAACACGATGAAACGAAGGGGCATGACGATCGCCGCGGCGTTCGTCGCCGGAGCGATGATGCTCGCCGGCGGAGGCATCGCGTATGCCGACACCCTCGTGGTCGAAGACGAGCTGATGGTGGGCGGTTCCAGCAACCTTCAGCTCGGCACGGTCGCGTGCGGCGAGCCTCGATCAGTGACGGTCGACCTGGTGATCGAACGTGGTGGCAACGCGACCGGCGGCAACGCCGGAAACAACACCGTGTTCAAGGAGGGCACGAGCGCCGCGATCTCGAAGGTCTCCGTCGGGGCCGGCGCCAGCGCCAGCGACCCCACGGTCTCGTCGGTCGCCATCCCGGCCGGCTGGTACGCGACTGGCGACAGCCTCTCCGCCGGCCAGTCCACCATCACGGTGACCACCTCGACCGCAGGGCAGTTCTCGAGCACCGTGGTCTACCGAGCGAGCGGGACGAACGCCAAGGACGGCGAGCGCGTGGCCGACGGATCGGTCACCGTCCGTTGGACGGTCGGCAGCTGTACCGCACCGCCGCCCGCCGACACCGTGGCACCCGTGGTCACGCTGGAGTGCCCGTCGGAGCCTGTGCTCCGGAATGAGCCGGCGACCGCCTCGTGGTCCGCCACCGACAACGTCGGCTTCGCTTCGGGCACGGTCACGAGCGGGACGGTCTCGCTCGACACCTCGACGTACGGGGCGAAGACGAAGACGCTCGCTGCGGGATTCATCGCGGATGCAGCGGGCAACACCTCGGCGGCCGTGAGCTGCAACTACTCCGTCACCGAGCAGGACCCGCCGGTGGTCACCTTCGCGAACTGCCCCGACCCCTTGGAACTCGTGATGGAGCAGGAGTACGTGCTCACGTGGAACGCGACGGACGAAGAGGGCGGTTCCGGACTCGCCACTGACGCGACCGGTACGATCACGATCGACACCGACGTCTACGGCCCCGGCTCGGTCACCGCTCCGATCGCTCGCGATAACGCAGGGAACGAATCGGCCCAGGTGAAGTGCGAGTACTTCGTCGACGACGTGACGCCGCCGGTCGTGAACCTCACCTGCCCGGTCGGACCGTTCCTCCTGGGCGAGACCGTGCCCGACGCGCAGTGGACAGCGTCCGACCCGTCGCCCGGTTCCGGCCTCGCCGGCGCGGACAGCGGCTCCATCGCCGTGAGCACGTCGAGCGTGGGCGCGAAGACGCTCAGTGTCCCAGCAGGCGCCGTGAGCGACATCGCAGAGAACACGTCACTGGAATCGAACGTGTGCAGCTACTCGGTGGTCTATGACTTCACCGGGTTCCTGCGACCGGTCGACATGGGCACCACCTTCAACTCGGTGAAGGCCGGTAGCGCGGTCCCCATGAAGTTCAGCCTCGATGGAGATCAGGGTCTCGGCATCATCGCGGCCGGATTCCCCAAGATCAACCGCTACACCTGCGGCCCGATCCCGAACGTCGACCCGATCGAGGAGACGGTGAACGCCGGCGGAAGCAGCCTCAGCTACGACCCGGTCACTGACCAGTACAACTACGTCTGGAAGACCGATAAGGGCTGGGCTGGATCGTGTGGCACGTTCACGCTGAAGCTGGATGACGGCACGACGCACACTGTGAACTTCCAGTTCAAGAAGTAGCGCTGCAACATCAGCGAGGGCCCCAGCCATCCGGCTGGGGCCCTCATTCGTGCGGCGGCGGATCAGCGACCGGTGAGGTCCTTCGCCGCGTCCGTGGCGGAGCCGACGCGGTCCTCGACGGTGCTGCCGGCGCGGTCGACGGCGTCCTCGGCCTCGTCCGCGGTGCCCTCGACGGCGTCGCGTGCGGAGTCGATGCCGGTGGTGGCCTGCTCCTCGACCGAGTCGACCGCCGAGCCGACCTCGCCGATGCCGTCCCTGACGGTGCCGGTGGCATCGTCGAGCGCGCCCTCGCGAGCGGTCTCGGCACGGTCGCGGACGTCGCCTGCGGTCTCACGCGCGATGTCGCCGGTCTCGCGACCCTCCTCGACGACGGTGTCGACGGCGCCGCCGCCGGTCACCTGGTCGAAGACGTGCTGCGCCGGGGCGGGCAGCATACCGGCCGCGCCCGCGGCGCCCGCGCCGCTCACGCTGACCGCCGCGGCGGCGGAGGCGCCGATCGCGATCTTCGCCGCGATGCCGAGTCCTGCGAACCACTCGATTGCCATGTTCCTTCTCCTGCTTCTCGGCGCCGTCGATCGAGTCGACAGGGTCGGCGCCGTGGTCGGGTCCTCTGTGCGGGGAGTCGAGATCCACGACGCTCGGTCGAGGTCGAGGCGACTGGCCAGCGCGGCAGTGGGCCGCGGCGGCGCGTCGGAGGACGCCGTGCGAAGTGCGCCGAGCGCCTCGGCGAGCGGCGCGAGGTCGTCGCGGGCGGCGGGTGCCTGCCCGCGAAGCAGCGCCACTGCCTCGTCGTCGGTGATCCGTCGGTTCCTCATCTCACTCCCTGCCATCGTCGGAACCCCGTGCAGGGGTACGGGTCGGACGAACTTTTCTGCGCAATGTCTCGAGCGCCCGCCGTTGGAGGGCCTTCACCGCCCCCGGCCGCTTGCCGAGGACCTCGGCGACCTGCTCGACGGTGAGGTCGGCGACCACGCGCAGGACCATGACGTCGCGCTGGTCGCGCGAGAGCCCGTCGAGCAGCTCGAGCGCGGCGGCATCGCCGAGATTGCGCAGCGCGTCGTTCTCGGCGCTCGGCACGCGCCGAGGGTCGGCGTCGGCGTCGAACGGTTCGTGGACGCCGCGACGACCCCGACGCCGCAGTTCGTCGGTGAGCCGGCGGTACGCGATCGTAAACACGAACGACCGGAAGTCGGCCTCACCGCCCTCGAACGTGTGGAGCCGGTCGAAGACCGCGAGGAAGACCTCGCTCGTGAGGTCGTCGGGCTCGTGCGAACCGCGGGCGCGGAGGAACGCCGCGACCGCGGGCGCGTACGCGACCCACAGGTCGGTGCACGCCCACTGCGCGCCCGCCTGCGCGGCGAGCACGAGCGACGTGAAGGCCTCGGGCCCGGCAGCATGCGCGCCGGGCCGGGGTCGGGCCGATGAGCCGAGAGCGGATGGCGCGACGGCGCCGTCGTGTTCGGTCATCCGAGGGAGTGTAGGCGAGCCCCGGCTGGACGGTCGCTGACCGTCCACAGGGCGGGGGCGGGACCCGCCTACTCCGGGCGGGACTCGCCGAGCGCCGCCAGGCCGCCCGCACGATAGCTCTCCCAGTCGCGGTTCGCGCCGTCAGCGACCGAACAGGCGCGCGAAGAAGCCGGTCGACGGCTCGTCCTCGTGCCCGGCGCAGCGCTGGTTGCGGGGCACCCCGCGCATGACCTGGTCGACGTGCTGGCCGCATCCGGCCCAGGTGGTCTTGCCGCAGGTGCGGCAGGTGATGGCGCGACACATGGTGGTTCTCCTTCAGGTTGCGGGGTCTCGATACGCGCCTCCGGCGCTACTCGACCACCGGGAGCGGGCGTCAGGCGGCAAGGTCGGCGGCTTCGGCGACGCGCTCGCGCGCGTCGGTTCCGGCCTTCCACGTCAGGTAGCCGCCGTCGAGGTTGACCGCGTCGCGGCCGTGCTGTGCGAGCAGCCGTACGGCGGTGTGGCCGCGCTGGCCGACCTTGCAGTGCACGATGAGCCGGCCCTCGGGCAGCTCGTCGAGGCGGTCGCGCAGCTCGTCGAGCGGGATGCGCAGGGAGCCGGGGATGGCGCCGTCGGCGACCTCGCCCGGGTTGCGCACGTCGAGCACGGTCGCGCCGGCGTCGACGGCCGCATCGACCTCGTGCCACTGGATCGACGGCGTGAGGCCGTCGGCGGCGTTCATGGCGACGTAGCCGAGCATGTTCACCGGGTCCTTCGCCGACGAGTACTGCGGCGCATAGGCCAGCTCGAGGTCGGCGAGCTCGGAGGCGGTGAGGCCGCCGGCCATCGCGGTCGCGATCACGTCGATACGCTTGTCGACGCCCTCGCCTCCGACGCCCTGGGCGCCGAGTATGGCGTCGGTCCCGGCGTCGACGAGCAGCTTGAGCGACATGCCCTCGGCGCCCGGGTAGTAGCCCGTGTGCGAGGCGGGGTGAGTGTGGAACACGCGGATGTCGCGCCCCCGCGCACGCAGCAGCTTCTCGTTCCACCCGGTGGTGGCGACGGTGAGGTCCATGACGCCGACCACGGCGGTGCCGAGCGCGTCGCGCACCCGGACCTCGCGACCCGTGATCGCGTCGGCCGCGAGGCGGCCGTGGCGGTTCGCGAGGCCCGCGAGCGCCACGATGCGCGGCTCGCCGGTGATCGCGTCGACCTTCTCGACGGCGTCGCCGATGGCCCAGATGTGCGGGTCGCTCGTGCGCAGGTGCTCGTCGACGCGGATGCCGCCCCGCTCGCCGAGTTCGAGCCCGGCCGCTGCGGCGAGCGACGTCTCTGGGCGCACGCCGACGGAGCCGAGCACGAACTCGGCCGGGACGGTGGACCCGTCGCCGAGCGTCGCCGTGTCCGCTCCGATGGCCACCACCTCGGTGCCGAGGCGCACGTCGACGCCGGCGTCGATGAGGCGCTGCGCGACCGGGCCGGCCATCTCCGGGTCGATGGGCGGGAGCACCTGCTCGGCGAGCTCGACGAGGGTGACCTCGAGGCCGCGGTGCACGAGGTTCTCGACCATCTCGAGCCCGATGAAGCCGGCGCCGATCACGAGCGCGGTACGCGGCTGCACCTCGAGGCGCGCCATGGCCGTGTCGACGTCGTCGATGTTCCAGAGCGTGAGCATGCGGTCGCCGCCCTCCATCGGCGGGCGGATGGGCACGGATCCGGGCGAGAGCACGAGCGCGTCGTACGGCAGCATGGTCTCCTCACCGGTGGTGAGGTCACGCGCGGTGACGGTGCGGGCGGCGCGGTCGATCGCGACCGCCTCGGTGCGCACGCGCACGTCGAGGCCGAATCGGCTGCCGAGCGATTCGGGCGTCTGGAGCAGCAGGCTCGATCGCTCCTCGATGACGCCGCCGAGGTAGTAGGGCAGCCCGCAGTTGGCGAACGACACGTAGCCGCCCCGCTCGAGGACGGTGATCTGCGCGTGCTCGTCGAGCCGGCGCAGCCGGGTCGCGGCGGACATGCCGCCGGCGACGCCGCCGATGATGAGGTACCGCTGGGAGGTCATGGCCCCATCGTACGGATACCCCCGGGGTATTGTCAAAACACCCCACGGGTATCAGTCAGCCACTCAATGCCGCGAAGACCTCGTAGACCATGAACGCCGGCCAGAACACGCCCTGGAAGAACGCGGCCACGAACTCCCAGAAGCTGTCGGCGCGCGAGAAGAAGTAGACCCAGGCCCCGATGACGGTGAGGAAGTAGATCCCGCCGCCACCCGCCGCACCGGCCCGTGACCCGCTGTCGCCCATGTCGCACCTCCAGGGCCGACGGTACGCCGCGTCATCCGCTCGGTGTCGGGCCGAAGGGCCCCCGGAACGGAAGGGACGCGGCTAGCGCGGCCGGCGCCGACGCGCCGCGGTGACCACGAGGTAGCCGCCGAGCGTGCCGAGCACACCCAGCCCCGTGCCGAGCAGCGTCCCCTCCCAGCGCCGGAAGCGCCGCTCGCTCGTGACGATGCTGCCGACGCCGGTGATGAGCGCGGCGCTGATCATGCCCGCCACGAGCCGATTGCCGATGCGCTCGGTGCGCGCCACGAGCGGCTCGAGCTCCGCCGCGCGCAGGTGCACCTGCATGCCGCTGCCGTCGGCCGCGTCGATGAGCCGTCGCAGCACGCCGGGCGCCTCCAGCGCGAGCTCGCCGAGGTCGATGCCCGCCCGCGCCATCCGCCGCGCGAGGGCCGATGCGCTCACCCGCTCGCGCGCGAGCCGCTGGGCGTACGGCTCGAGCGACTCCCCCAGCCGGAACTCCGGGTCCAGCCGCAGCGCGAGTCCCTCGATGAGCAGCAGCGCCTTGAACAGCAGCGCCATCTCGCGCGGCAGGTGCAGGCGGTTGGCGCGCAGTATGGCGAACAGGTCGGCGATCATCCGGGCGAACGGCGTCTCGCGCAACGACCGCAACCGATACTTCGCGAGGAAAACCCGGAGGTCCTCGCGGAGCGCCTCGCGGTCCGCGGGGGCCGAGCCCACCGAGACGCCCGTGAGGGCGCCCGCGAGCATCTCCGGGTCGCTGCGGACGAGCGCGACGAACAGGGCGCTGAGGTGCCCCCGGAGGTCCTCGCCGATCGCGCCGACCATGCCGAAGTCGATGAGGGCGATGGTGCCGTCGGCGTGGATGAACAGGTTGCCCGGGTGCAGGTCGGCGTGGAAGAAGCGGTCCTCGAAGGTCATCTTCAGCACGATCTCGGCGCCGCGCCGGGCGACCCGCTTCCGGTCCACCCCCGCCGCGTCGAGCGCCTCGGCATCCCCCACGTTCATGCCGCCCATGCGCTCGAGGGTCAGCACCCGCGAGGTCGTGTGCTCCCAGAACACCCGCGGGATCACCACGTCGTCCTCGGCCGCGAAGTTCTCGGCGAACCGCTCCGCGTTCCGCCCCTCCTGCAGGTAGTCGAGCTCGGCGCGGAGCGTCTCCGCGAACTCGTCCACCACGCCCGACACGTCGATGTCGCGTGCGGGCCCCCAGCGACGGGTGGCCCGCGCGGCGAGGTTCTGGAGGATCTCGAGGTCCTCGAGCACCTGCGCGACCGCTCCGGGACGCCGCACCTTCACCACGACCGCGGTGCCGTCGTCGAGCGTCGCCGTGTGCGCCTGCCCGATCGACGCGGATGCCAGGGGCCGGTCGTCGAACTCGGCGAAGAGCGCCTCGGGCTCGGCGCCGAGCTCCCGGCGGATCACGGCGCGGATGTCGGCGGTGGGGACCGGCGGCGCGGCATCCTGCAGCTTCGCCAGTTCGTCGACGAACGCGGGCGGCAGCAGGTCGGATCGCGTGGAGAGCAGCTGCCCGAGCTTGATGAACGTCGGCCCGAGTTCCTCGAGCGCGAGCCGCAGGTGCTCGGGCGACGTGGCGGCGAACCCCGGGTCGGCGGCGCCGGCGACCTCGGTGGACCGTCGGCGCGGCACGAACCGCCCGAGGCCGAGCAGCCCCGCCAGGAACCCGAGGCTGTGGCGACGGAGGGTCGCCGCGATCTCCCGGTACCTCGCGTTGTGGTGCCGCTCCTCGCGCTCCGCCATCAGAACGTCGAACCGAGCGCCTTCGCCTTCAGCGCCTCGAACTCGCCGTCGCTGATGACGCCCTGGTCACGCAGCGCCTGCGCCTTGGCGATCTCCTCGGTGGGGCTGGCGAACGAGATCGCGCGCATCTCCTCCCGGCTGTACTCCTGGTACTCGACCTGCTTGCGCGCAGACCGCTCGGCCATGCCCTTGCCCCGCACGATGAGGTACACGAGCCCCGTGATCCACGGGAGGAACAGCAGCAGGATCAGCCAGAGCGCCTTCATCCACCCGTTCAGCGAGTGGTCGCGGAAGATGTCGATCACGATGTAGACGAGCACCAGCAGGTAGGCGAGGTACGCGAACATCCAGAAGTAGAACCAGATCCAGCTCCACAGCTCCATGGTCGGCGCCCTCCGCTCGCCTCCGACTGGTGCACACGCTACTCCCGAGGCGGTCGCGCGGACGGTCTTTGGTCCCGGATGGCGCCGCTCCCCCGTCGATAGCGTGACGGCATCGCCCCCGGAAGGAGCCCCCCGATGCCCCGCACCTACGTCATCACCGGAGCCGCGAGCGGCATCGGCCTGGCCACCGCCGACCTGCTCGTCGAACGCGGTCATCGCGTCATCGGCGTCGACCTCGCCGGCTCGGACGTGAACGTCGACCTCGCGTCGGCGACGGGCCGGGCCGAGCTCGTCGAGCGCGTGCGCGAACTGAGCGGCGGCACGATCGACGCGGTGATCGCCAACGCGGGCCTCGCCACGCCCACCGCCGCGACGGTGGCCGTGAACTACTTCGGCGCGGTCGCCACGCTCGAGGGGCTGCGCCCGCTGCTCGCCGGGTCCCCCGCACCCCGGGCGGTCGCCACCGTGTCGATGGCCTCCCTGTTCCCCACCGACGACGCGCTCATGGAGGCCCTGCTCGCCGGGGACGAGGAGGCGGCCATGGCGCGCGGCGCCGAGCTCGAGGCATCCGCCCCCGAGGTCGCGAACCGGATCTACGCGACCACGAAGGCGGCGCTGTCCCGCTGGATCCGCCGCAACGCCGCGACCCCCGAGTGGGCCGGCGCCGGGATCCCGCTGAACGCGATCGCCCCGGGCGTCGTGGTCACACCCATGACCGAGCAGTTCACGGGCACTGAGGAGGCGCGGAGGGCGATCCTCGAGATGGTGCCCATGCCGCTCGGCGGGATCTTCGAGCCCCGCGATGCGGCCTACCTGCTGGCGTGGCTCACGAGCGAGGAGAACGGCCACCTCTGCGGTCAGGTCGTGTTCATCGACGGCGGCTCCGACGTCGTCCTCCGCGGCGACTCCACCTGGTGATCAGGCGCGGTCGGGGCGGTCGGCGTCGTCCGGTCCCTCCGTCCCGTCCTGCTCCCACCTCGTGCCTTCGAGGTCGCCGCGCAGGGTGCCCGTCACCTCGTCGACGGCCGCACCGACCGTCGGCGCGAACCGGTCGGGCGTGAATCGCCGCGTCAGGCCGTAGTCGCGCAGCACGTCCACCACCGGGTCCTTCATCTCGGCGATGACGAGACGGATGCCGCGGGCGGCGAGCCACTCGTCGAGCTCGACGAGTTCGTCGGCCGCGGTCGTGTCGACGTCGGTGATGGGTTCGGCGGCGAGGATGACGGTGCGGATGCCGGGCCCGGCGGCCTCGACGCGCGAGCGCACGAAATCGTCGAAGAGCCCGCCGTTCGCGAAGAACAGCGGGGCGTCGAATCGAACGATGACCACGCCGGGGATGCGCTTGCCCTCCGGGTACCGCGACAGGTCGTGGTAGCCGCGCAGTCCCGACACGCGGCCGAGCTCCGCACGGTACGGGCGCCACGACTGGTTCACGAACGCCAGCAGCGAGAGCCCGATCGTCACCGCGATGCCCTCGAGCACGCCGAACGCGAAGACGCCCACGAACGCGGCCGCCGACAGTGCGGCATCCACCCGGTCCATGCGCACGAGCCGGAGGAACCCGCGGACGTCGATCAGGCGCGACGCGGCGAAGATCACGACCGCCGCGAGCGTCGCGGACGGCAGGAACTCGGTGAGGCCCGGTGCGAGGAGCATGAACGCCACGAGCAGGACCGCCCCGACCACCCCGGTCAGCTGCGACTTCGACCCGGCCTGCTCGGCGACGGGGGTGCGCGACGACGACGCGGTGATCGGGAAGCCGCCGAACACGCCCGCCGCGAGGTTCGCGGTGCCGATCGCGCCCATCTCGCGGCTGCCGCTCACGGTCTCCCCGCGCCTGGCCGCGAGCGTGCGCGAGAGCACGCCCGCGTCGGCGAACGCCACGAGCGCGATGCCCGCCGCCGGCAGCGCCAGCGCCGCGACATCCGCCCACTGCAGGCCGCCGAGCGCGGGCGCGGGCAGGCCCTGCGGCAGCGCGCCGACCACCGGCAGCTCGTCCGAGAGGCCGAGCAGGGCGGTGAGCGCCATGGCGGCGACGACGGCCGCGAGCACGCCCGGGACCGGCGACTTCACGAGCGTGAGCGCCACGATCACCGCGAGCGAACCCAGTCCGAACGCGAGCGGCAGCCACTGCACCTCGCCGTCGGCGACGCCGATCCAGATCCCGGCGATCTCGCCGATGGGCGAGTCGGCGTCGGTGGAGAACCCGAGCAGCGTCGGGACCTGGGAGATGATCACGATCAACGCGATCGCGTTGAGGTACCCGACGCGGATCGGCTTGGACAGCAGGTCGGTCACGAACCCGAGGCGGAGTACGCCGCCGAGGAGCAGGATGGCGCCGACCATGATGGCGAGCAGCCCGGCGAGCGCGACGGCGCGATCGTCGTCGCCGAGCGCGAGCGGCACGATCGCGGCCGCGATGATCGGGCCGAGCGCCGAGTCCGGACCGAGCACCAGGATCCGCGACGGCCCCACGAGGGCGTACGCGATCAGCGGCATGATGGTCGCGTAGAGCCCGGTCTCGGGCGGCAGCCCGGCGACCTGCGCATAGCCCATGCCGGCCGGGATGAGCAGCGCGGTGACGACGATGCCGGCTCGCAAGTCGGGCCACAGCCACTCGCGTCGGTAGTGCCGCGCGGTCACGATGCCGGGCGGCATCCAGCGCGGCATCCGCTCAGCCACCGCGCGTCCGCTCCACCTTCTGCCAGATCGGCGGATGCGGGAGCCGGTTCTCGCGGTAGAGCCGCTCGGAGAAGCCGGCCCACACGATGAGGGCCGCGCCGGCGCCGACGAGCACGCCGCCCACGACGTCCGACACCCAGTGCGCGCCGAGGTACATGCGGCTCGCCATCATCAGCAGCGTGTAGACGCCGCCCGCGATCCAGACCCACGTCCGCAGGAAGATCAGGCCGAGCGCCATCGCGATGACCGCGGCGTTCGAGGCGTGTCCGGACGGGAACGACCCGAAGTCGGGGTGCACGAGGATGTCCTCCGGTCGCACGCGTCCGACGGTGACCTTGACGAGTTGCGTGACGAGGCCGCTCGCGGCGACGGCCGCGACGAAGAAGCCCGCCGCCCACGGCCGTCGCCACAGCAGCAACCCGATCACGACCACGGCCGGGACCACGAAGCTCGAGACGCGTCCGCTGCCGAGGAAGTCGAACGCCGCGGCCACGGCGGTCACGCCCGGCGTGCGGATCGCGACGATCGCGCTCATGAGCGCCGACTCGAACTGGAACGGCTCGCGGGCCTGGTTCACGACGATGACCGCGCCCAGCGCGGCGACGAGGGCGAGCGCGATGAGCCCCGTCCACATCCACGGCCGGCGACTGACCCGCACGGGTGCCGGCGCGTGGTGCACGGCCAGCGAAGGCCCCTCCTCCGAAGCGGATGCCGCGCCCGCGGCGGGCCCGGACGTGGACTCGCCGTCGTGCTCAGCGTTCATCGCGCCCCCACGCCTCGGGTCGCGCGTCGGAGGCCTCGACCTGCTCCTGGGACCCGACGCGGACGGTGCGCCACGTGTCGACCGCGATGACGATGCCGAGCACCACCAGCGAGAGCATGATCGACCCGAGGGCGTCGGTCGGCCAGTGGTAGCCGAGGTAGATGCGGCACGCGGCGGTGAGGAGCACGACGAACGCCGCCGCCGCGAACGCGAGCACCGTGATGAGCGGGCGCCGGTGGCGGGAGAAGACGAGGTAGGTACCGATGAAGAAGAAGTCGGCGACGCCCATGACGTGCCCGGACGGGAAGGAGGACGTCGGGTCGTAGCCCATCATCATGTCGGCTGCCGGGGGCCGGTCCCTCGCGATGATCGGTGCGAGGAGCTGCACCATGATCACGCCGAGGATCATGCCGCCCGCGAGCAGGACGGGGCGCCACGCGTGCTTGGCGAGCACGCCCCAGGTGACGGTCGTCACCAGGATGATGATGGGCATCGCGACGGGGCCGAAGACGATCGCGAGCACGATCATGACCGTCGTGAGCCAGCCGTCGCGCCCCGACTCGATCCACTGCTCGATCGGCGCGTCGATGAACGACAGGTCGTCGGCCTCGAGGACCGAGTCGAGCACGATGAGGAAGCCGACGAGGCCCACGACCACGAGCGCCGCCGCCACGAGGTAGAGGTTGCGCTTGCCGCCGGGCGAGACGTAGCGCTCCTCGACCATGAACCGCTCGTGGAAGCGGCGCAGGCGCCCCTGCTTCCGTTCCTCGGCAGCGGATGCCGCGGGGTCGCCGCCGGTCGTGGCGTCGGTCTCCGACTTCGAACTCATGCAGACACGTTACGTGTCGCGCTCGACCGGCGCGATGTCCTCGCGGTGGTCGTCCTCGCCTCCCGGGGGGAAGTCGTGCCGGTCGGGCCGGCGGCTGAGGTAGAGCACGCTCACGGTGAACCCGCCCCAGACGAGCACGATGGCGAGTACGAGGAAGAAGATCGCGATGCCGGTCATCGACGGCCTCCCTTCGCCGGCGCGGCCGCATGGTGCGGCGGCGTGTGGTCGGGCAGCGGCGGCCACGCCCGGAAGTCGTCGGGGTCCTGACGCCATCGCAGCACGGTGAGGAGCACCGCGCCCAGCACGATCACCGCGATGGCGCCCCAGCCGAGCGCGAGCAGGTACCACTGCGGGTAGTCGGCGTAGCCGTCGACGATGAGCGAGACGATGCGCGAGATGAGCATGTACCCGAGGATCACCGGGGCGAGGATGCCCGCGAGCACGGTCCAGATGCCGCCCACGCGGAAGGTCGACACGCTGTTCAGGTGGTAGCGCAGCTCCGGGCCCTTCCGCAGCACCCAGAACGCGAAGACGCTCGCGAGGATCGCGGACAGGACGATGCCGATGTTGTTCGCCCAGTTGTCGACGGTGTCGAGCGCGAGCAGTCCCGTGGTGGTCGAGAAGAGCAGGATCGACAGCACCGCGGCGACCACGCCCACCCGCACGGCCGCCTGCCGCGGCGTCAGCCCGAACTTCTCCTGGAAGCCCGCGGACACGACCTGCAGCACCGACAGCAGCGACGTGAACCCGGCCATCGCGAGCGACCCGAAGAAGAGGATGCCGAAGATGGGCCCGCCCGGCATCTGCGAGACGATCGCCGGGAAGGTGATGAACGACAGCCCCACACCCGTGAGGCCCTCGAGCTCGCCGACCGCGACGCCCTGCTGGAACGCGAAGAAGCCCAGCGTCGCGAAGACGCCGATGCCCGCGAGGATCTCGAACGACGAGTTCGCGAACGCCACGACGAGGCCCGGCGTGGTGAGGTTCGACCGACGGCGACGGTACGACGCGTAGGTGATCATGATGCCGAACGCGATCGAGAGCGAGAAGAAGATCTGGCTGTACGCGGCGATCCACACGTTCGGGTCGGCGAGCGCGGCGAAGTCGGGCGTGAACAGGGCGTTCAGGCCCTCGGCGGCGCCGTCGAGGAACAGCGCGCGCACGACCAGCGCCGCGAACGCCACCACGAGCAGGGGCAGGAAGATCACGTTGACGCGCTGGACGCCGCGGGCGACGCCGAGCGCGAGCACCACGATCACGGCGACCCAGATGAGGACGAGCGGGATGAGCACGCTCGGCACGAACGACAGGCTGAAACCCGGGTCGCTCGCCTGCAGGTAGTCCCCGACGAGGAAGCCCGCGGGATCGTCGCCCCAGCGGAGGTCGAACGAGAAGACGAAGTAGCTGAGCGCCCACGCGATCACGACCGTGTAGTACAGCGAGATCACGAAGCAGATGGCGACCTGGAACCATCCCAGCGCCTCGAGCGAGCGCCCGCGCGGGCCGCCCAGGCGCCGGAACGCGGTCGGTGCGGATCCCCGGAAGCGGTGCCCGATCGCGTAGTCGAGGAAGAGGATCGGGATGCCCGCCGTGATGAGCGCCACGAGGTACGGGATGACGAACGCGCCGCCGCCGTTCTCGTACGCCACGCCGGGGAACCGCCAGATGTTGCCGAGGCCGACCGCCGAGCCGATGGCCGCCAGGATGAACCCCACCTGGCCGGTCCACTGCTCCCGAGGTTGCCGATGCTGTCCATGCTGCTCGACGCCCGCTTGTGACATCGCACCTCCCGAGGCTCGCGACTGGCTGCCTGCACCGTACCAAGGGCGGGGCGGATGCCGCAGCATCCGTTCACCGACGCGGCGGCGGCGTCAGACGAGGTCGGCGGCGACGAGGCGACCGGACGCCAGGGCCTCGCGGAAGGTCGCGTAGTCGCGCTCGTTCTGGTCGGCGTAGTCGATCGCGAACTCCGCGATGGCGCGGTCGAACCGGTCGGACCCGCCGAGGTAGGCGGCGATCGCGACGCGGTCCCCGGCACGCGCGTGCGCCCGCGCCAGGGTCTCGCCGCAGGCACGGGCGTAGAGCTCGGCGCCACGGGGCAGCATCACCTCGACGTCGGCGGAGCCCTTCCAGTCGTTGAGCTGGCGCAGGTAGAAGTCGCGCTCGACGCCGTCGGGCGCGACGATGCGCTGCCAGCCGAGGAACAGGTCGCTCGCCGCCTGCATGAGTCGTTGGCCGCGTACGACGCGTTCGCCGTGGTGGTCGTAGCGGCTGGGGGGCAGGAAGCGTTCGAGCACCGACGCCTCGGCCTGCTTCGCCTGCAGGATGAGCGGGTCCTGGTCGTCGCGCCCGCGGAGCAGGACGATCCACGCGCGCGTGCCGACGCTGCCGACCCCGACGACCTTGCGCGCCAGGTGGACGTAGCGGAACTCCTCGATCGGGTGCCGCTCGAGGGGCAGCGTCGACCGATACTCGGCGAGCATCTGCCGCATCCAGTCCTCGACGGCCTCGCCCGTGCCGGGCTCGAGGCCGAGGTCCTCGATCGCGACGATGAGCGGCGGTTCCGACCGGATCCGCATGCGGCCGTCGTCGACCTCCACGAGCTTGGTGAACACGCGCACGCTGTCCCGCGTCCGCGCCTTCGCGAGGGCGGCCTGCGTCCGCTTGACCTGCTTGCTGCCGACCCGGTTCGCCTCGCGCTCCTCGCGGATCCCCTGCACCATGCGGTCGGCGTCGAGCCGATCGTACCAGGCGGCGAGCACACCCGAACTGGCCGCCCGTCGCATCCGCTCGCGATACCCGGCGACCGCCTCGAGGACGACGCGACGGCGCTCGACCGCCGAGTAGCCGCGGTGGCGACCGGCGATCTCGAAGCTCGCCGCGAGCCGCTTGACGTCCCACTCCCAAGGGCCGGGCAGGGTCTCGTCGAAGTCGTTGATGTCGAAGATCAGGTCCCGCTCGGGCGTGGCGAACACGCCGAAGTTCGACAGGTGCGCGTCGCCGCAGATCTGCGCGGTCAGCCCGGATGCGGGGGTTCCGGCGAGGTCCGACGCCATGATCAGCGCGGCACCGCGGTAGAACGTGAACGGCGAGACGGCCATGCGGGCGTAGCGGATGGGGACCAGCTCGGGCACGCGCGTGACCGCCTGCTCCTCGAGGAGGGCGACCGGGTCCGGCCGGTCGGTGGGCGGCGTCCAGCCGGCGTGCGACGATCTCGGCGCGCGTCGCCGCGCCGACCGTCCCGCCTCGGCGCGCGCGGCGAAGTCGTCGCGGGGTGCCGGATCGAATGCGACATCCGCCTCGGTCATCGTGATTCCTCCGTCACCTCGGTCGCGCGCGCCCGCGACGACGGTCGTACGGGTCGTTCGCTCGGGATGTTCCTCGAGAACAGCAGCGCGGCGAGCGCGATCGCGATCAGTCCCACGAACGCGACGCGGAGCGCCTGCACCTGCGACTCGCCGTACGTCTGGGTCAGCGCCTCCGCGTCGTCCTCCGAGAGCCCCGCGTCCTCGGCGATCTGCTGCACCGACGACGCCGGCACGAGCTCGACACCGCCCGCGGTGGCCGTCGCGACCTCCTGCTTGACGTCGTCGGGAAGCGCGCTCGAGGCGACGCCCCCGGCGAACGCGGTCGCCAGCGCGCCGATCAGGATGGAGCCGATGAGCGCGGTGCCGAGCGAGGAGCCGAGGTTCTGGAAGACGCCCTGCATGCCGCCCACCTCGCTCGACTTCTCGACGCCGACGCTCGACATGTTGACGTTGCCGAGCTGGGAGGCGAGCAGCCCGAGGGCCGCACCCGCCGTGAACATGCCGATCCCGAACGCGGGCACCTTGAGCTCGACGTCGACCGAGGCGAGCAGCACCACGGCGGATGCCGCGAGCACGAGCTGCCCGATCCGGACGATGGTGCGCGGCGACCACACGTTCGAGAGCCGCGTGCCGGCGAACGAGAACAGGATCAGCGAGATCGACAGCGGGAAGATCCGCAGGCCCGTCTCGAGCGCGTCGAGTCCGAGCGTCATCTGCAGGTACACGGGGATCATGAAGAACAGGCCCGCGGTGACGGCGTACTGGGCGCCGAGCGCACCGAGCCCGCTCCGAAGCCGCGGGATCGACAGCAGGGTCACGTCGAGCAGCGGCGGACGGCCCGCCTCGACGAGCCGGCGCTGGCGCCGGAAGAACCACGCGATGAGCACGCCGCCGGCGAGCACGAACCACGTCGTCAGGGAGATGCCGAACGGGGCGATCGGGAAGCCGTTGATCTCGGGCGAGTCGAGCGGCAGGATCCAGCCCCAGGTCTTGCTCTGCAGGAGGCCGAGCACGATGAGCACGAGCCCCGCCGACGACAGCACGATGCTCATCAGGTCGATCCGCATGCGAACGGGCTCGTGCCGATCGATGATGCGCCGGGCGAAGAGCACGACGACCGCCATGACGACCACCTCGCCGATGAAGACGTACCGCCACGACGCGTATGTCGTCAGGTACCCGCCGATGAGCGGGCCCGCGGCGACCGCGGCACCGGATGCCGCCCCGATCATGGCGTACGCCGTGACCCGGGCGCGACCGGAGTAGTTGTCGGCGATGAGCGCCGCGATGGCGGGGATGACGAGCACCGCGCCCATCCCCTCGACCACCGACCAGCCGAGGAACAGCACCACGATGTTCGGGCTGAGGGCCGTCGTGAGCGAGCCGAGCGCGTAGACGATCGAGCCGATCACGAACGCGCGCAGCCGACCCCAGACGTCGCCGAGCTTCGCGCCGACGAGCATGAGCGCCGCCATGGTGAGCGTGTAGAAGGTGATCGCGGCCTGCATCGCCGAGACCGTCGTGTCGAGGTCGCTCACCACCTGCGAGATCGACACGTTCATGACCGTGCTGTCGAGCACCATGACGAACTGCGCCGCCGAGAGGGCGATGACGACCGTCCACGAGGTCTTCGCGGCATCCGTCGTCGTGTCGGGTGCCGGTGCCCGTGGGGCGGATGCCGCGTCAGGCGGCGGATCGGAAGGGCTCATGGTGGTATCCCTCTCGGTCGAGGACGGCGATGGTCGACTCGGGTACCTCGAGGAATACTCCCGGGAGGTCGTTCAGCGGTTCCGACACGACGACGTGCGCGTGATCGCCGAACTGCGAGAGCCGCTCCGCGTCCGGGTACATCTCACGGATCGTCGGGATGTCGGCCGAGTGGAACAGGGACCGCGACCGGCCCTGCGACGAGTAGCGGAGCGCCCAGATGGTGGCGCCGTCCGACACCGCCACGGTGCCCTGCATGGGGAAGAGGATGCCGTGCTCGCGCCCCACGCGCTCGACGTGGTCGACCGCTGCGGTGAGCCCCTTCACCGGGTCGTCGGCGAGGCCGAACGTCAGCGCCAGGTGGAAGAGGACCTCCGAGTCGGTGGTGCCCGCGACGTGGGGGTACAGCGACGGGTCGATCGCGAACGTCAGGTCCCGCTTGACCTTCGCGAACTCGCCGAGGAACCCATTGTGCATGAACAGCCAGTTCTCCCAGCGGAACGGATGGCAGTTCGTGCGCTGGATGGGCGGACCCGCGGCGGCGCGCACGTGGCTGAAGAACAGCGGGCTCTCGATCGCGCGCGCGAGCTCGCGCACGTTCTCGTCGTTCCACGCGGGCTCCGTGCTGTGGAACACCGCGGGGATGCTGCCGGCGACCGCACCGGGCGGATACCAGCCGATCCCGAAGCCATCGCCGTTCACGGTCTCGGCGCCGAGCGGGGAGTCCAACGACTGGGCCACGAGGGAATGGGTCGCGTCGAGGAGCACCGCGGACGTCCGGAGCGGCTCCCCCGAGTAGGCCAGCCACCGGCACATGGGCGTCCCTCCTGACCGCGACCTCCGCACGGGCGTCGCTGCCGGTCAGTCTCGTGCGTGGCCGGGCGCTCGGACGGGCCGAAAGTCCCCACCTCCACGAGGCGAGCGGGAGGCCGGACGGGTCACCCGTCGGTGGCGGGCTCCTCGGCCGGGGTCTCCTCGGTCGCCTCGACCTCGGCCGGCAGCGGGCACACGGCGGCCGCCGTCATCCGCTCGACCGCCTGCTCGTACGACCACGGGAGCTCGATGAGCGGCGGGGTCTCCTCGCCCGACGCCGTCGCCTTCGAGGCGATGGATGCCAGCGCGAACGCGGCCTCGCGCGCGAGCGTGCCGCCCGACGAGGAGTTGTTCAGGGCGACCACGACCGTGAGACCCGTCTCGGGTTCCGTGAAGACGGCCGTCAGGGCGCCCGTGGTGACGCCCGCGAGGCCGCGCATCGGGCCGTACTGCTGGGCGCCGATGCCCTGGGACTGCCACGCCGGCGCGTCACCGCCGAAGGGCGTCGTCGTCCAGACCTTGCGCGCCGTGTTCTCGCTGAAGAGGGTGCCGTTCGCGAACGCCTCGCTGAACCGCTTCGCCTCGTCGAGCGTCGAGTAGGCGCCGGCCGCCGTGCCGCCGATCGAGCTCGAGCGGTCCGAGACGTCCATCACGACCTCGCAGTCCCGGTTGCCGTCGGGCAGCACGCCCGCGGCGTAGCCGCCCAGCGCCCCGGTGTGGTCGGTGGCCTGAGCCGGCGGGATGCTCGTCTCGTCGAGGTCCAGCGGCTCGAAGACGTACTGGTCGACGAGATCTGCCCAGGTGCGGCCGGTGTGCTGCTCGAGCGCGGTGGCCAGCAGCATGACGCCCGTCCGCGACTCGGCCCACCCGGTGCCCGGGTCGAACCGGCGACTCGCGGCCATGCCGCTCGCGACGAGCTCGGTCGCCGGCCACACGCGCTGCGGGTTGCCGACGAAGAACCGGCTGAGCGAGGGATAGTAGTCGGCGATGCCCGACTGGTGGCGGCACAGGTGCTCGAGCGTGATCCCCCCGAGACCGGGCACGCCGCGCACCATCGTGCCGACCTGGTCGTCGAGCGCGACGACGCCGGCGTCGACGAGGCGGAGCATGAGCGCGCACGTGATCGCCCCGGTCGCGGTGGCGAGCTGGAACCGGGTGTCGGGCGTGACCTCGGGTGCGCCCTCGCCGAAGTCGACCGTGCCGACCCCGGTGGTCCACGCGCCGGCCCAGGGAGCCCACACGCCCGCGACCGCGCCGCTCGACCCGCTCAGGCGCACGGCCTCCTCGAGGGTGGCATCGAGGCGCTCGACGACCTCGGGAGCGAATTCCGCATCGACCTGGTCGTACTCGGTGATGGCCTGCGAGGGCGTCGTGCAGCCCGCGAGCAGGAGGACGGCGCAGGCGGACGCGACCGCTGCGGCGATCCTCCGCCGAACGCGACCTGCTCCTGAAGCCACCGAGCCCCCCGCCGTGTGTCCGCAGCGATTGTAACCCGCTCGACCGGCGTCGCCCTGATCGGCACGTCACGGTTCGGCCACGCCGGGGGCGCCCGGCCGCCGCACGGTGTCCCCCGAACCGGCCGCCAATCCGTCTGCGCGGGCACGCCGAACCACGACCAGCACGGCGAACGCCGCGCGACGACAAGGAGGCATCGCCATGAAGAACTCACCCAACCGCATCGCCGCGACCGTGTTCGGTGCGGTCTACGTCCTCGTCGGACTGCTCGGCTTCAGCGTCACGGGCGGCGTCGACTTCATCGCGACCGAGGGCGGCCTGCTGCTCGGCATCTTCGCGGTGAACCCGCTCCACAACATCGCGCACCTCGCCATCGGCGCCGCGCTGCTCATCGCGGGGCTCTCCAACGTCGCCGCCGCGAAGGCGACGAACACCACGGTCGGCGCCGCGTACCTGCTGCTCGGCATCGTCGGCTTCTTCATCGCCGGCACGGCGGCCAACATCCTCGCCCTCAACACCGCCGACCACTTCCTCCACCTCGCCAGCGCGATCGTGCTGCTCGGCGTCGGTCTCGGAGCCGACCGCTCCGCACGCGTGGCGACGGCCTAGGGAGCCCGCCATGACCGCACTGGCCGTGATCACGCGCAGCTGGCCGATGCTCGGCGCCCTCGGCGCGGGCCTCGTGCTCGCGGCGCTGGCGGCCGGTGCCGGGGGTGCGACGCAGGTCGCCCTGGCCGGACTCGGCATCGCCGCGCTCGGCTGGGGCGTCCTGTCGCTGCGCGCCGGGCGCGCCCTGGCCCCGCAGTCCGTGCTCGGCGCGTGCGTCGGCGCGCTGCTCGCCGCCGGCGGCGCGGTCGCCGCGGGCGCGACGACCGGCATCCCCGGCGGGCCGCTCGCCGCGGCATCCGTCTTCATCGCCACCGTCGCGCTCTCGGTCGCACTCGACCTGCGACGCCGCCGCGACCGGCGGACGGCCGCCGCGGACGCCCGGGCCTCGGCCGAGGCGCACCCCCGGCTCGGGCTCATCGGGCTCGCGGTCGGCGCCGCGCTCGTGTCAGCCCTCGCCACGCCCGCGCTCGCGGCCACCGAAGCCGGCGAACTCGCCGTGCCCCACGGAGAGCACGGCGCCCACGACCCGGGTCACCGACACTGACCCGCTCCGACGGCGGCCGGGGGTGCGTGGCGATGACGCCCCCGGCCGCTCCTTCGTGTCAGCCCGCCCGCGTCGAGCCGCGGCTCAGGCGGGCAGCTCGTCGGCCGTGCCCAGGTCGCGCGCCGCGCCCGACATGAAGCGCTCCACGTCGCGGTCGACGATGATGTCGCGCGGCACGAGCGGGCGGGCCAGGTACAGCCCCTCGAGCGAGGTCAGCCGCGACAGCGCCACATACGTCTGCCCCGGGCTGAAGACGCGCGACCCCAGGTCGACGATGGCGGTGTCGTAGCTCGCGCCCTGCGACTTGTGGATCGTCACCGCCCAGGCGAGCCGCAGCGGGAACTGCGTGAACTCGGCGACGATCTCGCGCTCGAGCTTCTTCGCCACCGGATCCCACGTGTAGCGGTACTTCTCCCAGGTCGCCGGCTCGACCTCGTGCTCCTCGCCGTCGACCTCGACGCGCACCTCGCGGTCGAGCGACGTGACCGTGCCGATGGTGCCGTTCACCCACCGCGGCGCCTCGCCCCAGCCGCCGGTGTCGTTGCGCAGGAACATCACCTGCGCGCCCACCTTCAGCTCGAGCTTCTCGTCGGCCGGGTAGCCGCGGCCGCCGAACTCCCCGTTCACGTCGGCCTCGTTGGCGAGGGAGTGCCCGGGCAGCCGGTGCAGCGCCGTGCGGTTGATGCGGTTCACCGTCTCGTTCGTGGTCGCGAGCGTGATGGCGCCCTGCTCGGGCAGCGGACGCCGCGCGCCCGTGTCGTTCAGCACGCCGGCGATCTCGGCCGTCACCATGCCGTGCCGCACCGCGTTGAGCATGTGCTTGAAGGCGTCGTCGTGCTGCCGGTGGATCTCGCCCAGCTCGAAGATGCGCAGGTCGGCCTCCTGCCACACCTTCGCGTCGAAGAACCACATCGAGCGGTACGTGTCGGCGAAGTAGCGCCGCTCGTCGCCCGAGCCGGGCACGGGCGCGAGCTGGTACGGGTCGCCGAACAGCACGACCTGCACGCCGCCGAACGGCTCGTGCGGCCGCTGCCGGGCCTGGCGCAGCGAGCGGTCCATCGCGTCCATGAGGTCGGCGTTCACCATCGACACCTCGTCGATCACGAGCGTGTCCATCGCGTTCAGGATCTTGCGGACCGTGTCGTTCTGGTCGATCTCGGTGTCGGCGACGACGCCGATCGGCAGCCGGAACAGCGAGTGGATCGTCTGGCCGCCGACGTTCAGCGCCGCGACCCCCGTCGGCGCGCAGATCACGATCTGCTTCGACGTGTTCCAGTTCAGGTGGTTCAGCAGCGTCGACTTGCCCGTGCCCGCGCGACCGGTGACGAACACGTGCTCGCGCGTGTGCTCGATCGCCCGGAACACCGCCTGCTGCTCGGCGGTCAGGGTCACAGGCTGCACGGGTGGTCCTCCGGGGCGGGTGGGGTGACGGATGCCGCGCCGCGGGCGCCACCGCGGCGGGTCGGCGTCTTCACTGTAGACCGGCGCATCGGGCGCGGCGCCCGCCGCCGCGGCATCCGTTCACGGGCGCGTTGCGCTGTGGACAACCCGGGCGCCCGGCCGACCCTGTTTAGACTTGCCGGGTGGGGAGCTCGGGCAGACGCGGTGGGCGCCTGTCACCGGCGGCGATCGCCGGGTGGGCGGGCCTCGCGGTGCTGCTCGGCGGCGCCATGCTCGCCGCCCTCGGCGGCCTCAACCAGAGCCTCTACGGCGCGTCGGCGTTCGTGCAGCGCTACCTCGACGCGATCGCGCGCGACGACATCGTGAGCGCCGCCGCCACCCCCGGCGTCCGGCTCGATCCCGCCGACCTCGCGGGCGCCGGCCTGCCGGAGGACGTGTCGACGGCCATGCTGCGCTCGGGCGTGCTGCGGTCCGGTCCGGAGGACGTGCGGGTGCTCGGCGACGAGCCCTCCGGCGACCAGGGCGCGCGCACGGTCACCGTGAGCTACCGGCTCGAGTCGTCGATCGTCGAGACGACGTTCGAGGTGAAGCCGATCGAACCGCTCTACGGCGTGCTCAACCGGTGGGAGTTCGCCACGAGCCCGCTCACCGTCGTGCAGGTCACGGCGGCGCACAGCCCCATGTTCACCGTGGGCTCGCTCACGCTCGACACGCGCGCCAACAAGACCGGCGACGAGCTGCTGGCGTTCACGCACCAGGCGCCGTACCTCGCCGTCGCGCCCGCCGTCTACGAGTTCGGGTACGAGTCGACGCTGCTCGAGGCCGTCCCGACCCCGCTCGCCACCACGCCCGGCACGCCCGCCGAGGTGCGGGTCGACGCGCTCCCCACCGACGAGTTCGTCGAGCGCGTGCAGGCGAAGGTCGACGAGTACCTGATCGACCAGTGCGCGACCCAGCCCGTGCTCAAGCCGGCCGGCTGCCCGTTCGGCGTCGACGTCGACGACCGCGTGGTGACCGAACCGGTCTGGACCATCGTCGAATCGCCCGCGG
Source organism: Agromyces sp. C10 (assembly GCF_023217995.1). Classification (NCBI taxonomy): domain Bacteria; kingdom Bacillati; phylum Actinomycetota; class Actinomycetes; order Micrococcales; family Microbacteriaceae; genus Agromyces; species Agromyces sp. C10. The sequence continues at coordinate 30,123 of NZ_JALPSX010000009.1, read as the reverse complement.
TGACGCTCGTGCCCGGCGAGGCCGCGTTCGAGATGCCGCCCACGCCCGGCGTCGCCCGGGTCGCGTTCGAGGCGCAGTCGCTGTTCGACGGCACCTTCTACAACTTCGAGCAGGACGAGGGCTTCATGCTCGCGCTCGAGGCCCGCGTCCGCTCCGACGGCTCCATCGCGATCCAGCTCAAGTAGCGCCGGGGCCGGCCAGTCGCTCGAGGGCGGATGCCGCGGTCGCGGCGATCTCGTCCACCCCGCCGGTCACGCCCACGCGCACCGCCCGCTCGTCGGCATCCGGCGCCTCGTACGCGTCGAGTTGCGACGCGAGCAGGGTCGCGGGCATGAAGTGCCCGACCCGCCCGCCGATGCGCTCGCGGAGCAGCGCCTCGTCTCCCTCGAGCGCGACGAACGCCGTGTCGGGCGCCGCGGCCCGCAACCGATCGCGATGGGCGCGGCGCAACGACGAGCACGCGACCACGATGCCCGGCGCGCGCGCATCGGCGAGCGCGGCACCGACGAGGTCGAGCCACGGCATCCGCTCCGCATCGGTCAGGGCCCGGCCCGCGCGCATCCGCTCGACGTTCGCCGGCGGGTGCAGGTGGTCGGCGTCGACGAAGTCGAGTCCCAGCCGATCGGCGAGCGCGACGCCCACGCTCGTCTTGCCCGCGCCCGCGACGCCCATGACGACGATGCGGCGGACCGGCTCGGTCGCGGGACCCTCAGCCGGCGGCATCCGTCACTCGCCCTTGCCGTCGCGTACGGCGAGCGCGGCCAGCTGCGCGTTGTACGACTCGAGCTCGGCCTCGTTGGTGCGTTCGGCGTGGCGGTCGCGGCGCCTGGTCTCCTTGGCGTCGCTGCGCGCCCACTGGATGGCGACCGTGATCGCGAGCGCCACGGTGGGGATCTCGCCGATCGACCAGGCGATGCCGCCGCCGAGCTGCTGGTCGGCGAGCGCGTCGGTGCCCCAGCCCATCGCGCCGTACCAGTCGGCGAGCAGCAGGCCCGAGCTCATCATGATCGACAGGCCGAAGAACGCGTGGAACGCCATCGTGCCGAGCAGCAGCACGAGCCGGAACGGGTACGGCAGGCGGTACGGCACCGGATCGATGCCGATGAGCGACTGCACGAAGAGGTAGCCGGTGATGAGGAAGTGCGCCACCATCCAGGTGTGGCCGATGTGGTCCTCCATGGTCCACCGGAACAGCGGCGAGTAGTAGAACACCCACAGCGACCCCGCGAAGAGCACGGCCGCGACGATCGGGTTGGCGATGATGCCCGCGAACTTCGAGTGCACCGCGAGCAGGATCCACTCGCGACCGCCGCGGCTGCCGTCCTTGCGCGGCCGGATGGCGCGGGCCGCGAGCGTCACGGGCGCGCCCGGGACGAGCAGCACGGGCACCGCCATGGTGAGGATCATGTGCGCGAGCATGTGCGCCGAGAACAGGTACTCCTCGTACGCGCTCACGCCGCCGCTCGTCACCCAGGCCAGCAGCAGCATGCCCGCGACCCACAGCACCGTGCGGTACACGGGCCAGGCGTCGCCGCGGCGGCGCAGGCGGAGCACGCCGGCGACGTAGAAGAAGATGCCGAAGCCGCACGCGAGCAGCCAGAGCAGGTCGGGGCTCCACTCGGTGAGGTAGCGGATGGCGTCCGGCGGCGGCGGCAGGGGCTCGCCGGTCAGCAGCTCGGCGGGCGTCCGCGCGAGGCCGCCCGACGTCTCCTCGGCGACCGGGGTGGCGGTGCGCGCGAGCGCGGCCGCGACGCCCGACGCGACGCCCATGAACGCGAGCTCGACGACGACGAGCAGCCAGAAGGTGCGGTTGACGGATGCCTCGGGGCGGGCCACCTGCGCCGAGCCCGGTCGCAGCATCCGCCCGATCATCACGCGCCGCTGCGCCGCGCCGAAGAGGCCCAGGGCGACGAGTGCCGCGACCTTGCCGATGACGAGGAGGCCGTAGTCGCTCATCAGCTGGTCCCACGTGCCGATGCGCAGCGCGGCGCTCGCATACCCGGAGACCGCGACGACGATGAAGCAGACCAGCGCGACGGTCGAGTACCGGGCGAGCACGATCGGCAGGCGGTCGCCCGTGAGCCGCGACTTCAGCACCACGAGCGTGAGCAGCCCGCCGAGCCAGGCGGCGACGAACACGAGGTGCAGGCCGAGCGCGGTGACCGCCTCGGAGTGGCCCGCGGTGCCCGCCGCGTGTCCCTGCTGGGCCATCGGCACGAGCGCCACCACCGCGAGCGCGGTCACGAACACCAGCGCCGTGTGGTTGCGCACGGCGAAGCAGAGCACCGTGACGGCCGCCGCGACGAGGGTCGTCGTGAGCCACGCCCGCCCCAGCTCGATCGAGGTGGCGAACTGGCCGAGCTGCGCGCCGAACCGGTCGCTCAGCTCGAACGGCGCGCCGGTCACGAGCAGGAAGGTGAGCACGCCGGTCGCGGCGCTCGCGACGGTGAGCACGGCAGCGGATGCCGCGGCCACGTCGAGCGCGAGGTCGAACTCGCGCTGCTTCGGGCTCAGCGCCCACACCGCGAGGACCAGCGCGCCGATCATGCCGGCGGCGCCGAGGTTCACGAACAGCTTCGCCGTGGGGACGCCCCAGCGCGCCACCGGGCCGGGGTCCTGGATCGGGTACGGGTCCGCTCCCCCGCCGAACGCCAGCCCGGCGATCATCGCGGCGAGCGCGACGGCGACGAGGGCGGCGGGGCCGAGCACGCGGACGGAACGGGTCACCGTACGAGCCTACGTCTCGCGGGCTGGGAAGCGCCTCGCCGGGCGCTCCGCCCGCGCCGCGGCATCCGCTCGCACCCGGTGCCGCCGCCTCGGCGGCGCCGGACGCGCGAGGGCGCCGAGTGCGCGGATGCGCGACGAGTGCGCGGCGCCTGCAGCGCGCGCTCGTCGCGGTTCCGCGCACTCGGCGGCGACGGCGGCGGTGCGGCGCGACGCCGCCGCCGCGGGTACGCCGAAGGGGCGCACCGGATGGAACCGGGCGCCCCTTCGGGAGTCTCGGAGTGCGTCGTCGGACGCGCGCGAGTTACTTCGCGGCGGCCTTGAGCTTCGAGCCCGCGGTGACCTTGACCGAGTTGCCGGCGGCGATCTGGATGGTCTCGCCGGTCTGCGGGTTGCGGCCGGTGCGCGCGGCACGGTGGGTGCGCTCGACGGCGAGCCAGCCCGGGATGGAGACCTTGGTGCCCGAGCCGACCGAGTCGGCCAGCGCGTCGAAGAACCCGTTCAGCACGGAGTCGACGGTGCTCTGGCTCTGGTTCGTCGCCGCAGCGATCTTGGCAACGAGCTCGGACTTGTTGAGCGACTTGTCAGCCATTGAATGTCCTCCTCGGACCTTCGCTGTGTGTCTACAGCTGTCGTGTGGATACGCGGAGTCGACCTTCGATCGCCCCCGTGGCCGTTCAGGCCGCCTCGAATGTAGCAGAGTCCCGCGGAAACACGCGGATTTCCGGGGTTTCGCGGGTGGTTCGGGCGGGGGTTGACGGATGTCGCCGAAGCGGTGCGTACTCGACGAGGGGCACGGCGACCCGTCGGCGGGCGAGCGCAGACGACGAGAGGGGCGCCCCGGATGATCCGGGACGCCCCTCTCGGAAGCGGATGCCGCTCGGGCTTACCAGCTCGACTTGGTGATGCCGGGCAGCTCGCCGCGGTGCGCCATGTCGCGGAAGCGGACGCGCGAGATGCCGAACTTCGAGAGGTTGCCGCGGGGGCGACCGTCGATGGCGTCACGCGAGCGCACACGGACCGGCGAAGCGTTGCGGGGCAGCTTCTGCAGGCCGATGCGGGCGGCCTCGCGGGCCTCCTCGGTGGCGTTCGGGTCGACGAGCGTCTTCTTCAGCTCGGCGCGCTTCGCCGCGTAGCGGTCGACGACCGCCTTGCGCTGCTCGTTGCGCGCGATCTTGCTCTTCTTGGCCATGTCCTAGCGCTCCTCTCGGAAGTCGACGTGCTTGCGCACCACGGGGTCGTACTTCTTGAGCACGAGGCGGTCGGGGTTGTTGCGACGGTTCTTGCGGGTCACGTACGTGTACCCGGTGCCGGCCGTCGAACGGAGCTTGATGATCGGACGGATGTCCTGCTGCTTCGCCATTAGAGCTTCACCCCACGAGCCTGGATGTCACGGACGACCGCCTCGATGCCACGGGCGTCGATCACCTTGATGCCCTTGGCGGACACGTTCAGGGTGACGTTGCGACGAAGCGAGGGCACGTAGTACGTCTTCTTCTGCACGTTCGGGTCGAAGCGGCGCTTCGTCCGGCGGTGCGAGTGCGAGATGTTGTGTCCGAAGCCGGGGACGGCTCCGGTCACCTGGCACACTGCTGCCATTGGTCTTTCCTCCAATACCGAGGGGCCGGACGGCCCCTCCCAAGGTCACTTGTCTGCAGACGAGCCCCTCCGCTCGCGCGGTAGATACAGGGGGATTCATCCACGGTCTGGGCGGTGGAAGCGCCCAGCCAAACGTCGAGCTTACCAGATCGGCCCTGACCGGCCGAAACGGGGGCTCAGGAGGTCAGCGAGTCGACCCATTCCCGGTTCTCGTCGATCCACTGGTCGACGACGGGGCCGTAGTCGTCGGAGTCGTTCTCGTTGAACATGGCGTTCTCGAGCGAGTAGAGCAGGTCGCTGTCCATCTGGAAGTCCTTCAGCCACCCGGCGAGCGTCGGGTGGGTCTCCTCGAAGCTCTTGCCGCCGAACGAGTGGATGCCCTCGGCGTCGCCGAGCGCGCCCTGCGGGTCCTCGAGGTCCTTCAGCGGGAACGCGTCGTAGGCCCAGTGCGGGCGCCAGAGGGTCACGGCGATGTTCTCGCCCGCGCCGGTGGCCGCCGTGAGCTCGGCGAGCATCGCGGGGGTCGACGAGGTGAGGTAGTCCATGTCGTCGAGGCCGTACGTCGGGATGACCTCGTCGGAGGTGACGCGGTTCAGGCCGGAGCCGGGCTCGATCCCCACGAGGCGGTTGTCGAACGCGTCGGCGTTCGCGGCGAGCTCCTCGAGCGTGTCGACGGGGGCGTCCTCGTTGACCGCGATCGTGAGCTTCGCGTCCTCGTTCCAGGCCCCCAGGTCGACGAGGTCGTCGCCGTACTGCTCGATGTAGTCGGCGTGGGTGATGGGCAGCCAGGTGTCGAGCGTGACGTCGTAGTCGTCGTCGCTGAGGCCCTGGTAGACGGGGGCGGGGTCGGCGTACTCGAGCTCGACGTCGTAGCCCTGCTCCTCGAGCACGGCCTTCCAGAGCTCGCTCGCGGCGATGCCCTCGTCCCAGCCGTTGAACACGGCGATCGTGACGTCCTTCTCGTCGCCGTTCTCGAGCGTCTCGGCCGGGCTGGCGGCCGAGCAGCCGGTCAGGGTGAGGGCGGCGGTGGCGCCGAGGGCGAGCATGGTGCGCGTGAGGCGCTGCGGCATGGGTGGGGGTTCCTTTCGTCGGGCTTTCGGGGTCTCGGGGTCAGGCGCGGGCGGGCGCGGCGGGCTCGGGCGCAGCCGTCGCGGGCTCGGACGCGGCATCCGTCGTCGCCGGCTCGGACGGGGCGGGCGCAGCCGCGGCGGGCTCGGACGCGGCATCCGTGGTCGCGGGCTTCGAACGCCGGGCTCGCGAACCGGTGCGGGGACGAGCCCGCCCGCCGAGGCCGCCCGTGATGCGGTCGAGCACGATCGCGAGGATCACGACCGACAGGCCCGCCTCGAAGCCGAGGCCAACGTCGATGCGCGTGAGCGACTGCACGACGTCGCCGCCGAGGCCGCCCGCACCGACCATGCCCGCGATGACGACCATCGAGAGCGAGAGCATGATGACCTGGTTGATGCCGGCCATGATCGACGGCATCGCGAGCGGGAGCTGGATCTGGCGGAGGATGCGCCACGGCGACGAGCCGAACGCGTGGCCCGCCTCGACGACCTCGCGGTCGACGCCGCGGATGCCGAGCTCGGTGAGGCGCACGCCGGGCGCCATCGCGAACACGATCGTCGCGACGATGCCGGGCACGACGCCGACCCGGAACAGGATCAGCGCCGGGATGAGGTACACGAACGCCGGCATCGTCTGCATGAAGTCGAGCACGGGTCGGATGACGCGCGAGGCGACGTCGTTGCGTGCGGCGAGCACGCCGAGCGGGATCGAGATCGCCACGGCGATCGCGCTCGAGACGAGCACCAGCGCGAGCGTGTCCATGGCGTTGTCCCACTGGTCGACGCCGACGATCACGAGGAAGCCGAGCACCGTGCCGACCGCGAGCTTCCAGCCCTTGGCGAACCAGGCGAGCGCCGCCACGGCGATGATCACCGCCCAGAACGGCGGCGTGGACAGCACGAGGTCGACCAGGTCGTAGAACCCGGCGAACACGGCGCGGACGACCGCGAAGAAGCCGGCGAGGGCGTCGGTCAGGACGTCGATGACGGCCTCGGCGCCGTCGCCCAGGGGCAGGCGGAACTCGTTCATGCGCGGCTCCCCTCCATCGCGGTGGCATCCGGGGCGGCGATCGCGGCCTCCAGGCCGGGTGCGGGATCGGGCTCGACGGGCTCCGTACGCTGCAGCGTCGCGGTGATGACCGCGATCGGCACCGTCGCGGGCGGCACCGCGGCGAGCTCGTCGGTCGTCGACGGCACGTTGCCGAGCGCGGCGAGCAGCGTCACGCGCGGCACGACGCCGACGAGGCGCCCCCGGTCGTCGACGACGGCGAGCGGGATCTCCTGCTCGACCGAGCTGCCGAGCAGGTCGGCGAGCTGCTCGTCGACGCCGACGGTCGCGAGGTCGCGCACCGCCTCGTCGAGCCGCTTCTCGCCGCGCTGCACGAGCCGGAGCACGTCGCGGTCCTGGGCGATGCCGAGCAGCCGGCGGCCCGGGGCCACCACGAAGACCGTCGAGGTCTGCAGGTCGCGCATGACGCGGAGCGCGGCGCGAGGACCGGCGGTGGACGAGACGACGGCGCGGGGCGCCTCCATGACGCTGCCCGCGGTGAGTACGCGCGCCCGGTCGACGTCCTGCACGAACTGCGCGACGTAGTCGTCGGCGGGGTCGGTGAGGATCTCCTCGGCCGTGCCGAGCTGCACGATGCGGCCGTCGCGCATGACCGCGATCCGGTCGCCGAGGAACATGGCCTCGTTGAGGTCGTGGGTGATGAAGACGATCGTCTTGCCGAGCTCCTGCTGCAGCTCGACGAGCTGCTCCTGCATCTCGCGGCGGATGAGCGGGTCGAGCGCCGAGAACGCCTCGTCCATGAGCAGGATGTCGGTGTCGGCCGCGAGCGCCCGTGCCAGGCCGACGCGCTGCTGCATCCCGCCGGAGAGCTCGGAGGGGAGCTTGTCGCCCCAGCCGGCGAGGCCGACGCGCTCGAGCACGCGCTCGGCGCGCTCACGGCGCTCCGCGGCATCCACGCCCTGGATCTCGAGGCCGTAGGCGGCGTTGTCGAGCACGGTCCGGTGCGGGAGCAGCGCGAAGTGCTGGAACACCATCGACACGTGGTCGCGCCGCACGGCCCGCAGCTTCTTGGGGGCGACGCCGGTGATCGGCTCCCCCATGACCGTGACCGAGCCGGCGGTCGGCTCGAGCAGGCCGTTGAGCATGCGGATGAGGGTGGACTTGCCGGAGCCCGACAGGCCCATGACGACGAAGATCTCGCCGCGCCGCACGTCGAAGTCGGCGTCGACGACCGCGGCCGTGCCGAGGTCGGCGAGCTCGGCTCGCGTCGCGCCGGCCCGCAGGCGGGTGAGGGCCTCGGCGGGCCGGCGGCCGAATAAGCGCGTGAGGCCGCGCACCTCGAGGGCGGGCGCGAGGTGGGACTGCGGCGCAGGGGTGGGCGCCGGGTCGGCGGTCGCCGAGGGGGCGGTCGCCGCTGGGGCGACGGATGCCGCGGGGGCGGCGGGGTGTTCGACGGTGCGGGGTTCGAGCATGGGGGCAGGCACTCCGTTGCACGCTCACGCCGAGGCGACCGGATGCGAGGCCGGCGCAGGAGCGTGCTCATGGTCACGGCCGGGTTCCGTGCGATCCGGGAGGCGGGCTTCGAGCTCCGGCGAGGGGGTGCAGGGTGCCGGGGCGAGCGCCGCGATCCAGCGCATCCGGTCATCGGGATCGGATGCCACACGCGGAACCGTACGACCCCGATCCCGTCGGCGTGAGCCGGTGGATCAGGGGCGCGGACTGGGCGTCATGGTCCGTCCTGGACCGTCGTCAACCGTATCCACGTTTCGACCCGCACCCCAAACCGAGCGGGCGCGCTGGGGCTCTGATCAGGGATTTCGTGGTCGCGGCGGCGTCAGCGGTCGGCGTCGAGCGCGCGCGAGCACTCCGCGCAGAGCCCGAACACGTCGACGACGTGCGCGGCCCGTGTGAACCCGTGCTCGCCGGCGACGCGGTGGGCCCAGGCCTCGACCTCGTCGGCGGCGATCTCGACGGTGAGCCCGCAGTTGCGGCAGATCAGGTGATGGTGGTGGCCCGTGCTGCAGGCGCGGTAGATCGCTTCGCCCTCGGGCGACTGCAGGCAGTCGGCGTCGCCGCTGGCGGTGAGGTCGCCGAGCGCGCGGTACACGGTCGCGAGGCCGATGGGCGATCCGCTCGCGTGCAGGGCCGAGTGCAGCGACTGCGCGCTGATGAACCCGTCGGTGGCGTCGAGTGCCTCGCGCACCGCTTCGCGCTGCCAGGTGTTGCGTTTCATGCGATCCGTGCGTCCTCCGCGGTCTCCACGGGGATGGGAGCCCGCCTCGAGGGTAGTCGCCGAAGCTTGGAGCCGCCCAACGCGATGAGCAGGAACGCGGTGGCGGCGAGCACGATCGACGGTCCGGCGGCGACCGCGGCGTAGCGCGAGACCAGCACGCCGATCACGCCCGACGCGGCGCCGATCACCGGGGCGACGACGAGCACGCCCCGGAAGGTGGGCATGACGAGCCGCGCGGCCGCGGCGGGCGCGGCGAGCAGCGCGATGGCGAGGATGGCGCCGACGGCGGGCAGCGAACTGACCACGGATGCCGCGGTGAGCCCGAGCACGAGCAGCTCGACGGGCCACTCGCGAAAGCCCGCGGCCCGGTATCCGGCCGGGTCGAAGGTCGAGAACACGATCCGTGTCCCGAAGGCGGCGACGACCGCGACGGATGCCACGAGCACGACCGTCGCCAGGACGATGTCGGCGTCGCTCACCGTGAGGATCGACCCGACGAGCAGCGACTCGGGCTGCACCGGCAGCCCCGGGATGATCGACTGCAGCAGGGCGCCGAGCGCGAACCCGCCGGTGAGCACGATGCCCGCGGCGACCTGTGCGCCCTGGTGCCGCACGCGCGCGATCGCGGTCATGACCCCGACGATGGCGACGGATGCCACGGCCGCACCCAACGGGACGCTCACGCCGAGCGCGGCGGCGAGCACCGCACCCGGGTAGGTCGCGTGGGTGAGCGCCTGGGCGAAGAACGTGCGACGGCGCAGCACCACCAGGGCGCCGACGAATCCGGCGCCGGCGCCGATGACGACGGCGGCGAGCATGGCGCGTTCGAAGTACCCCATCACCGCTCCCCCGCGGCCCACGCCACCCGGTTGCGGGCGGCCCTCGGCCGCGACGCCCGATCGGCCAGCAGGCGCAGCGCGAGGACGACGGCGTACACCGCGACGAAGACGGCGACCACGGTGCTCCCCGCGGGGAGGTCGACGCCCGCGCCGACCGAGATGGCGAAACCGGCCGCCAGGCCGAGCCAGGCGCTCACCGCACCGACGGCCGCGGCGGCCGGGAACAGCCACCACAGCCGGCGCGTGACGAGCCGGGCCGCCGCGCCCGGCACGATGAGCAGGGCGAGCACGAGCAGGGCGCCGACGGTGCTCGCGCCCGCGACGACGACCAGCGCGATCGCGGCGTTCAGGACGAGGTCGAGCGCCAGGCCGCGGTCGCCGGCCGCGCGGCTCGCCGCCGGGTCGAACGCGCGGAACAGCTGCTGCTTGAGCGTCACGCCGACCATCGCCGCGGCGGTGAGCGACACCACGATGAGCGGGAGCACGTCGGCGGGCGCGATCGTCAGCACCCGGCCGAAGAGCAGCTCCTCGAGCGCCGAGGCGTAGTCGCTGCCGCGCGACACCACGATGACGCCGACGCTGAAGGTCGCCGTGAGGACCACGGCGACCGCGGCATCCGAGGCGATGCCGGCCCGCATGAGCATCGTGAGGGCGATCGCGCCGGCCAGTGCGGCGATCGCCGCGCCCGGGACCAGGCCGGCCGTTCCGGCGACGGCGAGACCGATCGCGAGGCCGGGGAAGACCGCGTGCGTGAGCCCGTCGCTGACGAACTCGAGGCCGCGCAGGTTGACGAGCACGCCGACCACGCCCGCCACGACCGCGAGCACGAGCAGCACGAGGAGCGCCCGCCCCATGAAAGGCAGCGCGAAGGCCCCGAAGAGCGCATCGCCGACGGTCACCGCGGACCACTCCCCCGCGTGCATTCCCGAACCGGCATCAATGCCCCTCGTGCCCGGGGACGACGAGCGTGTGCTCGTCGATCTCGACCTCCACGCCGTCGAAGCACTGCTGCACGTTCTCGAGGGTGAGCACCTCGTCGACCCGTCCGCAGCCCACCTGCTCGCCGTTGACGAGGAGCGCGGTGTCGCAGACGGTGCGCGCCAGTTCGAGGTCGTGCGTCGAGACGATCACGGCCACTCCCCCGGCCTTGAGCGTCGTGAGCGTGTCGATGAGCGCCTCGCGGTTGGGCTGGTCGAGCCCGTTGAACGGTTCGTCGAGCAGGAGCAGTCGCGGCTCGGAGGCGAGCGCCCGGGCGAGCAGGCCGCGCTGCCGCTGACCGCCCGACAGCTCGCCGAACCGGCGGTTCGCCAGCTCGGCGAGGCCGACCGTCTCGAGCACGCTTCGGACGACCTCCCGGTCGTGTCGTCCGGGCCAGCGCAGCAGTCCGAGGCGCCGGTACCGGCCCTGCATGACCACCTGCGCGAGGCTGATCGGGAAGTCGGGATCGACCTCGGCGGACTGGGGAAGGAAGCCGATCATGCCGTCAGCGGCATCCGTTCGGTCGCCGAAGCGCAGCTCGCCCTCGACGAGGGGCACGAGACCGAGGATGCCGCGCAGCAGCGTGGACTTGCCGGCCCCGTTCGGGCCGATCACGGCGACGGCCTCGCCCGGCCGCACGCTGAACCGCAGACCGGCCACCCCGGCGCCTCCCGGGTACCGGAAGGCGGCGCCCGTCAGGGAGAGCACGGGTGGTGGACCGGGTTCGCTCATGCGGTCATCCTCGCAGGACGTCGGGCAGCGCGGAAGGCTCGACGCCCCACGACTCGAGGATCAGCCGCGCGTTGTGGATCTGGCTGCCCAGGTAGGTCTCGCCCTCGCTGCCCGGCTGGCCGAGCGAATCGCCGTAGAGCGCGTCGTCGCCGGAGTAGACCGTCACTCCCGCCTCGGACGCGATCGTCTCCGCCGCCTTCGGCGAGATGGACGCCTCGGAGAACACGGCCTGGACTCCGGTCTCGCGGATGCGCTCGACGAGGGCGTCGATCTCGGCCGCGCTCGGCTCGGCGTTGTCATCGAAGCTCGGGATGACGCTGCCCACGAACGTCACGTCGTACGCGTCGAGGAAGTAGGTGAAGGCGTCGTGGTTCGTCACGAGCAGCCGCTGCTCGACGGGCACCTGCTCGACGTTCTCCTCGATCCAGGCGTCGAGCGCCTCGAGCCGGTCGAGGTACTCCGCCTCGCCATCGCGCACCACGTCGGCGTCGACGCCGTCGAGCTCGGCGAGGCCATCGGCGATGTTCTCGACCATCGTCGCGGCGAGCTCGGGGTCGGTCCAGATGTGCGGGTTGCCCTCGCCATGGTCGTGGCCGTGGTCGTCCTCGGCGTGTTCGTCGTCGGCGTGGGCCTCGTCGGCGTGCTCGTCCTCGGCATGGGCCTCATCGGCGTGCTCGTCGTCGGCATGGGCGTCGTCGGCGTGGTCGTCCTCGGCGTGCTCGTCGGTCGCGGCCAGCTCGATGCCGGTGCTCGCGTCGATCAGGGTGCCGTCGAAGCCCGACGCCGCGATCGCGTCATCGAGCCAGCTCTCGAGCCCGGCGCCGTTGACCACGAGGGCGTCCGCCTCGCCGAGTGCGAGCAGCTGCGCGGCCGACGGGTCGAAGGAGTGCGCGCTCTGGCCCGCACCGAGCAGCGGCGTGACCTCGACGGCCCCTCCCCCGACCTCGCGCGCGAAGTCGGCCACCTGGGTGGTCGTCGCGACGACGGTCGGCGTGCCGTCGCTCGACGCGCCGGCGCCGGTGGCGCATCCGGCCAGCAGCGTCACGGATGCCGCGGCGAGGGCGGGCGCGAGCAGGCGGACACGACGATTCGGTGCGGTGGGCATGCCTCGAGGATAGCTTATTGATAATGATTGTCACAACCAAGAGGCCACCGAGACCGGATGCGCGATCATGACGCCGGGTTGTGGACGGCCTACCCGAAGGTCGTCGGTGCATGCCAGAGTGTCAGCCGTGGAAATCGCCACGGCCCGAATCACCCTGCACCCGTTCACCGTCTCCGATGCCGAGCGCCTCCTCGCCGGCGATGTCGACCCGCTCGACGGCTGGGAGGGCGGCTACTCGTTCACCGACGAGCCCGAGCTGCTCGCCGAGTACGTGCGCGCCGTGCAGCGCAACGGCGACCCCGCGCCGTTCGGCCCCTACCTCGTGCGGCGCGCCGACGGGGGAGCGGAGGACGGTGCCGCGATCGGCGGGGTCAACCTGTTCGGGCCGCCGGACGACCGCGGTGCGGTCGAGTTCGGCTTCGGCCTGGTGCCTGCCGTGCGCGGCGAGGGACTCTCCCGCGACGTCGTCGCCGAGGCGGTCGCCCTCATCCGTTCGACCGGCGCGGCGATCGTCCGCGCCGAGTGCGAGATCGCCAACCTGCCCGCCCGCCGGGTGCTCGAGCACGCCGGCCTCGCCGAGGTCGCCCGCAGCGACGACTCGGTGGTGTACGAGCTGCGGCTCTAGCCCGGGCTCACTCGAGCAGGAGCGCCGGCTCCTCGATGATCGACGCCACGTCCGCCAGGAACCGGCTCGCCACGTCCCCGTCGACCACGCGGTGGTCGAACGACCCCCCGATCGTCGTCACGTAGCGCGGCCGCACCTCGCCGTCCACGACCCACGGCTTCTGCTTGATCGTCCCGAGGGCGACGATCGCCACCTCGCCCGTGTTGAGGATCGGCGTACCGGTGTCCATGCCGAAGACGCCGATGTTCGTGATGGTGATCGTGCCGCCCTGCATCTCGGCGGGCTGCGTCTTGCCCTCGCGCGCCGTGAGCGTCAACTGCTCGAGCGCTGCCGCGAGCTCGACCATCGACATGGCCTGCGCCTCCTTGACGTTCGGCACGATGAGCCCCCGGGGGGTCGCCGCGGCCACGCCGAGGTTCACGTAGTGCTTGACGATGATCTCGTCGTCCGTCCACTGCGCGTTCACGGTGGGGTTCCGGCGAGCGGCCCAGATCATCGCCTTCGCCATGATCAGCAGCGGCGAGACCTTGACGCCGGCGAAGTCCGGCGACGCCTTCAGTCGCTTGACGAACTCCATGGTGCGCGTGGCGTCCACGTCGACGAACACCGACACATGCGGCGCGGAGTATGCACTCTGGACCATCGTCTGCGCGATCGCCTTGCGCACGCCCTTCACGGGAATGCGGGTCTCGCGATCGGTCGGCGCCTCGGGCGTCTGGATGTTGCGGAACACGCTCGCCTGCTGCGCGTCGCGGATCACGTCGTCGCGGGTGATGTCGCCGATCGGTCCCGTCGGCGTGACGCGCGACAGGTCGACGCCGAGATCCTTCGCGAGCTTGCGGATCGGCGGCTTCGCGATGACGGGGACGCCCGCGTCGTAACGCTCCGCCGGGCGCGACGGCGCCGTCGCGACGGGCGGTTCGGCGGCGATCGCCGAGGCCGGCAGCCGCGCGGGCGCCGGCTCGGCCGGTGCCGGCGCGGGCGGTGCGAGGTGCTCGTGCGCCCCGCCGGGTGACGGATGCCGCCGCCGCCGGCTGTTCGTCGGACCGGTGCTGCCGTGGCCGACGAGGACCGCCCCGCCGGCCTCCTCGGCCGCTGCCGCGGGCGGGGCAGGCGGCGCGGCCGCCTCGGACGGAGCCGCAGCCGCCGTCCCCGATGAGGCGGGAGCGGCCGGAGCAGAAGACATGCCGTTGGCGGCATCCGTTCGGATGACCAGGATCGGCGTGCCCACGTCGACGGTGCGGCCCTCCTCGACCAGCAGCTCCGCCACGGTGCCCTCGTAGGCGCTGGGCAGCTCGACGAGCGACTTCGCGGTCTCGATCTCGACGAAGACCTGGTCGAGGGCGATGCGGTCCCCGGGCGCGACGCGCCACTGGACGATCTCGGCCTCGGTGAGGCCCTCGCCCACGTCGGGAAGCGGGAACCGGATCTCACTCATGGTGCTCCTCGGGGTGATGCGTCGGGTGCGGTCAGTACGCCATCGAGCGGTCGACGGCCTCGAGCACGCGGTCGGCGCTCGGGAGGTACTCGGTCTCGAGCGCGGCGGGCGGGAATGGCGTGTCGAAGCTCGACACGCGCAGCACCGGCGCCTCCAGCGAGTAGAAGGCGCGCTCGGCGACGGTCGCGGCGATCTCGGATCCGACGCTCACGAACCCGTACGCCTCCTGCGCGACCACGAGTCGGCCCGTGCGCTGCACGGAATCGAGGATGGGCCCGTAGTCGATGGGGGAGAGGGAGCGGAGGTCGACGACCTCGAGGCTGCGGCCCTCCTCGGCGGCGATGTCGGCGGCCTGCAGGAGCGTCGCGACCATCGCGCCGTGGCCCACCACCGTGACGTCGTCGCCCTTGCGGATGACGCGGCTCGAGTGCAGCGGGAGGCCGGAGTGGTCGTGGTCGACCGGGCCCTTGCCCCAGTAGCGGCTCTTCGGCTCGAAGAACAGCACCGGGTCGTTCGACGCGATCGCCTCCTGGATCATCCAGTAGGCGTCGTGCGGCGAGGAGGGCGCGACGACGCGGAGGCCCGGCGTGTGGGCGAAATACGCCTCGGGGCTCTCCTGGTGGTGCTCGATCGAGCCGATGTGGCCGCCGTAGGGCACCCGGATGACCACGGGCATCGACAGCGTGCCGTCGTGACGCAGGGTCAGCCGGCTGAGCTGCGAGGTGATCTGGTCGAACGCCGGGAAGATGAAGCCGTCGAACTGGATCTCGACCACGGGCCGGTATCCGCGCATCGCGAGCCCGATCGCGGAGCCCACGATGCCGGACTCCGCGAGCGGGGTGTCGAGCACGCGCTGGTCGCCGAACTCGTCGAGCAGGCCCTCGGTCACGCGGAAGACGCCGCCCAGGCGGCCGATGTCCTCGCCCATGAGGAGGACCTTCGGGTCGTTGCGCATGGCCTCGCGCAGCCCCGCGGTGATGGCCTTCGCCATCGACAGCGTGTGGACGCCGCGCAGCGCCGGCGCCGCGGCATCCGCTGCGCCCGTGGTCTCGGTCTCGGCCGACGTGGACACGGTCTCGACGCTCACTGGCCTTCTCCCTCGAACGAGTTCTCGTACGCCTCGAGCCACGCGGCCTGGGCCTCGACCACGGGGTGCGGGTCGCTGTACACGTGCTCGAAGATCGCCGACCGCGGGGGAGCGGTGGCGTCGAGCGCGCGGCGACGCAGGTCGCCCGCGACGTCCGCCGCCTCGGCGTCGACCTCGTCGAAGAAGGCGGATGACGCACCGCGGGCCTCGAGCCATGTGCGGTACCGCGTGATGGGGTCGCGCTCCGTCCAGTACTCGACCTCGTCGTCGGTGCGGTACTTCGTCGGGTCGTCGGCGGTGGTGTGCGCGCCCATGCGGTAGGTCACGGCCTCGATGAGGCTCGGACCGACGCCCGAGCGCGCCTCCTCGAGCGCCTGCCGGGTCACCGCGTAGCTCGCGAGCACGTCGTTGCCGTCGATGCGGATGCCGGGCATGCCGAAGCCGCCGCCGCGGAGCGACAGCGGGCTGCGCGACTGGCGCGACACCGGGACCGAGATCGCCCACTGGTTGTTCTGCACGAAGAACACCTGCGGCGTCTGGTAGCTGCTCGCGAAGACGAGGGCCTCGCTGGCGTCACCCTGCGAGGTGGAGCCGTCGCCGTAGTACACGAGCACCGCGGCATCCGTCTCGGGATCGCCGGTGGCGGTCGCGCGATCGAACTGCAGGCCCATCGCGTAGCCGGTCGCGTGCAGCGTCTGCGACGCGAGCACGAGCGTGTACAGGTGGAAGTTGCCGTTCTCGGCGGGGTTCCACCCGCCGAGGGTCACGCCGCGCAGCAGCTTGACGATGTCGACCGGGTCGAGGCCGCGGATCATGCCGACGACGTGCTCGCGGTACGACGGGAAAATGTGGTCCTGCGGCCGGGCGGCACGGGCGGACCCGACCTGGGCGGCCTCCTGGCCGTGGCTCGGGACCCACAGGGCGAGCTGGCCCTGCCGCTGGAGGTTGGCGCCCATGACGTCGATGCGCCGGGAGATCGCCATGTCGCGGTAGAACTGCTCGAGCGCGGCATCCGGCAGCGCCTCGATGATGGGGAGGTACGGCTCGGCCTCGGCCGACGGCCGCAGCTCGCCCTCGTGCGTGAGGAGCTGGAGGGTCGGGGCGGTGAACTCGCGTGAGGGGGCTGCCACCGTTCCACGGTACCCGCTAGGTGGAGGGCCCTTCTTGTGAAGGACCGACAAGCTCCCCGAGAACCCTTAGGAGCAGGTCCACAGACTCCTCCTCGCCGACGGAAACGCGGATGCCGTCGCCCGGGAAGGCCCGCGCCACGATTCCCGACTCGAAGAGGCGCTCGGCGACCTCGGCCGTCCGGTCGCCCGTCGGCAGCCAGACGAAGTTGCCCTGCGCCTCCGGGATCGGCCACCCCTGCGCGATCAGGTCGGCGCGGAGCGCATCGCGACGGCGCGCCAGGACGTCGACGCGGCGCAGCAGTTCGGCCTCGGCCTCGGGCTGGATGGCGGCGATCGCGCCGGCCGTGGCGACCGCCGTGACGCCGAGCGGGATGGCCGTCGCGCGTGCCGCGTCGAGGATGGGCACCGGTCCGATCGCGTAGCCGACGCGGACCCCGGCCAGGCCGTAGGCCTTCGAGAAGGTCCGGAGCACCACGAGGTTGGGGTGGCGCCCCGTGAGCTCGCTGCCGTCGACCGCCGCGTCGTCGCGCACGAACTCGGCATACGCCTCGTCGAGGATGACGAGGCGGTCGGCGGGCACGCGCTCCATGAACCGCGCGAACTCCTCGCGCGTGACGGCGACGCCGGTCGGGTTGTTGGGGGAGCAGACGATGACCACCCGCGTGCGCTCGGTGACGGCATCGGCCATCGCGTCGAGGTCGTGTCCGTGGTCGGGGCGGTTGGGCACCTGCACGCTCGTGGCACCGGCGACCGTGACGAGCCCGGGGTACGCCTCGAACGAGCGCCACGAGTAGATGACCTCGTCGCCGGGCTGCGCCGCGGCCAGCACGAACTGGGCGAGTAGCGACACGGAGCCCGCGCCGACCAGGACCTCGTCGGGGGAGACCGCCCAGCGCTCGGCGAGGCGCTCGCGGAGGCTCAGCGCCGTGGCATCCGGGTACCGGTTGACCTCGGCCGCGGCGGCCGCGATGGCCCGCTCGACCTCGGGCACCGGGCCCCACGGGTTCTCGTTGCTCGAGAGCTTGAAGCCGTTCTCGGGCGCCGGTCGGCCCTGTCGGTACGGCGGAAGCGCGGCGATCTCGGGTCGCAGGCGCACGTGCGTGGTCGTGGGCTCCGGTGCGGTCACGGATTCCACCGTACCTCTTCGGTCGCGCGGCGTCCGCTGACATAGTGGAGGCATGCGCTTCTTCGTGAAGGTCATCGTTTCGGCGTTCGCCCTGTGGCTCACGACGCTCATCGTCTCGGGCGTGCGCGTCGTTCCATACGAGGACACCGACATCGCGACCGTGGTCACGTACCTGCTCGTCGCGCTGATCTTCGGCATCGTCAACGCCACGATCGGCACTCTGATCCGCATCGTCGCCTTCCCGCTGTACGTGCTCACGCTCGGCCTGATCTCGTTCATCGTCAACGGGCTGCTGCTGCTGATCGTGAACTGGCTTAGCGACCTCATGGGCTTCGGCCTCGAGGTCGACGGGTTCTGGTGGGGCGTGCTCGGTGCCCTCGTGCTCGGACTCATCAGCTGGCTCATCGGGCTGGTCGTGCGTCCGCGCGACTGACGGCCGCGCGACCGACCACGTCCCGGCGAGGCTCCCCGGGGCGCTACCGGCACCCCGACCCCGATCCCGGTTCGGGCCCCGGTGGGCTCACGCGTTCGGCGTGCCACTCGGTCGTCACGGCGGACGCGCCACCCGTGTGCGCCTCGAGGAGCCTTCGGAACTCGGCCAGCCGCGCGTCGTCGGAGTCGTCGAGCAACCCCGCCGTCTCGCGGTAGGCCGTCAGGCTGTGCGCCGGGAGGGGATGGGCGAGGGTCGGCTCGAGCCGCCCGAGGCTGCGCTCGACCGCCAGCCGACCGTCGGCCGTGACGCCGTGCCCCGCCGTCGCCGGGACGAGGTCCTCCGCGTGCTCGACCGACACCAGGGGCGTCGACCCGCTCGCCACCTGTGCCACCGGTCCGCCGAGGCTCACGGCGCCCACCACGTTCAGCTCTGGATCCGCCGCGAGGTTGGCCGCGATGGTGCCGCCGGCGGAGTGGCCGGCGAGCAGCACCGGATCACCGGGCGCCACCCCGGCCGCCTCCATCGCCGCACGCACTGCGCGTTCGCCGGCCGCCGACTGCGCGGGCAGCCCGACGGCGCCGGCGGGCGCCGAGGCATCCGCCACCATGTGGAGGTTCGAGGTCGCGTCGTAGGGCTCGTGCTGCGGGACCGCGCCGAAGTCGACGGTCCCGCTCGAGTACACGATCCACCGGGGTCCGTCCGCCGCCTCGTACCGTTCGATGCGGATCTGGGGAGCGCCGGGCGGTCCTGAGGGGACGCGCTCGGCCAGGTCGGCGAAGCCGACGGGCGGGCCGGAACGCGACGGGCCGAGCGGCGACACCGTCGAAGCCGGTGTCGCGGACCATCGGTCGATCCGGACCTCCGTCTCCCGCAGTGCCCGAGCCCCGGTGACGAGCCCGACCGCCGATGCCGCCGCCAGCAGCAACGCCGCGTTCTCCGGGGCGCCGAGCGCCGCTCCGACGCCGAACAGCCCACCCGACCGGAACAGGCCGGCGATGAACTCGTCGAGCGTGCCGCCGGCGGCGCGCACGATCGACACGAACGCGGGATCGGAGAGGACCGGGAGCCCCCGCTGCTCGACGAGCGCGCTCACTGCCGCGACGCCCTCGGGCCCTGCGATGACGGCGCCGAACGCGAAGCCCGGAGCGAGGAGCACCGCAGCCGAGGCCCCGCTCAGGAGCAGTCCCGGCGCGGCCATGCCGAGCATCCCCGACGTGATGCGCGCCCCGAGGTCGCCCCCGAACGTGGCCAGCCACTCCGCGGCGCCGTAGCCCGCCGCGCTCCAGTGGAGCGAGGAGGACAACGATGCGGTGTCGGCGGCCGCCGTGCGGAAACCGGCCAGTGCGGTGTCGAGCTCGCGGACGGCGATCTGCGGACCCGGGTCGGCGTCGCCCCAGGCGATCTCCGCCAGGCGGTCCTGGATCCCGCCGGCCCTGGACGCCCACCCCTCGAGGATGCGACCCACCACACCCAGGCGGACCGCCTCGGCCGTCAGCGCCTCCGTCTCGACCGACACCGCACCTCCGCCGCGGATGGTGAGGTCGCTCACGACGCGGCGCCCCTCCGGCGCAGCGCATCGACGCCGGCGGCGAGGGCGTGCTCGGCATCGTGCATCACGTGCTCGGCACCCGCGAGGGCGAGGCGGATGTCGCGCACGCGCTCGGCGTAGTGATCGGCTGCGCCGGCGTGCCATCCGTCGAGTCGATCGAGCAGCAGCCCGGGTCGGAGCTGCTGGATCTCGGCGCGGAGGACCCGCAGCGCGTACAGCTCGCGCTCGAGCGCCTCGGCTCTGCGCGTCGTGAGGGCGGCGGCGTGCGCTGCCGCCGTGGCGTCGATGAGTGCGGTCACCCGTCGAGTCTCGGTTCGGCGGCCGCCTCCGGGGCGAGATCGGCCGCGTCGGTGCGCGGGCCGGTCCGCAGCGCCGCGTGTGGAGGACGGGTCGCGCCCGCGCGCCCCCACGGCACCGCGGGCGAGCGAGCCTTCCGGCCCTGTGCGAACCGCGCGAGCTCGTCCACAATAGGGGCATGACGCCAGCGGATCCCGTCGCGGACTCCGCGCAGCGCTTCCGCGTCTCGTTCGTGTGCACCGGCAACATCTGCCGGTCGCCGATGGCCGAGGTGGTGCTGCGCTCCCTCGCCGACCGCGCGGGCCTCGGTGAGCGGATCGCCATCGAGTCGGCCGCGACCGGGGACTGGCACGTCGGCGAACGCGCCGACCACCGCACGCTCGCGGCACTCGAACGCGCCGGGTACGACGCGAGCCGCCACCGCGCGAGGCAGTTCGATCCCGCCGACTTCGCACGGCTCGATCTCGTCGTCGCCTTCGACCGCGGGCAGTCGCGGGTGCTGCGGAACTGGGCCCGCAACCTGCCCGACGAGCACAAGGTGCGGCTGCTGCTCGAGTTCGATCCGGAGCTGTCGCCGCTCCAGGACGTCCCGGACCCGTACTACAGCGACGATGCGACCTTCGATCGGGTTCTTGGGATGATAGAGCGGTCGACGTCGGCGCTGTTCCGGCAACTCGCCCCCGCACTCAGACAAGGAAACCGATGACCTCGCTGCCTCCTCAGCCGCTCAGCCCCCTCGACGGCCGGTACCGTGCCGCGGTCGGCGACCTCGGGGAGCACCTCTCCGAGGCGGGACTCAATCGCGCACGCGTGCACGTCGAGGTCGAGTGGCTGATCGCGCAGACCGACCGCGGGTTCTTCGGTACGTCGCCGTTGACGGATGCCGAGAAGCAGGCCCTCCGCGCGATCGTGACCGACTTCGCGCAGGCCGACATCGACGAGCTGGCGCGGTTCGAGGCGACCACCCGCCACGACGTGAAGGCCGTCGAGTACTACGTGCGGGGCCGGCTCGAGGAGCTCGGCCTGTCGCACCTCGCCGAGCTGACCCACTTCGCGTGCACGAGCGAGGACATCAACAACCTGTCCTACGCGCTCACGGTTCGCGATGCGGTGGCCCAGGTGTGGCTGCCGAAGTACCGGGCCGTCATCGCCAAGCTCATCGGGCTCGCCCACGAGCACCGCGACGCAGCGATGCTGTCGCGCACGCACGGGCAGCCGGCGACGCCGACGACCATGGGCAAGGAGCTCGCGGTCTTCGCGCACCGCCTCGAGCGCATCCTCCGCCAGATCGAGGCGACCGAGTACCTGGGCAAGTTCTCCGGCGCGACCGGCACCTTCTCCGCCCACGTCGTCGCGGCGCCCGACGTCGACTGGCCGACCGTGTCGCGCGAGTTCGTCGAGGCGCTCGGCCTCACCTGGAACCCGCTGACCACCCAGATCGAGTCGCACGACTGGCAGGCCGAGCTCTACGGTCGCATCGCACACGCGAACCGGGTGCTGCACAACCTCGCGACCGACATCTGGACCTACATCTCGCTCGGCTACTTCCGGCAGATCCCGGCCGCGGGCGCGACCGGATCGTCGACCATGCCCCACAAGGTCAACCCGATCCGCTTCGAGAACGCCGAGGCGAACCTCGAGCTCTCGTCCGCGGTCCTCGACTCCCTCGCGGCGACGCTCGTCACGAGCCGGCTGCAGCGCGACCTCACCGACTCGAGCTCGCAGCGCAACATCGGGGTCGGCTTCGGTCACTCGGTGCTCGCGCTCGACAACATCCTGCGCGGCCTCGGCGAGATCGACCTCGATCGCGACCTGCTCCTCGCCGATCTCGACGCCAACTGGGAGGTGCTCGGCGAGGCGATCCAGACCGTCATCCGTGCCGAGGTCGCCGCCGGCGACTCGACGATCGCCGACCCGTACGCGCTGCTGAAGGAACTGACCCGCGGCAAGCGCATCGGAGCGGCCGAGCTGGCCGAGTTCGTGCAGGGCCTCGAGATCACGGATGCCGCGAAGCAGCGCCTCCTCGCGCTGACCCCCGCGACCTACGTGGGTCTCGCCGACGAGCTCGTGGACCGCCTCGGCGCAGCGGCGGCGGAGTAGCGCCGAAGGAGCGGACCGAGAACCCTCAGTGCCGCGGCTCGTCCGACGGGTCGCGGCGCGCCGGGTCGCCGCCCGTGCCGTCGCCGTGGTCGCCCGGGTTGGGCTTGACCGCCATCGAGAGCAGGGCGAGCGCCATCAGCACGATGATGAAGACGCCGCCCGCGGTGATGAGCGTCAGGTTCCAGTCGCGCGTGCCGAAGAACACGATGACGGCCGTGAAGACGGCCGCGATCGCCGCGCCGCCGACGTACTCGGCGGGGCGCAGCACGTCGCGCCGGCTGGGCCGGTGCTCGTCGCCTGGGCGGTTGGTCACGAGGGCTCCGTTCCGGATGCCGCGCCGCCGGCCTCGACCGGCTCGGCAGCGGCCCACTTCATCGAGAACCCGCCGATCAGCAGCAGCACGCCGAGCACGACGAGGTAGGCCCCGAGGAGGCCCACCGCCGTGACGGGATCGAGCGGGAGGAGGACGAACACGAGGGCGAGCAGCGCGGTCAGCGCTCCCGCGGCGATCCAGTCGCGCGCCGACGTCGACCGGCCGCGCAGGCGGAGTCCGGCGAGGAGCTCGATGATGCCGGTCAGCGCCGCCCACACCGCCACGGTGAAGGTGAACGCGCCGACACCGTTCGATGCGGTGTCGCGCAGCGCGAGGGCGATGAGCCCGGCGGCGGCCGTGATGATGCCGTTCCCGACCGCCGCCCACCGCGCGGTGCGGTTGGCCACGAGTCGGGCGGCGAGCGCTCCGGCGACGACGCCCGCGACGACGGCCCAGGCGCCGAACACCGTGAGCCCGAGGGCGGGGGAGTGGTCCTGGGAGAACGTGATCACCGCGGCGGGCACCAGTGCGAGCGCACCGCGCACGACCGGCACGAGCCAGGCGGCGGCGCGTTCCGGTGCGGTTTCGCGGGCAACGGCCACGGCCACCTCTTTCGACTGGGGAACCGTACAATCCTATGCCGCGTTCTCTGGGCGCCGACTTCACGTCCGGCGCGGGCACGCGCGGCTCAGAGCGCCTTGAGGATGTCCTCCACGCGGTCCTTCGCATCGCCGAAGAGCATCTGCGCGTTCTCGCGGTAGAACAGCGGGTTCGGCACGCCGGCGTAGCCCGATGCCATCGACCGCTTGAACACGATGACGTTCTCCGCCTCCCAGACCCGCAGTACGGGCATCCCCGCGATGGGGCTTCCCGGGTCCTCCGCCGCGGCGGGGTTCACGGTGTCGTTCGCGCCGATGACGAGCACGACGGACGTCGTGGCGAGGTCGTCGTTGATCTCGTCCATCTCCTCCACGATGTCGTACGGCACCTTCGCCTCCGCGAGCAGCACGTTCATGTGGCCGGGCAGGCGACCGGCGACCGGATGGATGCCGAACCGCACGTCGACGCCGCGCTCGCGCAGCTTGTGGGTGAGGTCGGCGACCGGGTACTGGGCCTGCGCCACGGCCATCCCGTAGCCCGGCGTGATGACGACCCGTTCGGCCGACTTCAGCAGCTCTGCGGCATCCGTCGCCTGGATCTCTCGGTACTCGCCGAGGTCGGTGTCGCCCTTGGCGGGCGCCTCGATGCCGAACCCGCCCGCGATCACCGAGATGAACGACCGGTTCATGGCCTTGCACATGATGTACGACAGGTAGGCACCCGACGAGCCCACGAGGGCGCCGGTCACGATGAGCAGGTCGTTGTTGAGGAGGAAGCCCGCCGCGGCCGCCGCCCAGCCCGAGTAGCTGTTCAGCATCGAGATGACCACCGGCATGTCGCCGCCGCCGATCGAGGCGACGAGGTGCCAGCCGAGCGCGAACGCGAGCGCCGTCACCACGACGAGCAGCCACAGCTGCGAGTCCATGACGTACCAGACGGTGAGCGCGACGAACACGACGAGCGCGCCGAGGTTCATCACGTTCTTGCCCGGCAGCACGAGCGGCGCCGACTTCATGCGCGCGGAGAGCTTCAGGAACGCCACGATCGAGCCGGTGAAGGTCACGCCGCCGATGAAGATGCCGATGAACACCTCGGCGTGATGGATGTCGGCGAGCGCCCCCTCGAGCGCGGGCGGGTCGAGGTGCCCGTTCCAGCCGACGATCACGGCCGCGAGGCCGACGAAGCTGTGCAGCAGCGCGATCAGCTCGGGCATGCCCGTCATCTCGACGATGCGGGCTCGCCAGAGGCCGATCGATCCGCCGATCAGCACGGTGACGACGAGCAGGACGAGGCCGAGCAGGCTGCCGGGTTCGCCCCAGGCGTCCTGCACGGTCACCCAGATGGTCGCGGTCAGCGCGATGGCCATGCCGGCGATGCCGTAGCCGACACCGGCTCGGGCGGTCTCATGCCGGCTCAGGCCGGCGAGGCTCAGGATGAACAGCAGCGCCGCGACGATGTACGCGGCACCGGCGATGGATTCGGGGGTCAGGGTCTCAGGCACAGGGGGCTCCTCGATGACGTCGTCGTCGGTCCGCGGTCAGCTGCTCACCCGGTCGCCCTTGGCGAACATGGAGAGCATTCGCCGGGTCACCGCGAACCCGCCGAAGACGTTGATGCTGGCGATGAGGATCGCGATCGACGCGAGCACCTGCACCGCCGGGACCTCGCTCGTGACCTGCACGATGGCGCCGACGATGATGATGCCCGAGATCGCGTTGGTCACGCTCATGAGCGGGGTGTGCAGCGCGTGCGCGACCTTGCTGATCACGTAGAAGCCCGCGACGACCGCCAGCACGAACACCGTGATGTGCTGCGGCAGCGGCTGCGGCGCGAACGCGTTGAGCAGGAAGAGCCCGGCGATGCCGAGGGCGATCAGCCCCGCCCGGCCCGCGGGGGTGAGCTGCCGCTTGGGCTTCGGTTCGGCAGCGGATGCCGCGGCATCCGCCTTCGTCGCCGACCCCGCCGCCGGAGCCGCCGACACCTGCACGGGCGGGGGCGGCCACGTCGTCTCACCGTCGCGCACGACCGTCACCGAGCGCTGGACGATGTCGTCGAAGTCGATCACGAGCTGCCCGTCCTTGCCCGGCGTCAGCAGCTTCACGAGGTTCACGAGGTTCGTCGCGTACAGCTGCGACGCCTGCGTGGGCAGGCGCGACGCGAGGTCGGTGTAGCCGAGGATCACCACGCCGTTCGGGGTCACCACCCGCTCACCGGCGACGGAGCCCTCGACGTTGCCGCCCATGCCGGCTGCCATGTCGACGATGACGCTGCCGGGCTTCATGCTCGCGACATCCGCCGCCGTGATCAGCCTGGGAGCAGGTCGGCCCGGGATCAGCGCCGTCGTGATGATGATGTCGACGTCGGCGGCCTGCTCGGAGTAGATCTCGGCCGCGCGCCGGTCGTACGCCTCGCTCGTCGCCTTCGCGTAGCCGTCGGTCGACTGCATGACCTCGTCGACCTCGACCTTCAGGTACTCGCCGCCGATCGACTTCACCTGGTCGGCGACCTCCGGGCGCGGGTCGGTCGCCCGCACGATCGCGCCGAGGCTGGAGGCCGCGCCGATGGCCGCGAGGCCCGCGACTCCGGCGCCGGCCACGAGGACCTTCGCCGGCGGCACCTTGCCGGCGGCCGTCACCTGCCCCGTGAAGAAGCGCCCGAACTCGTGCGCGGCCTCGACGACCGCCCGGTACCCGGCGATGTTGGCCATCGAGCTCAGCACGTCCATCGACTGCGCGCGCGAGATGCGCGGCACCGCGTCGAGCGCGATCGCGGTGACCCCGCGGGCCGAGAGCGCCTCGAGCAGGTCGGGCCGCAGGGCCGGACTGAGCAGGCTGACCAGCGTGGTGCCGGGGCGGAGCTGCGCGATCTCGTCGTCCGTCGGGGCGTTGACCTTGAGCACGATGTCGCTCGTGATCGCCTCGGCAGTCGGCACGATCGACGCGCCGGCGGCGACGTACGCGTCATCCGGGAACGAGGAACGCTCGCCCGCGCCAGCCTCGACCGCCACCTCGTAACCGAGCCCGATCAACTGCTTCACCGTCGCCGGCGTGGCGGCGACCCTGGTCTCCGAGCCCTGCTCGGTGACGACGCCGATGCGCGTCATTCGCTCTCCTCCTCGTCGCGGCGGGCCGCTCGCGTCGAGGCGACGGGGACGGCGGCACTGCTGCAGGGATCACCATATGTCCCCGCATGGCCGCGACTCCATGATTCCGGCGGGATGACGGCGAAACTCCGGCCGTTCTTTCGCGCAGCGAAAGAGCCGCCGGCGGCGGGCTAGACCTGCACCATGTCGGCGAAGCGCGAGAAGTGCCCGTGGAAGGCGACCGTGACCGTGCGGGTCGGGCCGTTGCGGTGCTTCGCCACGATCAGGTCGGCCTCGCCGGCGCGCGGGCTGTCGCGCTCGTAGGCCGACTCGCGGTGCAGCAGGATCACCATGTCGGCATCCTGCTCGATCGAGCCCGACTCGCGGAGGTCGGAGAGCGCGGGCATCTTGTCGGCGCGCTGCTCGGGACCACGGTTCAGCTGCGACAGCGCGAGCACCGGCACCTGGAGCTCCTTCGCGAGGAGCTTCAGCGCACGCGAGAACTCGGACACCTCCTGCTGTCGGCTCTCGACGCGCTTGCCGCTCGTCATGAGCTGCAGGTAGTCGATGACGACCATCTTCAGGCCCACGCGCTGCTTCAGCCGGCGGCACTTCGCACGGATCTCGACGAGCGTCATGTTGGGGGAGTCGTCGATGTAGAGCGGCGCGTCGTTGATGCGGCCGCGGGTCGACGCGATCGTGGTCCAGTCGCGGGTGTCGACGGTGCCCTTGCGCATGTTCTGCAGCGGCACGGATGCCTCGGCCGAGAGCAGGCGCATCGCGATCTCGCTGCGGCCCATCTCGAGCGAGAAGAAGATCGTCGGGAGGTCGTGCGTAATGGCGGCGGACCGCGCGAAGTCGAGCGCGAGCGTGGACTTACCCATGGCGGGTCGCGCCGCGACGATGATCATCTGGCCGGGGTGGAAGCCGTTCGTGAGGTCGTCGAGGTCGGCGAATCCGGTCGGCACGCCGGTCATCTTGCCGTCGGTGTGCTTGGCCGCCTCGATCTCGTCGATCGCCGTGCCGATCGCGTCGGTGAGGGGGACGTAGTCTTCGCTCTCGACCGAGCCGGTGACGGAGTAGATCTCGGCCTGCGCGTTGTTGACGAGCTCGACCACCTCGCCCTCGCCCGCGTAGCCCATCTGCACGATGCGAGTGCCCGCTTCGACCAGGCGGCGCAGCAGCGCGCGCTCGGCGACGATCTCGGCGTAGTACCCCGCATTGGCCGCCGTCGGCACGAGGCTCGTGAGGGTGTGGAGGTACTCGACGCCGCCGGCGCGATGCAGCTCACCGGTCTTGGTGAGCTCGTCGGTGACCGCGATGACGTCGGTCGGCTCGCCGTGCGAGTACAGCGAGAGGATGGCGTTGAAGACGACCTCGTGCTTCGGCACGTAGAAGTCGATGCCCCGCAGCGTCTCGATGACGTCGGCGACCGCGTCCTTCGAGAGCATCATGCCGCCGAGCGTGCTCTGCTCGGCCAGCAGGTCGTGCGGGGGCGTGCGCTCACCCCGGCGGGCGTCGGGGTCGTCGAGGGGTTCGGCGAGCCCGAGATGCGCGATCGACAACTGCTTCCTCCGATTCGCTCGCTCATGCGGGCGCCCGCTCGTCGCCCTCATCCAAGGACTATCAGGACCCGCCCACACACCCGGCCGGAAGTCGACTCGGGGGTTCGGCGGCTGACGCTGACTCACCCTAGGCAAGGGGGTCGGGGGGCACAACACGGCCTGTGGATAACTTTGTGGAGAGACTGGGCGAAACGCCGCCCAACATGTGCAATCAGCCTGTGGAGAACTGTGGAAATCATGTGAATGACACCGGTTGAATTCTGAGCTGATCAGGGATTCCCGGAATCCACACCTGTGGGGGAAAAGTTTCTTCAGAACTCACCGACGCGGGCGTTGCACCTGTGCACAACGATGGGGATAGTCCCCGAAATGCGGACTTGCGCTCATGTTCTCGGCGGGTGTAGGAATCGCCCAGCGCGCGGCCTCATCGGTCGGGGCGAATGCGGCCGACCTTCCCCCGGCACGACGACGCGGCGGGGGCATTCCGCCCACCGCCGCGTCGTGCGTGAGAGTTCGCGACTACTTGGCCGCGACCACCTGGAGGGTGATCGTCGCGGACACGTCGTCGCGCAGCTTCACCGTCGCCTCGTGGTCCCCGACCGACTTGATCGGCGTGGGGATCTCGATCTTGCGCTTGTCGATCTGGCCCAGGCCGGCGTCGGCGACCGCAGCCGCGACATCCGCCGTCTTGACCGAACCGAACAGGCGGCCGCCGAGGCCGGCCTTGACGGTCAGCTTGACCTTGCCCTCCTCGAGCTTGGCCTTGAGCGCCTGCGCGTCCTCGAGGGAGTGCAGCTCGCGCGCGGCGCGAGCGGCCTTGATCTGGTCGACCTGCTTCTGGCCGCCACGGGTCCACGGCGTCGCGAGACCCTGGGGGACGAGGTAGTTGCGGGCGTACCCGTTCTTGACCTCGACCACGTCACCGGCGGTGCCGAGACCCGACACCTCGTGCGTGAGGATGATCTTTGCCATTGTCGTGCTCCTTAGCGGCCGGAGCCCGAGTAGGGCAGGAGCGCCATCTCGCGCGCGTTCTTCACGGCGCGGGCGATGAGGCGCTGCTCCTGCACGGAGACACCGGTGATGCGACGGGCGCGGATCTTGCCGCGCTCCGAGATGAACTTCCGAAGGGTCGCGACATCCTTGTAGTCGATGACGCCGACCTTGACGGACTTCGCGGGGGCGGCGTTCTTCGCGCCCTTGCCGCCGCGAGGCTTGCGGCGGTCGCCGCTGCTCTTTCCAGCCATTGAACTTTCCTGTCGTGTGTGAATTCTGGGTGCGAGCGGATGCCGCGTGGCATCCGTCGCCGGCCGTCAGGCCTTAGAAGGGCGTCTCGTCGCCGTAGTTGGTGCCCGGGGTGTTCCAGACGTCGCCGCCGCCCGAGGACTGCGCGGGAGCGCTGGGCGCCCACGCGTCATCCGACTGGCTGCTAGCGCCGCCGCCCCCGAAGGAGCCGCCGCCGCCGACGCCGCGGTTGGACTGGGCGCGCGTCACGGACGCGGTGGCGTAGCGCAGGCTCGGGCCGATCTCGTCGATCTCGAGCTCGATGCTGGTGCGCTTCTCGCCTTCCTTCGTCTCGTAGGAGCGCTGCTTGAGACGCCCGGAAGCGATGACCCGGGTTCCCTTGGTGAGCGATCCCGCGACGTGCTCGGCGAACTCGCGCCAGCAGCTCGCGCGCAGGAAGAGGGCCTCGCCGTCCTTCCACTCGTTCGCCTGGCGGTCGAACGTGCGGGGGGTCGACGCGATCGTGAAGTTCGCGACCGCGAGCCCGGACTGCGTGTAGCGCAGCTCGGGGTCGGCGGTGAGGTTGCCCACTACGGTAATGATGGTCTCGCCGGCCATGGGGACTAGGCGTCCTTCTTGGCGGGGGCCTTCGCGGCGGCGGCGGCCTTCTTCGCGGCCTTCGCCTCTTCCGCCTTCTTCACGGCGGCGACCTGGGCGATCGCCTCTTCCGCACGGAGGACCTTGGTGCGCATGACGGCCTCGCTGAGGTTCAGCTGGCGGTCGAGCTCGTTGGTGGTCTTCGACTCGGCGGTGAAGTCGACGACGGCGTAGATGCCCTCGGACTTCTTGTCGATCTCGTAGGCCAGACGACGCTTGCCCCAGATGTCGACCTTGTCGACGGTGCCACCGTCGTTGCGGATGACGTTGAGGAACTTGTCGAGGCTCGGAGCAACGGTGCGCTCGTCGATCGACGGATCGAGGATGACCATCAGCTCGTACTGGTGCATGACAGACCCACCTCCTTCGGACTCAGCGGTCACAGACGGTCTGTGACAGGAGGGTGTACATGCGTCGCTCCGCGGAGGCCAAGACTTCGGCGCACGGGCAACCTTCACATCGTAACGGATGCCGCCTCCCGGCGCACATCCGCCCCGGCGCCGCCGCGCCCACCCGCGCCCCCGCCCGCGCCCCCGGCCGCGCCCCCGCTCGCCCGCTCGCCCCGTCCCGCGAGCGCGCGGTGGCGGGGGGGGGGGCCGGGCCCCCCCGGG
>NZ_JALPSX010000008.1:0-204118 GCF_023217995.1 Agromyces sp. C10 | reverse complement strand
TGCAGCCTCGCGGCCTGCCCCCAGGGCAACCTCTCTACTGTACCACCCCGAGCCGGGCGTTCGCCCCGTGGATCAGAGATCCCGGGCGTCCGCAACCGGAGACCGCACGCTCGAGGCGTTCGGTTCACTTGGGAGTGGAGTAGTCATCTTAGGCTTGAAGCAACCGAGTCGCAATATGCGCCTTCGAGGCTGTTTGGCTAAGACTGTCATCTTCGCGGCCGGGAGCTTCTCGCTCTCCGCTCCGCCGTGGCGACAAGAAAGAATCTACGGGCTGCCGCGGGCCTCGGCAAATCGGGCCTGCATCCCGGGCGTGTCGCCCCCGCCGGCCGCTCGCGGCGCCCCGTGACCCGGACCGCGCAGACCGCGCGATTCCGGGCCACGGAGCCCGGCTCAGCCGAAGTTCGCGGGGTCCGGACCCACCCGGCCGGCCCGCTCCAGGTCGGTGATGCGCTGCATCTCGGCGTCGGACAGCTCGAAGTCGAACACGTCGAAGTTCTCCGCCATCCGCTCGCGCCGGTTCGACTTCGGGAAGACGATGAAGCCTCGCTGGAGGTGCCAGCGGATGACGACCTGGGCCGGGCTCTTTCCGTGGGCGGCCGCGGCATCCGTCACCTCGTCCATCTCGAGCAGCGGGTACTTGCCCTGCCCCAGCGGACCCCACGACTCGATGGCGATGCCGTTGTCGGCGGCGAAGGCCGTCGTCTCGGGCTGCTGGTGCGCGGGGTGCAGCTCGATCTGGTCGACGGCCGGCACGACGCCGGTCTCGTCGATGAGCCGCTGCAGGTGCGGTGCGAGGAAGTTCGAGACGCCGATCGAGCGAGCCCGCCCCGACTCGCGGATCTGCTCGAGCGCCCTCCAGCTCTCGACGTACCGGTCCTTCGAGGGGACCGGCCAGTGGATCAGGTACAGGTCGACGTAGTCGAGGCCGAGCCGCTCGAGGCTCGCGTCGAACGCGTCGAGCGCCGACCGGTGGCCCTGGTCCGAGTTCCAGAGCTTCGTCGTGACGTACAGCTCCTCGCGCGGGATGCCCGACGCGGCGAGCGCGCGCCCCACGCCCTCCTCGTTCTCGTAGATGCGGGCCGTGTCGATGTGGCGGTAGCCCACCTCGAGCGCGTCGGCGACGATGCGCTCCGTCTCGGGCGGGTCCACGAGGAACACGCCGAACCCGAGTTGCGGGATCTCGTGGCCGTCGTTCAGGCGGACTCGGGGCACTGAGGTCGATGTCTGCGTCATGTCGTCATGGAACACCCCGAGGCTGGAAAATCCATCCCCTGTTCGCCCGTCGCGAAGCGGATGCCGCGTGCGGGGGCTCCCGCACTCCCGCGCGTCATCCGCCCATACGATGGAGGGCTGATGTCCGAGCGCACCCTCCCGCCGATCCCCGTGATCGCCTACCCGGCCGAGCTGCCGGTGAGCGGTCGACGCGACGACATCGCGCGCGCCATCCGCGACCACCAGGTCGTCATCGTCGCGGGAGCCACGGGCTCGGGCAAGACCACCCAGCTGCCGAAGATCTGCCTCGAGCTCGGTCGCGAGTCGATCGCGCACACCCAGCCGCGCCGCATCGCCGCGCGCACGATCGCCGAGCGCGTGGCCGAGGAGCTCGGCACGGAGCTCGGCGGGCTCGTCGGCTACCAGGTGCGCTTCACCGACCGCGTCAGCGAGTCGACGCGCATCAAGGTCATGACCGACGGCATCCTGCTGAACGAGATCCACCGAGACCGCGAGCTGCGCCGGTACGACACGATCATCATCGACGAGGCGCACGAGCGCAGCCTCAACATCGACTTCCTGCTCGGGTACCTGAAGCGCCTGCTCCCCCGCCGCCCCGACCTGCGCGTGATCATCACGAGCGCGACGATCGACCCCGAGAGCTTCGCGAGGCACTTCGCGGATGGCGCGGGCGAGCCGGCGCCGATCATCGAGGTGTCGGGGCGCACCTACCCCGTCGAGATCCGCTACCGGCCGCTCGTGGCCGAGTCCGCGGGCTCCGGCTCGGGCGAGGACGCCGACGACGAGGGCGCCGCCGCCGAGGACCGCGACGTGCAGCAGGGCATCCTCGACGCGCTCGACGAGCTCGAGCGCGAGTCGGCCGGCGACGTGCTCGTGTTCCTCTCGGGCGAGAGCGAGATCCGCGACGCCGAGGCGGCCGTGCGGGCGCACTACACGACCGGTCGCGGTGCGCGTCGCGGCGGGGAGACCGAGGTGCTCCCCCTCTACGGCCGGCTGTCGTCGGCCGACCAGCACCGCGTGTTCGAGCCCTCGAAGGTCGCGGGGCTCCGGCGGCGCATCGTGCTCGCGACGAACGTCGCCGAGACGAGCCTCACGGTCCCGGGCATCCGCTACGTCGTCGACGCGGGCACCGCGCGCATCAGCCGCTACTCCGCGCGGTCGAAGGTGCAGCGGCTCCCGATCGAGCCGATCTCGCAGGCGTCCGCGAACCAGCGCTCGGGCCGGTCGGGGCGGACGAGCGAGGGCATCGCGATCCGGCTCTACTCCGAGGAGGACTACGGCAGGCGGCCGGAGTTCACCGACCCGGAGGTGCTGCGCACGAACCTGGCGGCCGTCATCCTGCAGATGGCGTCGCTCGGGCTCGGCGCCGTCGAGGAGTTCCCGTTCCTGACGCCGCCGGATGCCCGTGGCATCCGCGACGGCGTCGAACTGCTGCGCGAGCTCGGCGCGATCGACGACGCGGATGCCGCGACCGGGCCGCAACTCACCCGGATCGGGCGCCAGCTCGCCCGCCTGCCCATCGAGCCGCGGTTCGCGCGCATGGTGCTGGAGTCCAAGGCCCAGGGCGTGAGCCGCGAGGTGCTCGCGATCGTCGCGGGTCTGACGATCCAGGATCCGCGCGAGCGACCGCTCGAGCGCCGCGAGCAGGCCGACGCGATGCACGCCCGGTTCGTCGACCCGACGAGCGACTTCCTGACGCTGCTGAACCTCTGGAACCACCTGGAGGTGCAGCAGCGCGAGCTGTCCGGCAACGCGTTCCGGCGCATGTGCCGCACCGAGTTCCTGAACTACCTGCGCGTGCGCGAGTGGCAGGACCTCTACCGGCAGCTCGTGCGCCTCGCGAAGCCGCTCGGGTTGCACGTCGCCAAGGAGGCGGGCGCACCGAACCCCGACGGCATCCACCGCGCGCTGCTCGCGGGGCTGCTGTCGCAGGTCGGCATCCGCGACGACAGCCGCACGTCGAGCGGGCGCGGCGGCGCCGGCGGCCAGCGCGAGGCCGAGCGTCGCGGGCGACGCCAGCAGGCCGAGTTCGCCGGCGCCCGGAACGCCCGCTTCGTGGTGTTCCCCGGCTCGGCGCTCGCGAAGAAGCCGCCGGCCGCGCTCATGGCCGCCGAGCTCGTGGAGACCAGCCGGCTGTTCGCGCGCACGGCCGCCGCGATCGACCCGGCGTGGGCCGAGCAGCTCGCCGGCCCGCTCGCGAAGCGCTCGTACTCGGAGCCGCGCTGGGAGCGCCGGCAGGGCTCGGCGGTCGCCGACGAGAAGGTGACGCTGTTCGGCGTCGTGATCGTGCCGAAGCGGCGCGTGCAGCTCGCGCGCATCGACGCGGCGCTCGCGCGCGAGCTGTTCATCCGGCACGCCCTCGTCGAGGAGGACTGGGACTGGAACCGGCTCGACCAGCGCGTGTACGCCTTCATCCGGAAGAACCGGCAGCTGCGTCGCGAGCTCGGCGAGCTCGAGGAGCGCACGCGCCGTCGCGACGTGCTCGGCGGCGACGAGGCGGTCGTCGCGTTCTACGAGCAGCGACTGCCGGCGGATGCCACGGACGCGCGCGCGTTCGAACGCTGGTGGCGCGCCGAGCACCGCCGCTCCCCCGACCTGCTCACCATGTCCACGGCCGACCTCGTCGGCGAGGAGGAGATCTCGACCGACGGCGGGTTCCCCGACCGCTGGCGCCAGGGCGACCAGACGCTCACGCTCCGCTACCGCTTCGAGCCGGGTGCCGAGGACGACGGCGTGAGCGTGCTCGTGCCGCTCGTGCTGCTGCCGCGCCTGGAGCCGACCGGTTTCGACTGGCAGGTGCCGGGCCTGCGCGACGAACTCATCACCGCCATGCTCCGCACGCTGCCCAAGGTGCTGCGCCGCCAGGTCGTACCCGCCGCCGAATGGGCGGCGAAGATCTCCGCCGAGCTGCCCGCCGGTCCCGAGTCGGGCGAGCTGCGACCGCCGTTCGCCGAGCAGGTCGCGGGCGTCATCAAGCGCCTGACCTACGCGCCCGTCACCGCCGAGGACTTCGACCTGGACCGGCTGCCGCCGCACCTGCGCGTGACGTTCCGCGCGGTCGACGAGCGTGGGCGAACGGTCGGCGACGACAAGGACCTCGGCGCGCTCCAGCGCCGCCTGGCCGACCGGGCGAGCCGCGCGGTGGCGTCGACGTTCGCCGACGGCGGGCGCGGCACCCGACGCGGCCGCGGCTCCGGCGACGGTCGAGCGGATGCCGCAGGCGCGACCTCCGGCCCCGCTGGACCCGACCGCGCCGCGAGCCGGCCCGGCGCGAGCGGGCGGGCGACCGCCGCTCCCGCCTTCGCCGAGCAGGCCGGCGTCACCTCGTGGACATGGGAGTCCATCCCCGAGCACGTCGACACCCGCCAGGCGGGCAACGTGGTCCGCGCGTACCCGGCCCTCGTCGACGAGGGCGCGTCGGTGGCGCTGCGGCTCGTGCCGACCGCCGAGGAACGCGATCGGGCCTCGCGCCGCGGCATCCGTCGGCTGCTCGTGCTCGCGACCCCGTCACCCGTCGCCTACGTGCAGGAGCACCTGTCGAACCAGGAGAAGCTCGCCCTCGCGTCGAGCGCGTACGCCGGACCGCGGGCACTGCTCGACGACTGCCTCGCCGCCGTCGTCGACGCCGAGCTGCGCGCCCGCCACCCGGACGGGCTCGTGCGCACGCGGGCGGAGTTCGAGGCGGTCCGCGATGCCGTGTCGGCGAACGTGATGGACCGCATGTTCGAGACGGTGTCGCTCGTCTCGAGGATCCTCGTCGCGGCGCGCGACGCCGACCGGGTGATCTCGAAGGCGTCGAGCCTGCAGCTCATGTCGGCGCTCGCCGACGCACGGTCGCAGCTCGAGGCGCTCGTGCCATCCGGATTCGTGTCGGCGACGGGCCTCGAGCGGCTGCGGCACCTGCCGCGCTACCTCGAAGCGATCACGGTGCGCGTGCAGCGCATGCAGGACAACCCGGGCCGCGACCGGCAGTGGCTCACCGAGTTCGACCAGGCGCGGTCGGCCCACGCGAAGGCGGGCGGCACGATCCCCATCGACCCGGAGGCCGATCCGCGCCTGGTGCGCGTGCGCTGGATGCTCGAGGAGCTGCGCGTCGGCCTCTTCGCGCAGGAGCTGCGCACCGCCGAGACGGTGTCGGTCAAGCGCATCGTCAAGGCGCTGGCGGAATGAGCGCGGCCAGGCGCGCCGCGTAGCCCGGTTCGAGCTCGGCGAAGCGGGCGTCCCAGCGGTCGCGATCCCGGGGCGCGCCCGGGTCGGCGAGGTGCCACGCGAGGCTCTCGAGGTAGGTGTGCCATCCGGGACCGTAGTCGGGGCGCGTCGCGCGCTCGTGGCGGAGCCGCAGCCGGGTGCGCCCGCCCTCGACCGGCTCGAGGCGCACGGTGACCAGTGACAAGGGCTCCCCGACGACGGTCCACGTGGTGGTGAAGCCGTGGGGCCGCTCGCACGCCGTGACCTCCCCGTCGCAGTACAGCTCGCCGTCGCGCGTGAACGCCTGCCAGCGCCCGCCGAGCCGGAACTCGCCCCGGTAGTCGGCCATCCAGCGCCCGAGCCGCTCGGGCGTGGTGATCGCCTCCCAGAGGTCGTCGGCGACCGAGTCGTAGACCTCGTCGAAGCGCAGCTCGAAGCCCGGGTCGTCGGGCAGGATCTCGCCGGTGACGGCCATCATGCGTCCTTCCGTCGGGCACGTCGTTCGCGTGCGACCTCGGTGTGCAGCGCGTCGAGGCGATTCGACCAGAACCGCCGGTACCGGTCGAGTTCGGCGGCGGCGGACTCGACGCCGGCCCGCTCGAGCGAGTAGATGCGGCGAGCACCCTCGGCGCGCACCGCGGCGAACCCCTGCTCGCGCAGGATGCGGAGGTGGCGCGACACGGCCGGCTGCGTGATGCCGAACTCCGCCGCCACGACGTCGACGACCGCCCCCGCGGGCCGCTCCCCCTCGGCCAGCAGGTCGAGGATGCGACGGCGCACCGGGTCGCCGAGGACGTCGAACGCGTGCACGGGTGACACTCTATCAGTCTGTGGTTATATAGCGGAAGACTGATCGTCTCGACGGTGCGTACGAACAGTGTTCGCGTCGATAGGATCGAGCCACCGTGGCCAGCTACTCCGACCTGCTCAAGACCCAGGGCGTCGCGCGCATCATCGCGGCGCAGCTCACCGCACGGTTCCCGTCGGGCATGCTCTCGCTCGCGTTCCTGCTGCACGTCGAACGGCAGACCGGATCGTACGGCGCCGCCGGACTCGTCCTCGCCGCCACCTCGATCGGCCAGGCCGTCGCCGGGCCGCTCACGAGCCGGCTGATGGGTCGGTTCGGCATGCGACCGGTGCTGATCCTCACCCTCATCGTGTGCGTGGCATCCGTCATCGCCATCGGCGTGCTGCCGCTCACCGTGCCGATGTACATGCTGATCGGCCTGATCTGCGGACTCGCCACGCCCCCCGTGCAGCCGGCCGTGCGCACGATCTACCCCAAGATGGTGAACTCGCGCCAACTGACGCCGCTCTTCTCGCTCGACGCGTCGGCGCAGGAGATCATCTGGGTCGTCGGCCCCGTCGTCACCACGTTCGTGTCGACGCAGGTCGGCACCGTCTGGGGCATCCTGCTCGCCGCCGCCCTCATGGTGGTCGGCGGCATCTGGTTCATCGCGTCACCGGAACTGGGCCGCGTGCGCATCCCCCGATCCAAGCGCGCCTTCGGCAAGGTGCTCACCCGCCCGCCCGTCATGCTCGCGACGATCGTCGGCTTCCTCCTGATCGGCGCGTGCGCCGCAATCGAGGCCGGCGTCGTCGCCGCCTTCGGCCACGACGGCGCGGAGGCCGGCATCGTGCTCGCCATCTTCTCCATCGGCAGCCTCGCGGGCGGACTGGGCTTCGGGCACGCGCCGATCAGCCCCTGGTCGACCGCGCGCCGGATGTTCATCGTGTTCTTCGGCACGGTGCTCGCCGCGTTCTCGATGGACTTCTGGTGGCTCGCCGTGACCCTCTTCATCGCCGGCATCGGCATCGCCCCCGCGCTGGCGGTGCTGTTCGCGATCGTGTCGGCGAGCGTGAAGTTCTCCGACACCGCCGAGGCGTACGGGTGGGTCGGGACCGGCCAGCTCATCGGCGCCGCCCTCGGATCGGCCCTCGCCGGCTTCCTCATCGACGGCTACGACGCGGTCGGCGCCTTCTGGGCGGCCGGCGTGCTGGCCTTCCTCGGATTCGTCGTCCCCGCGCTCGCGCGCCGCTGGCACCCCGACCTGCGCGGGCGCGATGCGAGCCCGATCCCCGACACCGAACCGGTCGCGATCACCCCGAGCTGACGGGCGGTCACGCCCGGCGAGCTCCCGACGAAAGGCGCACGGATGCCGCATCCGCCCCTCGCCCCGACCATTCAGCTCGCCGACGGGCGGGCCATCCCGCAGGTCGGGTACGGCATGTACAAGGTCCCGGCGGCGGATGCCACGCGGCTCGCGCTCGAGGCCATCCGCCTCGGCTACCGGCACCTCGACACCGCCGCCCTCTACGGCAACGAGGCCGAGGCGGGCGCCGCGGTGCGCGAGTGCGGGCTGCCGCGCGACGACCTCTTCGTCACGAGCAAGGTCTGGAACGACGACCACGGCTACGACGAGACCCTGCGGGCGTTCGACGCCTCGATGGATCGCTTCGGGCTCGACCGACTCGACCTGTACCTCATCCACTGGCCGGTGCCGTCGCAGGACCGCTACGTCGACACGTGGCGAGCGCTCGTCAGACTGCGCGAGGAGGGCCGGGCGGCCTCGATCGGCGTCTCGAACTTCCACGCGCACCACCTCGAGCGGCTGATCGACGAGACCGGCGTGACACCCGTCGTGAACCAGGTGGAGCTGCATCCGTGGCTGCCGCAGCGCGAGCTCCGCGCGGCGCACGAGCGCCTCGGCGTCCGCACCGAGGCGTGGTCGCCGCTCGCCCGCGGGCGCCTGCTCGGCGACCCCGTGCTGGAGCGGATCGCCGCCAAGCACGGTCGATCGGCGGCGCAGGTCGTGCTCACCTGGCACGTCGCGAACGGCACGATCGTGATCCCCAAGGCGTCCTCGCCGGAGCGCATCGCGGAGAACCTGGACGTGTTCTCGTTCCGGCTCGACGAGGACGACGTCGCGGCGATCGACGGCCTCGAGTCCGGCGAGCGCACGGGTCGCGATCCGGACGACGACTGATCCATCGAACGATGGACGGCGCCGCACCCGGCTCGCGGTTATGGTGACCGGATGCAGGCGGTCGTCATCGGGAGCGGCTTCGGCGGCCTGGCCGCCGCCATCCGGCTGGCCGCGGCCGGGCACGACGTCGTCGTGCTCGAGCAGCGGGACCGCATCGGCGGGCGAGCGTACCTCTACGAGCTCGACGGGTTCCGGTTCGACGGCGGCCCCACCGTGCTCACCGCGCCGTTCATGTTCGAGGAGCTGTTCGCCCTCGCCGGCGAGCGCCTCGAGGACCACGTGCGGCTCGTGCCGCTCGACCCCTTCTACCGCGCCTTCGACGCCGACGGCTCGCACTTCGACTTCCACGCCGACGCTGCCCGCATGCGCGAGGAGGTGGCTCGGCGGAGCCCCGCGGACGAACGCGGATACGAGCGCCTCAGCCGCCGGGTCTCCCGCATCTTCGACGCGTTCTACCCGTACACCGAGCGGCCCATGATGCAGGTGCACGTGATGCTGCGGATGCTCCCGTTCCTGCTCCGCCATCGTGCCGCGCTCGGGGTCCAGCGCCTCGTCGACGGCTGCATCCGCGATCCGTTCCTCCGGCGAGCGCTGGCGTTCCACCCGCTGCTCATCGGCGGCCACCCCGCCCGCACGCCCGCCCTCTACTCGCTCATCGTCGAGTTCGAGCGCCGCTGGGGCGTCCACTACGCGGTCGGCGGCACCGCGGCGGTCGTCGACGCCCTCGGCGCCCTGCTGGAGCGGCTCGGCGGGCGCATCCGGTGCGGGGTCGAGGTGGACGCGATCCTCGTGCAGGACGGCCGGATCACCGGGGTCCGCCTCGAGGACGGCAGCGAGCTTCCCGCGGACGTCGTCGTGTCGAACGCCGATCCGGGATACACCTACGACCGGCTCCTGGGTGCCGCGCACGGCTCGACCGGCGGTCCGCTCCGCTCGACGAAGCCGAGCATGTCGCTGCACGTCCTCTACTTCGGCGCCGACCGCACATGGCCGGACACGCCGCTCGCGCACCACAACCTCCTGCTCTCCGGCGACTCGCGGCGGGTGCTGGGCCGCGTGTTCGGCCGCCCGCGGAGCTCCCGGACGCCGCCCCCCGAACCCGTGAGCGCCGACGACCTGTTCCTCTACGTCCACCTGCCCACGCGCACGGACCCGTCGATGGCGCCCGAGGGGTGCGAGGCGATGTACGTGCTCGTGGCCGCACCGCCGCTCGACGACGGCGAAACGGTCCCGGAGGCCTCGGCGCGCCGCATCCGCGACCTCGTCGTCGACCTGCTCGACCGGCGGTACCTCCCCGGCCTCGCCACCCACCTGCGGGTCGAGCACGCGATCGGCCCCGAGCACTTCCGCGACGTGCTCAACACGCCCCGGGGCGCCGCGTTCTCGCTGCAGCCCACGCTGTTCCAGTCCGGGTGGTTCCGCCCGCACAACCGGTCGCCGCGGGTCGACGGCCTCTACCTGGTCGGCGCCGGCACGCACCCCGGCGCGGGCATTCCCGCCGTGCTCGCCTCGGGCAAGATCGCCGCCGACCTCATCGCCCGTCGGCGACCCGGCCGACGCCCGGCGTCGAGACGGCCGGGGCCCGCCATGGACGCGGTGTCGCGATGAGCGCCGACTACGCCGTCCACGGCTTCGGCGAGAGTCCCGAGGTCACGCTCGACGACGTGCCCGTACGCGGCGAGCTGCCGCGCTGGCTCACCGGCTCCCTGCTGCGCAACGGTCCGGGGACGTTCCGGGTCGGCACCCAGCGGTACCGCCACTGGTTCGACGGGCTGGCGATGCTCCACCGGTTCACGATCGACGACGGACGCGTCTCGTACGCCAACCGGTTCCTCGAGACCGAGTCCTACCGCGCCGCGCGCGACGAGGGGCGCATCGCCTACCCCGAATTCGCGACCGACCCCTGCCGCTCGCTGTTCGCCCGCGCGATGGCGGTGTTCGACCCGCAGGTCACCGACAGCGCGAAGGTCAACATCGCGCGCGTCGCGGAGCACTACCTCGCCCTCGCCGAGACCCCCATCCAGGTCGAGTTCGATCCCGAGACGCTCCGCACGGTCGGCGTCACCGGCTGGGACACGTCGACGTTCGGGCGGATGACGACGGTCCATCCGCATCTCGACGAGGCCCGTCACGAGGCGATCAACCTCGTCACCCGCTACAACGCCGTGAGCAACTACGTCTTCCGGCGAGTCGACACGCGCGACCCCGGCCTGCTGCAGGGCGAGACGATCGCGTCGAGGCCGGTCCGCGAGCCGTCCTACATCCACTCCTTCGGCATGTCGGCCCGCCACCTGGTGCTGGTCGAGTTCCCGCTCGTGGTCAACCCGCTCGCGCTCCTGCTGTGGCTCCGGCCGTACATCGAGAACTTCCGCTGGAAGCCCGAACGCGGCACGCGGATCCACGTGTTCGATCGCGAGAGCGGCGCGCACGTCCGAACGATGACGGCCGACCCGTTCTTCGCGTTCCATCACGTGAACGCCTACGACGACGAGGACGGATCGGTCGTCGTGGATCTCGTGGCGTACGACGACGCCTCGGTGATCGAGTCCTTCTACCTGCATCGCCTGGCCGAGCCCGACGTCCGGATCCCACCGGGGACGCTGCGCCGGCTGCGCATCCCGCTGGACGGTCCGGACGTGCGGCTGCACGCCGAGGAGCGGTCCCCGATGGGGATCGAGCTGCCGAATGTGGACTACGCCCGGTTCAACACGAGCCCCGAGCTGCGCTACGTCTACGGCGTCGGGGTCCGCGGGGAGCGCGGCTTCTACGACCGCCTCGTGAAGGTCGACCTCGCGGGCGGCGAGACGGCCACGTGGCACGAGGCGGACTGCTACCCGGGCGAGGGCGTCTTCGTGGGTCGTCCGGGCCGGCAGGCCCAGGACGACGGGGTGGTGCTCTCGGTGGTCCTCGACGCCGCGGTCGGCACGTCCTTCCTGCTCGTCCTCGACGCCGCGTCGTTCACCGAGCTCGCGCGCGCCGAGCTCCCGCATCCGGTGCTCCTCGGCTACCACGGCCAGTTCTACGGCGACCGCCCCTCGGCCTGAGCGGATGCCGCGGCCAAGCGCAACCCGATCGTGACCTGACTCGCAGCCCGCCCCCAGACCCCGGGCCGCCCGCCGGGAGTACCGTGACCGCATGATGCGACGACGCGCGCTCCTCGCGGCCTCCGCCGCGCTCACGGTCCTCCTGCTCGGCGGCTGCGGGATCGGCACGTCCGGGAGCGACGCGGGGGACGACTCCGGCGGGGTGTCCCAGCCGGACGTCGGCGTGGACGCGCCCGCCGAGGGCGGCGAGGGCGTCGCACCGCGCGACGAGGAGCAGTTCGGCGAGGATCGGCAGGTCGACCAGGACGACGACCGCAGCGTCATCACGACCGGGTGGCTCGCCCTGACGGTCGACGACCCCGTCGAATCGGCGGCGGAGGTGGCGGACCTCGCCGACCGGGCGGGCGGACGCGTCGAGAGCCGCAGCGAGACGCCCGGGACGGACACGCAGCGCGCCCGTGCGACGCTCGTCCTGCGGATCCCCTCCGACGGCCTCGACGCCGTGCTCGCCGACCTCCGCGAGCTCGGCGACGTCTCGTCCGTCCAGCTCGATGCGACCGACGTAACGCAGGAGCGACAGGACCTCGACGCCCGGATCGAGGCCCTGCAGGCCTCGGTCGACCGCCTGCTCGCGCTCCTCGCCGAGGCGGACGACACGGCCGACCTCATCGCCATCGAGTCGGAGCTCACGACCCGGCAGGCGGAGCTCGACAGCCTGACGACGCGTCGCGACCGCCTCGCCGATCAGGTGGACTACTCGACGCTCACGGTCGAGCTGCTCTCGGAGGGCGTGGCCCCCGAGGCGGGCCCGGACGACTTCTGGTCGGGCGTGGCCGCCGGATGGGAGGCCCTCGTGCGGTTCGCCTCGGGCCTGCTCGTCGTGGCCGGCGTCCTGCTGCCCTGGCTCGGCGCGGCGCTCGTGGTCGCCGCGGTCGTGACGGGGATCGTGCTGCTCGCCATCCGGGCTCGGCGCCGGAGCCACCCGCACGCACCGCCGGCCGCACCGGCCGCACCCGATGACCCCGGCGACGCCGGGCCGGGCGGGGGCGACCGCGCGTAGGCTGGCGCCGTGCCGACGACCACTCCGCCTCCGACGCCCGCGCAGGTCCTCGACGACGACCTCCTCGAGCGGTTCCGCGAACGCGCGGCCGGGTACGACCGCGACAACGCGTTCTTCGCCGACGACCTCGCCGAGCTGCGCGAGGCCGGCTACCTCGGTGCGGTGGTGCCCAGCGGCCTGGGCGGGCTCGGCTGGGACCTGCCGACCCTCGTGGCCGCGCAGCGGCGCCTCGCCTCGGCCGCGCCCGCGACCGCGCTGGGGGTGAACATGCACCTCGTCTGGACGAGCGTCGCCCGCGTCCTGCACGATCGCGACGACGACTCGCTCGACTTCCTGCTGCGCGAGGCGGCCGCGGGCGAGGTGTTCGCGTTCGGAATCTCGGAGGCCGGCAACGACCTGATGCTGTTCGGCTCGGACACGATCGCGGACCCGCAGCGCGACGGCACGGTCCGCTACACCGGTCGGAAGATCTTCACCTCGCTCTCCCCCGCGTGGACCCGCCTCGGCGTGCACGGCCTCGACACCGCGTCGGATGACGCACCCAAGCTGGTGTACGGGTTCATCGACCGCGACGACCCCGACGTGCGCACGCTCGACGACTGGGACACCATCGGCATGCGCGCCACCCAGAGCCGCACGACCGTGCTCGACGGCGCAGTGGCGGCGCGGGATCGGATCGTGCGGCGCCTCGACCCGGGTCCGACGGACGACCCGTTCGCGTACGCGATCTTCGCGTGCTTCGAGCTGCTCATCTCGTCGGTGTACGCGGGGCTCGCCGACCGGGCGCTCGAGCTCGCCGTCGCCTCCGCGTCGACGCGCGTCTCGAAGCGGACCGGCGTACCGCGGTCGGAGGATCCCGACGTGCGCCGCCGCATCGCCGAGGCCGGGTCGCTGCTCGAGGCGATCGGACCCCAGCTGGACGCCCTCGCCCGCGACGTCGCGGACGGCGTCGATCACGGCGCGTTCCGGTTCGCCAGGCCGTCGGGCCTGAAGATGCGGGCGGTCGCCGCTGCCCGCGGG
Organism: Agromyces sp. C10; assembly: GCF_023217995.1. Taxonomy (NCBI): domain Bacteria; kingdom Bacillati; phylum Actinomycetota; class Actinomycetes; order Micrococcales; family Microbacteriaceae; genus Agromyces; species Agromyces sp. C10. Next base: position 190,586 of record NZ_JALPSX010000008.1, on the reverse strand, counting down.
GTCGTGGAGGCCGCGGTGCGCGTCTCCGGCGGGCGCACGTTCTTCGCGGGCGACGAGCTGGGCCGACTCCAGCGCGACGTGCTCGCGGGCGCCTTCCACCCGTCGAGCGACGACGGCGCGCTCGGAGCCATCGCCACGGCGCTGCTCGGCCCGGTGCGGGACTGAGGACCCGCGGCGCGACGACGCCGTCGATAGACTGGCGCCGCGGCACCGGCCGCATACCCGAGGAGGTACCCGTGAGTGCGTTCCCCTACATCATCTCCATGGCGATCTTCGTCTTCGGCATGTGGCTCATGAGCATCGCCGACCAGGTCGCCGGGTTCGAGGCCCTCGTCTTCTTCGGCGGCATCCTCTGCGTCGCCGCGGCCATGGCCGTGCCGATCCAGCTGCTCGGCCACCGCGAGAGCGGGGTCTGATGGCGCTGCCCGGCGAGGACACCGTCGTCACCTTCCCCGTCGGGGACCTCACCGCCACGGCCACGGTCCTGCACGTCGCCCCGCACGACGGCGCGCTCGCGGTGTTCACCGACCGCACGAGCATCCACCCCGTCGATCACGCCTGGCCCGACCAGCCGGCGGATGCGGGCGTGCTGCGAGTCGACGGCCGCGAGCTGGCGGTGCACGACGCGGTCGTCGCGGCCACCGACGGCGAGTCGCTGCACATCGGCGACGTCCCGGTCCGCCCCGGCACCGACGGCTGGTCGTTCCTCGTCGCGCACCTCGTCGACGCCGACGCGCCGGTGACCGAGGGCACCGAGGTCCAGTTCGAGGCGGATGCCGCGCTCCGCCGTTCCCTCTCGCGCGGCCACACGGCCTGCCACGCGGCCTCGCTCGCGCTGAACCGCGCCCTCGCCGACCGGTGGTCCAAGTCCGCTCGCGAGGACGCCCTCGGCGCGCCGGACTTCGACGGCATCGCGATCGCGACCTCGCGCATCGAGCCGGACGGGTCGGTCGACCGGTACCGGTTGAACAAGTCGCTGCGCCGCGCCGGCTTCGACGCGACCGGGCTCGCCGAGCACCTCGACGAGCTCGCGGCATCCGTCGACGCCACGTTGGCGGACTGGGTCGCCGCCGACGCACGCGTCCGCATCGAGCGCGTCGGCGAGCACCTCACCGATCGGCGCACGTGGATCTGCGAGCTGCCCGGCGGGTCGGCGCGCATCCCGTGCGGCGGCACCCACGCGGACTCCCTGGGCGAGCTCGGCGGCATCCGCGTGGCGTTCGACCTCGGCGAGGACGGCGGCACTCCGGTGCTGATGATGACCACCCGGGTCGAGGCGGGCTCGGCCGCGTCCTGAGGGGATCCGCGGCGCCGGCACCGCCCTGAGCGTTCCTCAGCCTCGACGTCGACTGTCGGCGTTAGCATGTCCGACGTGGGTATTCGCATCGAGAAGGTGGATCTTCCCGGGATCGGCTTCCGCCACGACCTCGTCACCGAGGGCGGGCGGCGCATCAGCGTGGTGTCGCACCGGGATGGCGAGCGCGATCTCGGCGTCTTCGACGAGGACGACCCCGACGCATGCCGCGACACCATCCCCCTGAACGACGACGAGGCGGCCGCGCTCGCCGACGTGCTCGGCACGTCGGTCATGATGTCGCGCCTCACCAGCCTGTCGGATGAGACGGCCGGGCTGTTCACCGAGCAGATCGCGCTGCCCACCGACTCGCCCTTCCTCAACCATCCCCTCGGCGACACGAAGGCGCGCACGCGCACGCACTCGTCGATCGTCGCGATCGTGCGCGACGGGCAGCTCATCCCGTCGCCCACGCCCGCGGAGGTGCTCCGCGCCGGCGACGTGATCGTGGCGGTCGGCACACGGCGAGGGCTCGACGGGGTCGCCCGACTGCTCGCACACGGTCCCGACTGACGCGGGGCCCGGGATGCACGAGACCACGCTGCTCCTCATCGAAGTCGGCGCGCTGCTCCTCGGCATGAGCCTCCTCGGGCGCCTCTCCCTCCGCCTCGGCATCTCGCCCATCCCGTTCTACCTGCTGCTCGGCCTCGCCTTCGGCAACGGCGGCCTGCTGCCGCTCGACGCGAGCGAGGAGTTCTTCGCCACCGGCGCGGAGATCGGCGTGATCCTGCTGCTCGCCCTGCTCGGGTTGGAGTACACGGCGCAGGAACTCGTCACGGGACTGAAGTCGTCCCGCACCGCCGGCGTCGTCGACGCCGTGCTCAACGCACTGCCGGGCGCCGCCATGGCCCTCATGCTCGGCTGGGGTCCGATCGCGGCGGTGGCGCTCGCCGGCGTGACGTGGATCTCGTCGTCCGGCGTCATCGCGAAGCTCATGCGCGACCTCGGGCGCCTGTCCAACCGCGAGACGCCGTCGGTGCTCGCGATCCTCGTGCTCGAGGACCTGGCGATGGCGTTCTACCTGCCGGTGCTGTCCGCGCTCGTGATCGGCGTCAGCCTGATGCAGGGCGCCGTCGCGGTGGCTATCGCGGTCGCCGTCGTCCTCGTGATCCTGTTCGTGGCGCTGCGCCACGGCCACATCGTCTCGCGCCTGTTCCCCGCGGAGCACTCCGAGCCGCTGCTCCTCGGCGTGCTCGGTCTCGTGATGCTCGTCGCCGGCTTCGCGCAGGAGGTCAACGTCTCGGCGGCCGTCGGGGCGTTCCTCGTCGGCATCGCGCTCTCGGGCCGCGTCGCCGCGAACGCGAGCGCCGTCCTCACGCCGCTGCGCGACCTGTTCGCGGCAATGTTCTTCGTCTTCTTCGGCCTCACGACCGACTCCGCGGCGATCATCTCGATGATCCCCGCGGCGGCCTCGCTCGCGGCCGTGACGATCATGACGAAGCTCGTCTCCGGCGCGTACGCGGCGCGGCGCGCCGGCGTGGGCACGCTCGGCCAGTGGCGTGCCGGCCTCGTGCTCGCGCCGCGGGGCGAGTTCTCCATCGTGATCGCCGGCCTGGCGGTGGGCGCCGGGATCGAGCCGGCGCTGGCACCGCTCGCGACGGCGTACGTGCTCATCACGATCGTCGGCGGCACGTTCCTCGCGCGACTGCCGGATGCCACCTGGTTCCGCGCCGCCGTCCGGCGCCGGTCGTCGACGGCGAGTGCCGTCGCCCGGCCCTGAGCCCGGGCGACGACCCCGGGCTCAGCCGGCGCCGGCCTCGCGCGGCTCCGCGGCCGCGGCATCCGTCGACCCCGGCTCGGAACCGGACTCGGCCAGCAGCTCGCGCACGCGCGGCACGACCTTCGTCGCGTACAGCTCGATGGTGCGCATCATGGCCTCGTGCGGCAGGGTGCCGTTGGAGTACTTGAGGTCGAACCGGTCGGCCCCGAGGACGCGCAGCGCCGCGGCGATCTTCTGCGCGACGGTCTCCGGGGAACCGGCGTAGAGCGCGCCGTGCGGGCTCGCCTCGCTCTCGAAGTGATCGCGGGTCACGGCACCCCAGCCCCGCTCGCGACCGATGCGGTTCATGATGACCTCGTAGTGCGGCCACAGCGTCTCGAGCGCCTCCTCGTCGGTGTCGGCGACGATGCCGGGCGAGTGGACCGCGATGGGCTGCGGTTCGTGGCCGAACTGGGCGAGGGCCTTGCGGTACAGCTCCGCCAGCGGCGCGAACCGGGCGGGGCTGCCGCCGATGATCGCGAGCACGAGCGGGAGGCCGTAGTTCGCGGCGCGCACCACCGACTCGGGGCTGCCGCCGACGCCGACCCACGTCGTGAGGCTGCCGCCCTCCACGCGCGGGTACACGAGCTGGTCGGTGAGCGAGGAGCGCAGCTTGCCCTCCCAGGTGACCGGTTCCTGCGGCAGCAGCGCGGCGAACAGGTTGAGCTTCTCCTCGAACAGGTCCTGGTACTGGCTGAGCTCGTAGCCGAAGAGCGGGAAGGACTCGATGAACGAGCCACGACCGAGGATCACCTCGGCCCGGCCACCCGAGAGGCCGTCGAGCGTCGCGAAGCGCTGGTAGACGCGCACGGGGTCGTCGGAGCTCAGCACGGTGACGGCCGAGCCGAGCCGGATGCGCTCGGTCCGGCTCGCGATCGCGGCCAGCACGACCTCGGGCGCCGAGATCGCGAACTCGTGGCGGTGGTGCTCGCCCACGCCGAAGAAGTCGAGGCCGAGCCGGTCGGCGAGGACCGCCTCGTCGACGACGTTGCGCAGCACTTGGGCGTGCGTGAGCAACTCGCCATCGGGGCCGACGGTCACGTCGCCGAAGGTGTCGAGTCCGAACTGGTGGTGGCGCGTCATCCGCTGCTCCCTCGTCGAGATCGATGCATGTGCATGCACCGGGTGGAACCCCGTCCGCGTCGAGACTATTCCGCCGACCCGGACGCGGGGAATGCCCGAGGTCCCGTCGGCGTTCCCAGATTCCGACGGCCGAGTTGCGGCCGGCCCCGGAGGACGACAGGCAGGAGCGAGCGGACGTGACGGACGAACGACCCGTGATCGGCATCTTCGGAGCCGGGAAGGTGGGCACCGCCCTCGCGCGCCTGCTCCTCGCCGCAGGGTACGAGGTCGTCCTCAGCGGATCGCCCCGACAGACCGCGCTCGACCTGCTGGTCTCGGTCGTCGCACCGGGAGCGCGCGTCGCCGATCCGGCACGACTCGTCGAGGACGCCGACCTCATCATCGTCGCCGTGCCGTTCGGCAAGTCCCGCACGGTGCCCTGGGAGGCCTTCGACGGCAAGGTCGTCGTCGACGCGACGAACTACTGGCCCCCGATCGACGGCACCATCCCGGCCGTCGACGAGGATCCTCGCACGACGAGCGAGATCCACGCCGCGATCAACCCCCGAGCCCGCATCGTCAAGTCGCTCAACCACCTCGGCTACCACGAGATGGAGGACGACGCGATGCCGGCCGGATCGCCGCTGCGGCGCGCGCTCGCGGTCGTCGGCGACGACGCGGACGCGCGGGACCTCGTCGCGCGCCTCATCGACGACCTCGGCTTCGACGCCGTCGACGGCGGCCGGCTCGCCAACGGCCGGGCGCTCGAGCCCGGTCACCCCGCATTCGGCCGCGAGCTGTCCGCGAGCGAGCTCGCGGCGCTCATGGCCGACGAGCGCGTGCCCGTCGGGTAGGCGTCCGACCTCCGGCCGCGTCGGACGACGGGTCGGCAGTCCGCGCCGCAGCCGTCTGGGCCCCGGTCGCGGCATCCGGCGGGGGCACCGAGCCGTCGCGGCGCTGCCGCAGGTCGACCAGCCCCACCGCGAGGGCGACGAGCAGGAGGGCGACGACCGCGCCCATGCCGAGCGCGTACGCCTCGTGGAACACGTCGATCCGCGCCTCCGCGGCGGGCGCGCGGTAGATCGTGGCGTAGAACAGCGACAGCGCCACCGCCGTGCCGATCGCCGTGCCGATGCGCTGCCCGAGCTGGCCGACCGAGCCGGCCAGGCCGCCCTGCACGACCGGCACCTCCGACAGTGCGAGCACCTGGTTCGGGGCGATGACGAAGCCGCCGCCGGCGCCGCCGATGAGCATGACCGCCGCCATGACCCACGGCGTCAGCTCGGGCGGCGTGCCGATCGCGACGAGCACGAGGATGCCGAACCCGAGCAGCAGCAGCAGGAGCCCGCCGACGACGAGCGGCCGGCCGACCCGGTTGACGAGGCGTCCGCCCAGCCACGAGGTGACGGCGCTCGACAGCGCGAAGCCGATCGTCACCATGCCGGCGAACACCGGCTCCAGGCCGAGTCCCTGCTGCAGGAACAGGTTCGTGAGCAGGAACGCCGACGGCATCGCGGCGAAGTAGGCGACCGCGAGGAGCGTGCCGTTGCGGTACGACCGCAGCGAGAACAGTCCCAGCGGGACCAGGGGCGCCCGACCGGATGCCGCGTAGCGCCGTTCCCACCACAGGAACGCCACGACGGCCACGACGAAGGCCACGAGGGTCCACCACCGGGCCGGATCGTCGTCGGGCGAGCCGGTGGTGAAGAGGAACGGCCACATCAGCGAGATCACCACAGCGCCGAACAGCAGGACGCCGACCGGATCCAGCGAGATGCGCGGCCGCTCCCCCGCGTCCTTCGGGCGCCCCGGCAGCAGCCGGGCGGCGAAGGCGATCGCGGCGAGCGCGAGCGGCACGTTCATCCAGAAGATCCCGCGCCATCCGTCGACGGGACCGCCGATCGCGATGGCGAGGCCGCCGAGCGTCGGGCCGAACGCGGTCGAGATGCCGATGGTCGCGCCGAAGAGCCCGAACGCCGCGCCGCGCTCGGCGCCCTGGAACAGCTGTTGGATGAGCCCGAGCACCTGGGGCATCTGGATGCCCGCGGCGACGCCCTGCAGGAGCCGCCCGACGAGCAGCACGCCCGACGTGGGGGCGAGCGCGCAGAGGAGGCTCGTGAGGGTGAACAGCGAGAGGCCGATGAGGAACATCGCCTTGCGCGACCCCTGGTCGCCGAGGCGCCCGGCGGGCACGAGGGTGAGCCCGAACGTGAGCACGAAGCCCGACACGAGCAGCTGCAGCTCGGTCGACGACGCCCCGAGCGCCTCCTCGATGGAGGGCAGCGCGACGTTCACCTTCGTGAGGTCCATGATCGTGATCGCCGCCACGGCGACGCACACCCAGTAGGCGCGCCACCGCTTGTCGTTCCCCATGACCGGGGGGCTGCTGGCAGGCTGCGACATCCGCTCCAGCCTACGCCCGGACGCGCGAGCCTCCGCCGCGCCCTCGGGCACCGCTCGGCGGATCGTCAGGGTTGCAGGCGCTCGAGCTCCCAGCCAGCGGCATCCGCTGCCGGGTCTCGCGTGAAGACGAGGCGGTCGTGCAGGCGCGACGTGCGCCCCTGCCAGAACTCGATGCGCCACGGCCGCAGCCGGAACCCGCCCCAGCGCTCGGGACGGCGGACGTCGTCGACGCCGGCGTACTCCTCCTCGAGCGCGGCGACCCGTGCCTCGAGCTCGGCCCGCGACGCGATGGGCCGCGACTGCCGGCTGGCCGTCGCGGCGATGCGCGATCCGTAGGGCCGGCCCGCCCAGTAGGCGTCGGACTCCTCGTCGTCGGCCAGCGCGACCGCACCCGTGACGATGACCTGCCGGTGGACCGGGTACCACGGGAAGAGCAGCGTCGCCGTCGGGTGGGCGGCCAGCGCCCGGCCCTTGCGCGATTCGCGATCGGTGAAGAACACGAAGCCGCGGTCGTCGACGCCGCGCAGGAGCACCGTGCGGCTGGACGGGGTGCCGTCGGCGTCGATCGTGCCGAGCACCATGGCGTTGGGCTCGTACACCCCGCGGGCGTCGGCCTCGGCGAGCCACCGGTCGAACTGCACGATGGGGTCGGATGCCACGTGCGACTCGTCGAGTTCCTCGGCCCCGTAGTCGGTGTGCCGGTGCAGGGCGTGCTCCACGGCCCGGTCGAGGCGGTCGGGGTCGATCGCGTCGCTCATGTGCCCAGCGTACGAGCGGATGCCGCGAACGCCCTCGGGAAACACCGAGCCCCCGGTGCGGTGGCACCGGGGGCTCGGGGACGACGGGTCGGATCAGAAGGTGAAGCAGGTGAGGAACTCGAAGCTCTCGGCCGCGAAGTCGCGGTCGTTCGGAGCACCGTCGCGCTCGACGACGTAGTACTTCACGCTGCCCTGCGCGGCGCGGAGGATCGGCGCCCAGTCGATGTCGCCCTGGCCGACGTTGCCGGGGATGCCGCGGGCGTCGCCGTTCAGGTCGCCGTCCTTGATGTGCAGCAGCTCGATGCGGTCGCCGTACTGCTCGATCAGCGAGACGACGTCGACGCCGGCGTCGGCGGCCCAGAACACGTCGAGCTGGAACGTCACGTAGCGCGGGTCGGTGTTCTCGACGAGGATCTGCCAGGCGCTCTTCATCTCGCCGGTCTCGGGGTCGGCGTACTGGGTGGTGAATTCCGACTGGTGGTTGTGGCCGAAGAGCTTCCCCGTGCCGTTCTTGACCGAGAGCTCGCCGAGGCGGTTCATGGTCTCGGCGGTCGCGAGCACGTTCTCGTAGGTGCCGATGCCGGGCGAGGCGAACCCGCCCGAGCCGGTGTACTTCTGGCCCAGGTCCTTCGCGGCCTCGAGCGTGGTCGGGAACGTGGCCTCGGCGGTGCTGCCGTGCGAGGTCGGCGCCTTGAGCCCGTACTGCTTGAGCAGCTGGCGGAACTCGGGAGCGGTGCGGCCCTCGGCCGAGGCGCCGAACGGCTCGACGTTCTGGTAGCCGATCTCCTGCAGCTCGGCGAGGATCGGCTCGATGCCGACCTGGCGCTGCCAGCCGAAGTAGCTGAACAGCTGGATGGAGATCTTGCTGGCCGGGATGCCGCGACCGGCGCAGTCCGCGGCGAAGTTCGCGCGGTCGCTGTTCGGGGCGGCGGCCGCCGGGGCACCGGCGAACAGGCCTCCGGCGAGCAGGGCGGCGGATGCACCTGCGGCGAGCAGGCGTCGGGTGGTCTTCGGGGACGTCATCGTTCTCCTCGGTTCGCTCCGTCGGCCTCGGTGCCGGCGGCTCGTTCGAGCGTAAGCGGAGTTTTGCCGCCCGTCAAACAAAAGTCGCGCACTTGACTTCGACTAATGCGCTTGGCTACGGCGAACATGGCGTGAGGCCGGGGACGACGAAAGCCCCGGTGCGAGCACCGGGGCTTTCAGGATGTGGACCCAGGGGGATTCGAACCCCCGACCTTCTCATTGCGAACGAGACGCGCTACCAACTGCGCCATGGGCCCGAGCCGTCAACGACTCTACCATCCTCCACGAGGTGGTGATGACCACGCTCAGACGGCCGTGCGCCGCCGGCGGAGCACGAGGTCGAGGTCCGAGATGCCCGGCTCGGCGGCATCGATGATGCCCATCCGCGCGTACGGGCTCGACGCGTCGGGGCCGCCGTTCACGGCCACCGGCGAGCGCTCCTCGGCCGGCTCGGCGTCCGTTGCGGGGGCAGCGGATGCCGCAGCCGGGCGCAGCACGGGGACCTGCGGCTCGAGGCGTTCGGCCCGCTCCGCGAGCTCGGCCTCGGCGGCGGCCCGCTTGAGCTGCTCGGCCTCGGCGATCGAGGCCATCGCCGACGCGGCGATCGTCCCGCGCGACAGGTGCAGCGGCTTGGGGAGCGGCTGCGGCGTCCAGCCCTCGCCGGGTTCGCGATCGACCTCGTCCTCGTCGGTCTCGATAGGCTCGAACGGCTGCGCCTCCGGACGGACGATCGGTGCCGCCACGACCGCGACCGGCGCCGGCCGGACCCGGGCGAGGACCACGAGCCCGATCAGCGCGACAGCGACGCCCCCGGCACCGCCGAGCGCGATGAGCGGCGTGCCGCCGAACGGCAGCGCGACGAGCCCGACGAGCGCCGTCAGGAGGGACGTGAGCAGGACGAGCGAGCAGGCGGCGCGCCGACGACGCAGGCCGCGGCGGGTGAGCCCGGCGGCGCGCAGCGTGGTCGAGGCGCCGGTCGCGGCATCCGCTGCACGGGCCGCCTCGGCCCGCGCCCGGGCCGCGCGCTCGGCGAGCTCGCGTTCCGCGGCGGCCGCAGCCTCCTCGGCCGCGATGCGCTCGGCGATCGCGAGGTTCTCGGCCGCCTGGGCCTCGAGCCGTGCGGCGAGCTCGTGCTCGTGCAGGATGCGCTCCTGCGCCGCGATGTCGCGAGCGGTCATGCCGACGCGCACCTCGCCGGGCGTCTCGGCCGTCTCGGCGAGGATGCGCAGCGTCTGCTGGAGGCGGACCGCATTGCGCTCGGTGGCGAGGTACTGGCGGCGGCGGAGCCAACTCGGAAGCAGGTACGCGACCCACAGCGTCGCGGCCACCGCCACGAGAACGCCGCCACCGATCGCATCCATGCGTCAACGCTAGGTCACGGCGGGGTCACGAACCCGATCGGCGCGGGCGTGTCAGCGATCCCCCACCCGAAGGGGGGTCGCCGCAGCCTCTCGGTCGGCCGCCGGGACCATCGCCGCGGCCGACGGCGCGCGCCCCTCGCGCCAGCGCCGGAGCACGCCCTCGGGCACCTCCTCCGCGACGAGCGCGAACGAGAAGTGGTCGCGCCAGTCGCCGTCGATGTGGATGAAGCGCCGGCGCAGCCCCTCGTACCGGAACCCCAGCTTCTCGACGACGCGGAGCGAGGGCCCGTTCTCGGGGCGGATGCAGATCTCGACGCGGTGCAGCCGCATGGCGCGGAAGCAGTAGTCGGTGGCGAGCGCGACGGCCGTGGGCGTGATGCCGCGCCCCGCCATCGACTTCGCGACCCAGTACCCGATCGACGCCGACGACAACGAGCCGTGCGTGATCGACGAGACGTTCAGCTGCCCGACGAGCTCGCCCTCCCACTCGAGCACGAACGGCAGCGCCGTCCCGGCCCGGGCATGCGCGGTGAGGTTCCGGATGCTCGCGCGGGTGTCGATGACCGAGCCGCCGCCCGGGTACGTCGCCTCCCACCGGCGAAGCCAGCCGCGGTTCTCGAGGAGCACGCGCTCGAGCGGTCGCGCATCTCGCGCCCGGATGGGCCGTAACGTCAACGACCCGTCGACGAGGGTCGGCACGGATGCCGCGGGCACCGTCAGTCCTGGTCGAACCCGGCGGCGAACTGCGCGAGCCACGGCCGGAGCTCGGGCCCGAGGTCGTCGCGATCGGCGGCGAGCTGGATGACGGCCTTGATGTAGTCGAGCTTGTCGCCCGTGTCGTACCGGCGGCCCCGGAACACGACGCCGTACACGCCGCCCGTGTGCTCCACGTCGCCGGCCATCTCCATAAGGGCGTCGGTGAGCTGGATCTCCCCGCCCTTGCCGGGCTCGGTGCGCTCGAGCACCTCGAAGATCTCCGGCTTCAGCACGTAGCGGCCGATCACGGCGTAGTTCGACGGCGCCACCTCCTTCGCCGGCTTCTCGACGAGGCCCGTCACCCGGACCACGTCGGGGTCGTCGGTCTCCTCGACCTCGGCCGCGCCGTAGAGGTGGATGCTGTCGGGGTCGACCTCGAGCAGGGCGACGATGCACGCGTCGCGCGCCACCTGCTCGTCGAGCATGCGCGTGAGCAGGACGTCGCGCTCGTCGATGATGTCGTCGCCGAGCAGCACCGCGAACGGCTCGTCGCCGACGTGCATGTGGGCGCGGAGCACGGCGTGGCCGAGGCCGCGCGGGTCGCCCTGGCGCACGTAGTGCATGTCGGCCAGGTCGGTGGACTCGTTCACCTTCTCGAGCTTGACCGTGTCGCCCTTGGCCTCGAGGGTCGCCTCGAGCTCGGCGACGCGGTCGAAGTGGTTCTCGAGGGCGTTCTTGTTGCGCCCGGTGACCATCAGGACGTCGGTGAGCCCCGCACGGACCGCCTCTTCGACCACGTACTGGATCGCGGGCTTGTCGACGACCGGCAGCATCTCCTTCGGCATGGCCTTCGTCGCGGGCAGGAAGCGCGTTCCCAGGCCGGCTGCGGGGATGACGGCCTTCGTGATCCGTTGAGTCATGGCCATCAGCGTAGCCGCAGGGCGGCGCCCGGCGAGGACCGGAGCATCCTAGGATGGCTGCCATGCCCGACGATCCGACCGTTGTGAAGCGGATCCTCCGCGCGGAGCTGCGCGAACGGCGGCAGAACATGCCCGCACACGAACGCGAGCTCGCGACCGAGGGATTCACCGCGCGGCTGCAGGAGCTCGTCGGGTCGACCGGCGCCCGATCGTTCTCCTGCTACCTCTCGATGCCCGCCGAGCCGAACACGCGCCCGTTCGTGAACTGGGCCGAGGCCAACGGCCTGCGCGTCCTGTTCCCGGTGACCCGCGAGGACGGCCTGCTCGACTGGACCGTGGGCGAGGAGGAGACCGAGGTCGCCGGACTCCACGGCATGCCCGAGCCCGAGGGCGAGCTGCTCGGGCCGATGGCCATCAACGACGTCGACCTCATCCTCGTTCCGGCCGCCGCGGTGGATGCCACGGGCACCCGGCTCGGCTGGGGACGCGGCTACTTCGACAAGACCCTCGGATCGATGGGAAAATGTCCTCCGGTGTACGCCATCGTCTTCGACGGCGAGTTCGTCGAGGAGGTGCCCCGCGAGGTGCACGACCAGCCGGTGGACGGCGTCGTGACGCCCACGAGGATCGTCGCGTTCTGACGGCGACGACGTACCCCTGCACCCACCGACGGATCCACGGAGACCGAACATGCCCACCTATTCGTACCGCTGCACCGGATGCGACGACGCCTTCGACGTCCAGCAGTCCTTCACCGACGACAGCCTGACCGAGTGCCCCGCGTGCGGCGGCCGGCTGCGCAAGCTGTTCGGCACGGTCGGCGTGACGTTCAACGGCTCCGGGTTCTATCGGACCGACTCGCGGGCGGGCGCCGGCTCCGGCTCGTCCGGCTCCGGCTCGTCGGGCTCCGGCGCATCGGGCTCCGGCGCATCGGGCTCCGGCTCGTCCGGCGGAGGCTCGTCCTCGACGCCGTCCGGCGCCGCGTCGTCGGCCGCGTAGCGGGCGGCATCCGCTGATCGACCGAATGGACCACGCAGGAAAGGGGACCGCGCGCGTGCTCAAGGGATTCAAGGAGTTCATCCTCCGGGGCAACGTCATCGACCTGGCCGTCGCCGTCGTCATCGGCGCGGCGTTCACGGCCGTCGTGAACTCGATCGTCGAGAACGTGTTCAACCCCCTGATCGGCGCCGTCTTCCGCGCCGACAGCCTCGACAACGCGCTCGTGCTGACCATCCCGCTCCCGGGCGAGGATGCGAAGATCCGGTTCGGCGCCGTCCTCGGGGCGATCCTGACGTTCCTCATCGTCGCGGCCGTCGTCTACTTCGTGTTCGTCATGCCCATGAACCTGCTGAAGCAGCGCGCGGACGCCCGCCGGCAGACCGGCACCGAGAAGCCCGAGGATCCGGAGACCGAGCTCACCGTCCTCGCGCAGATCCGCGACCTGCTCGCCGCGGAGCGCAGCGTCGGCCCCGGCCCCGGCCCGGGCCCCGGCACCGGCTCGCACCGCGCCGACTAGCCGACGCGTCGTCGCCGACCGGGCGCCCGCCGTCACCAGTGCGGCGGGCGTTCGCGCGTGATGCGCTCGTCCTCGGGCGCGGCCCGGCGCGCGGTGCCGCGTTCGGCCTCGTCGTGCGCCCCGGGCGTCGCCGTCTCCGGCGCGGGATCGCTGCCGGGCGCCGGGGTGAGGCGGGCCCGCCGCGCGCCGCGGGCGCGGACGACGCGCTGACGCGGGCTCGCGGCATCCGCCGGGTCGCCCGCTGCCGGGCGGTCGTCGTCGCGCCCGCTCGCGTCGCCCGTGCCCATCAGCTCGCCGCGGCCTCCGCCGGCTCCGCCTGCGCCTTCCCGAGCACCGCGGCGACCCGCTCGGCCACCGACTCCGGGTCGCCGAACAGCTCGAAGCTGTGCACGCGCAGGTAGTGCCACCCGAGTCGGCGCAGCACGTCGGGCCGCAGGCGCAGCGACTCGCGGAGGCTCTGCCCGGCGAGCGCCGGATCGGTCTCGACCACCACCGCGCGGCCGGCGTGCGCCGCCGCGAGCGACAGCGTGCCGCGGTGTCCGACGCTCACCCGGATGCCGCGCCGCTCGAGCCGCGTCGCGAGGTCGACGAGCATGGGGTCGCCGCGCCCGCGGTCGCGCAGGCCGTCCTTCTGCTCCTCGGTGTGCGAGAGCACGCTCGCGAGGGCCACCACGCCGTGCCGCTGCCGGCCGTCGTCGATGTCCTCGGGCCGGAACGCCGACACGATGTCCATCGATCGCCGGGCGCGGGTCATCGCGACCGCGAGCAGGCGCTCTCCCCCGGGCTCGCCGAGCGAGCCGAAGTTCGACAGCAACCGGCCGTGCGGGGTGCGCCCGTACCCGATCGAGAAGATGACCCGGTCGCGGCTCTGGGCGACGGCCTGCTCGAGCGTGAGCACCGTGAACGGCTCCGCGCGGTCGCGTAGGATGAAGTCCGACAGGTCGGTGCGCTTGGCGAACGCGGCGAGCACCGACTGGTGCACGCGGGCGGCGTGGCGGGCGCTCGCCGTGATCACCATGAGCGACTCGCGGGGCCGCTTCACGGCGTGCTCCATGACGAGCTCGACGACCTTGCCCACCTCGGCGTCGAGGCTCTCGACCGTGCCCGTCACGGGATCCGGCAGGCCGTTGCCCCGCACGTAGTGCAGGCCGAGGCTGCCGTGGCCGAGGAAGCTCCCCGCCCAGGGCATCGACACGATGCGTCCGCCGTAGAAACGGCGGTTGACGAGCTCGGCCAGGTCTTCGCCGCCCGCTCGGTAGCTGCGCGTGAGCGTCAGCGTGGGCAGGAGGTCGGCGAGCCGGGCGAGCGCCGAATCCGCGTGGAGGGCGTCGACGTCGTCGGCATGCGCCGCGCCGTCGGGTTCGCTGCGGATGGCCGTCTCGAAGCGCGTCGGCGTCTGCGTCACGGGGTCGCCGAACGCGACGACCTGCGTCGCGCGTCGGATGGCGCCCAGGTTCTCGGCGATCGTCGTCGCGCCCGCGTCGACGAGGATGACCGTGTCGAAGGTGATGGCGTCGTCGATCGCGGGCACCTCGTACGGCGAGGACAACCACACGGGCGCGAGCGCGCGGAACAGGTGCGGCGCCTCGCGGTGCAGGCGGTCGGGCCGGACCCGGTCGCCCCGCAGCATCCGCCGCAGTCGCTCGGCCTCGTCGGGATGGTCGACGAGCGCGACCCGCCAGGCCTCGGACAGGCGCCACGCGAGGAGCGGTCCGGCGGCCGACGCGTGCGCGTCGTCGACGAGCCGGAAGTCGGCCTCGAGGCGATCGAGCACCGTCGTGTTCGCGCCGAGCAGCGCACGGTCCGAGCCGAGCATCGTCTCCAGGACCGACTGCCACCAGGCGAGGTCGAGCTCGGATGCCACGAGGTGCTCGGGCACGTGCCGACGGGCCAGGTCGACGAGGAGCGGGTCGAGGCCGAGGTCGCGCAGGCGCTGCAGCAGTGCGGTGCGCTCCTGGAGGTTGTGCAGCACCTCCGACTCGGCGGCGAGGCCGACGAGCGTGGCCTCGAGGTCGCGGAGCGGCCGGGCCGCGAGGCGGCGCGGCGTGCCGTCGAGCCCGAGCGGCACGTCGAGCGCCTGCAGGTCGGACGCGACCGTGTGGAACGCCACGTGCACGTCGTCGAGGCCGACGGGGACGCTGGGCACGGCGCCCGCCTCGGAGTACCGGTGCCACAGCGTGCGCTGCTGCTGGATGCCGCGGAGCGCCGCGTTGAGGTCGCCGACGTGCACCCCGGGGCGCACGTACTCGAGCGCGAGTCGCTTCAGCCGCCGGCGGTTCGTTCCCGACATACCGGTCTCGCGCCGGGGCGCGGTCGCCGCGATGAGTTCGCCGAGCGGACGGTCGTACACCGCCGGGAGGAACTTGTCGAGCGTGTCGCGCACGTCGTGCAGCAGCCGGAGGAACACGCCGAGCTCGGCCACCGACTCGAACTGCCGCAGCCGCGTCTGCCCGATGAGCTGCCGGGCCCGCTCGAGCAGTCGCGGCACGTCGGTGCTGCTCAGGCGCTTCGCGAGCTCGTGGGCGGCCGACGCCTCCTCGGAGGTCTCGAACGAGGCGCCGTACCACGGCGAGTCCCCGGGGCCGTAGCGGAACTCGCCGAGCGTGGCGGCCCGCACGAGGTCGGCCGCGGCGGCCTCCCGTCCCTTCGCGAGCGCGACGAGCGAGTCGCGATCGAGTCGAGACGTGGTGTCGGGCGGCGTGGGCAGCGCGGCGAGTCCGGCCAGCGCGGTGAGGGCGTCGAGCACCGAGACGCCGAGCTCGGGATCGGTCCGCGTGAGGGCGTGACGGTAGTCGAGGAGCACGCGACGCAGCCGCACGAGCGCGTCGTCGACGTCCGCGATCCGCGGCTGCTCGGCCTTCTCGTTGCGCGAGATCGACTGGATGAGGTCGCGGCGCAGGCCCGAGGTGGTCACGGCGAGCCCGCCGAGCCCGACCTGTCCCAGGCGGTGCGCGATGCCGTCGAGGCTCGCGCGGCGGGCGCCCACGACGAGGACGCGCCGGTCGTTGGAGACGAGTGCGCCGATCGCGTTGACGATGGTCTGGGTGCCGCCCGTGCCCGGGAGCGTCTTGACCACGAGCGAGGCGCCCTGCTCGATCCGCGCGATGACCTGCTCCTGCTCGGCGTCGGCGTCCAGGAGGAGCCGGTCGGTCGAGGGCGGGCGCTCGTCCTGCGGGACGACGCGCGGCGGCTCGAGGGGCCGGGCGACCTCCGTGCGGGCCGAGGGGTTGCCGGCGATCGCGTCGATGACCGGATGCTCGAGCCGCGCGGCATCCGCCCCCATGGCCGGGCCGACCTCGGCGAACGAGGAGACGACGAGGCGCGGGGCGACGTGGAAGTGCGGCAGGTGGGAGGTGAGGCCGCGAAGCCGGTCGATGACGGGCTGGGGCTTGAAGACGCCGTTGGTGATCGCGAGCGCGACGAACGCGTCGGCGTCGAGCGTGATCTGGAAGCGGTCGTGGAGCTCGCGCGCGAGGGCCGGGTTGAGGAACGGCTGGCCCTTGAGCTTCAGCTCGAAGTCGCGACCGTACCGACGGATGGCGAGGGGCCGGAGCAGCACGGGCGCGAGGAAGTCCTCGCCCTGGTCGTGCCACGAGGCGAGGCCGATCGCGAGGTGCACCGACTCGATGCCGCGCACCGACCGGAGCTCGATGCCCTTCTGCGTGATCTCGGCGGCGGCGAGCCGGGCGTTGCGGAGGGCGAGCTCGTCGCGGATCAGGCTCGACAGCAGGGTGGAGTTGCCCGTGATGAACTGCGGCAGGCCGCCCGGGTGCGTCGTCGAGAGCTCGATGCGCGTGCGCGCCGAGTCGTCGAAGTGGATGAGCGGCGACCGGCCGCCGAGCTCGCGCAGTTCCGCATGCCAGCGACGCCAGCTGGGCTCCGCGATGTTCGACGCGGTCACGCCGGGCTCGCCGACGGACACCGCGTGGGGCGCCGCGGGGTCGCGATGGAAGGCCGAGGGCCCCGGCGAGCCGGGGGCGGCGTCCTCGGCCTCGTCCTCGAGGAACCCGTCCCCGCTGTCGTTCCGATCGAGCCGTTGCACACCGACACCATACGGCCCGGTTGCCGGATCGCTCGGAGCATCGCCGCGCATGGCGCTATTTGAATACCCACGGGGTATGAAATACCATCGGGGTATGCCTGTGAAGTCGACGACCCCCGCCGAGGCGCACGCCGCCGCCGACCTCTACCTCCTCGACGTCCGCGAACCCGATGAGGTCGCGCAGGCCCGCGTCGAGGGCGCGCACCACATCCCGCTCGGGTCCCTCGTCGACCGCCTCGACGAGGTCCCGCGCGACCGCACGGTGCACGTCATGTGCCACGCGGGCGGGCGCAGCGCCCGCGCCGCCGCCTACCTCGACGCCCAGGGCATCGAGGCCGTGAACGTCGAGGGCGGCATCGCCGAGTGGCACCGCACCGGCCTGCCCGTCACGATCGGAGGAATCGCATGAGCATCGCCTCGGAGTCCACTCCGAAGTCCGACGCCCAGCGCCGCATCGCCAATCGGTTGAAGCGCGCGCGCGGCCAGCTCAACGCCGTGATCGAGGCCGTCGAGTCCGGCGCCGACTGCCGCACCGTCGTGAACCAGCTCGCCGCCGTCTCCAGCGCCCTCGATCGCGCCGGGTTCGCCGTGATCTCCACGGCGATGCGCGACTGCGCGACCGACCCGGAGGGCGCCGGCGAGGGCGACCGGCTCGATTTCGACGAGCTCGAGA
This sequence comes from Agromyces sp. C10, assembly GCF_023217995.1. Classification (NCBI taxonomy): domain Bacteria; kingdom Bacillati; phylum Actinomycetota; class Actinomycetes; order Micrococcales; family Microbacteriaceae; genus Agromyces; species Agromyces sp. C10. The sequence continues at coordinate 173,019 of NZ_JALPSX010000008.1, read as the reverse complement.
AGCTCTTCCTCTCGCTGTCCTGACCGCGGGCCCCGGCCGGTTCGCCCCGCACGACGACGGCCGCCGATCGATGATCTCCGATCGGCGGCCGTCGCGTGCCCGAGGGTGCGCCGGATCGGCGCCCCGGCGTCAGACGAGGGAGGACAGTTCGAGTCCGTGCGCCTTGGCGACGCCCTCGTTGGTCAGCTTGCCGGCCGTGGCGTTCAGCCCCTTCGCCAGTGCCGCGTCGTCGGCGAGCGCGGCCTCCCAGCCGCGGTCGGCGATCTTCAGCACATACGGCAGGGTCGCGTTGGTGAGGGCCGGCGTCGACGTCGCCGGCACGGCGCCCGGCATGTTCGCGACGCAGTAGTAGATGGCTTCGTGCACGCGGAACGTCGGCTCGGCGTGGGTGGTGGGGCGCGAACCCTCGAAGCAGCCGCCCTGGTCGATGGCGATGTCCACGAGCACGGCACCGCGCTTCATGGTGGAGACCATCTCGTCGGTGACGACCTTCGGCGCCGCCGCGCCGGGCACGAGCACCGCGCCGATGACGAGGTCGGCGTCGCGGACCTGGCGCGCGATCTCGTAGGGCGACGACGCGAGCGTCTTGATGCGGTGCTCGTACCGCGCGTCGAGCTCGCGGAGCTTCGGCAGCGAGATGTCCATGACGGTGACGTCGGCGCCCAGGCCGAGGGCCGTCGCGGCGGCCTGCTCGCCGGCGACGCCGCCGCCGATCACGAGGACCTTCGCCGGGGCGGTGCCGGGCACGCCCGCCAGCAGGACGCCGCGGCCGCCCTTCGAGGCGTGCAGCTCGGCGGCGCCGACCTGCGGCGCCAGGCGACCGGCGACCTCGCTCATCGGCGTGAGGAGCGGCAGGGAGCGGTCGGGAAGCTGCACGGTCTCGTAGGCGATCGCGGTGACGCCGGAGTCGAGGATCGCGCGCGTCAGCGGTAGGTCGGCCGCGAGGTGCAGGTAGGTGAAGAGCGTGAGGTCCTCGCGCAGGTAGCCGTACTCGGAGGCGACCGGCTCCTTCACCTTCAGCACGAGCTCGGCCGCCCACGCCTCGGCGGCCGTCTCCACGATGTGGGCACCGGCGGAGCGGTACTCGTCGTCGTGGTAGCCGGCGCCGGCGCCGGCGCCGGCCTGGATGTCGACGCGGTGACCGCGCTGGGCGAGCGCGTGCGCTCCGGCCGGCGTCATCGCGACGCGGAATTCGTTGTTCTTGACCTCAGCGGGCACGCCGATGTGCATGGTTTCTCCGAATGCTGTGTGGACTGGTCCTTCCATCGTCGCCTGTCGTTCGCCCGAACGGAAGTGCAGCCGCATTCCGTTCGGTAGACTTGCGGCATCCGTCTCGAAAGTTCGAAGGAGGGCTCGGCCGTGACCGATCTGCCGCAGTTCAGCGAACCCGCCCGTGTCGTCCTCGACGACATCGACCGGCAGATCATCGCGCGACTCCACGCGAACGCCCGCATCCCCAACGTCGACCTGGCCCGCGAGGTCGGCGTCTCGCCGTCGACCTGCCTCGCCAGGGTGCGAGCGCTGCGGGAGCGCGGGGTGATCACGCGCTACACCGCGGAGATCAACCCCGCGGCTCTCGGCTACACCCTCCAGGCGCTGATCTCGGTCCGCATCCGCCCCGGGGCCCGGCACCTCATGGAGCAGATCTCCGACGAACTGCGCGGCGAGCCCGAGGTGGCGCAGCTGTTCTTCCTCGGCGGCAGTGAGGACTTCCTCATCCACGTGCGCGTTCGCGACAGCGAGCACGTGCGCCAGTTCGTGCTGAAGAACCTCTCCGCGAATCCCGCCGTCGCCCTCACCGAGACCAACCTCGTGTTCGAGCACCACACGGCGAACTCCGCGGGGCTGCGCACCGTGCTCTGACGGCGCGCTCAGGTGCCGACGGGCAGGATCTCGCCGAGGTCCAAGCCCTGCGGCGCCTCGAGCTGGTCGTACGTGCAGCTCTCGGGCGTGCGATCCGGTCGCCACCGGCGGAACTGGGCGGTGTGACGGAACCGGTCCCCCTCCATGTGGTCGTAGGCGACCTCGACGACGAGCTCGGGACGGAGCGGCACGAACGAGAGGTCCTTCCCCGCGCTCCATCGGCTCACCGCGCCCGGCATCCGGCCCGTCCGATGCGCCTCCTCGTCGGCCCACTCCCCCCAGGGATGCCGCGACAGGTCCTCCTCCACGAACGGGGCCAGCTCATCGACGAGTTCGCGCCGTCGCGCCATCGGGAACGACGCCGCGACCCCCACGTGCTGCAGCCGGCCGTCGGCGCCGTACAACCCGAGCAGGAGCGAACCCACGACGTCGCCGGACTTGTGCCAGCGGTACCCCGCGACGACGCAGTCGGCCGTGCGCTCGTGCTTGATCTTGAACATCGTGCGGCGGTCCGGCTCGTACGTGCCATCGAGCGGCTTGGCGACGACCCCGTCGAGCCCCGCCCCCTCGAAGCGCTCGAACCAGTCGCGGGCTTCGACCGGGTCGCCCGTCGACGGCGTGACGAAGACCGGGTCGGATGCCGCGGCGAGCGCTTCCTCGAGTCGCGCCCGCCGCTCCGAGAACGGGCGCCCGGTGAGGTCGTCGTCGCCGATCGCGAGCAGGTCGAACGCGACGAACGACACGGGCGTCTGCTCGGCAAGCAGCCGCACGCGGCTCGCCGCCGGATGGATGCGCTGCTGCAGCGCGTCGAAGTCGAGTCGGCCGTCGCGGACGAGGATGATCTCGCCGTCGACGACGCAGCGCTCCGGCAGGTTGGCGCGCAGCGCGTCGACGAGCTCGGGGAAGTACCGAGTCATCGGTCGCTCGTTCCGGCTTCCGAGTTCGACCTCCTCGCCGTCGCGGAAGACGATCGTGCGGAAACCGTCCCATTTCGGCTCGACGTGGCCGACATCCGGGATCTCCTTGACCGACTTGGCGAGCATCGGCTTCACGGGCGGCATCACCGGCAGGTCCATCCGACCATCATGCCCCCTGGGTGCGTCACCGCGCAGCCGTCGACGTGGGACAGCGGGCCGGGTAGCATCCGCCTCTCGAACGGTCAAGGGACTCCCCGGGGATGTCCCCACCGCGTACCGTCGGAGACGGCGGTCGCGCACGGGGGGTGCCGACCTGCCGCCGAGAAGGGGATGACGATGTCCGACCCGCAGAGCGGCGACCCGGAGACGGAGCGCGAACTCGACGCCGCCGTTGCCGAGGCCGAACGCCACGCCCGCGCCGAAGAGGACGCGGATGCGAACGAACAAGTCGCCGTGCAGGACGAATCCGGCGAGATCACCGAGGAGCCAGCACAATGACGTCGCTACTCGAACCAGACCAGGAGACGCCGACCGCGGAGGGACCGCTTCCGTCGATCGGGATCTGGTGGCCCATGCTCGAGGCACCGCTCCAGCGGGAGATCCTCGAGCACCCGACCGCGCCGCTGCGCATGAGCGTGGTGCGGCGCATCTACGACCTGTGCGAGCTCGACGACCGGCCCGTGCCCCGGTCCGGGGTCCGCCTCGGCCCGAACGAGCGGGCGTACATCGCCGGATGGGTGCACGCTGTCGACTGGACCTGATGGGCGCATGAGAACACGCCGACCCCGGCTCGCGCAAGATCTTGTCGCGTCGGATCGGAGGCGGATAGACCTGTACGCATGGAGCGGATCCACTACGCCGGGGGCGTGCTGCTGACCGGGAGCGACATCGCCGGCGCGGTGGTCGACTACGCCGCGGCGCTCGCGGCGCGTCGCACCGCGGCATCCGTCGACATCCCGGTCCGCGTCGCGGACGGGCGCACGAGCCGCGCCCACATGCTCATCGGACCCTCCAGCCAACTGGTCACCGAGCCGATCGAGTCCGACCTCGACGAACTCGTCGACGAGGACCTCGTGACGGCGCTCCGGATCGCGACCACGGCGCTCGAGACGACGCGCCCGGTCATCGGCGCGACGGGGCCGGACGACCTCATCGACGACGGCGACACGGACGCCCTCGACTGGCCGCCGATCACCTGACCGGCTCGACGGCGTGCCGTCAGTCGACCTCGAGCGGCGTGTCGGACCGATCGGACACCTCGCCGCGCTCCGCCGGGTCCCCGTCCCCGTCGTCCGACGGAATCGGGATGATGCTGACCGGGATGCCCGGTCCGACGAGCAGGTCGGCCGGCTGCGGACGCCCCTCGCCGAAGTTGACCGTGATCCACCGCGGGGTGCCCGTGGCGAACGCCTCCTCGATGGCCGCCTTGAGGGCCTCGACGTCGGCCTGGCCCACGGAGTACTGCGCGCCGTCGTACATGATGTTGACCCGCTTCACGACTCGTTCCCTCCCGCGTGGTTCGCCGAATCGTGCTCGGTGCGCGCCTCGGGCTCGGGCACGAGGACGAGACCTCCCGGCGAGTTCGCGGTGGACATGAGCGCATCGACCCAGGCGCGGTTGATCGACGGCTGCCGACCCCCGGCGTACTTGAACACCAGCGAGATCCGCGGATGGAGCCAGAGCGTGCTGCGCCCGTCGCCGATCGCCGGATCATCGCGCCAGCTGAAGTAGAAGGACTCGCCGCGACGCAGCTTCGCGCCGATCACGAGCTGCAGGTGCGCGAGCACCCGATCGTCGAAGTCGACGCCGAGCGTCGAGTCGTACGTGAGCTTTCCCACGAGTACCTCCGCGCTCAGTTCCGGGCCCACGCCGGTCCCGTGTGGCAAGGATATCGCCCGGTGGAGTCCCAAGACAGGGGCTTGCCTCGCCGCTCCGCCGGTGTCAAGCCTCTGGCCCGGGTGCCCGAGGTCGCGTAGGAAGGATGAGGAGGGATGCACCCGCGTCCCAGCCGAGGAGGGTGATGACGATGACGACGCACCACGGCACGACGGCCCGACCGGTCGTCGAAGTGGTCCCGCTGACCCCGACCACCTGGCGAGTGTGCGACTCACGCCGAGACGGAGACACGAAGCGGATCGTCGGCTACATCACGACGGCCCAGGACGGGTTCGAGATGCTCTGGATGCGGCCGCGCCCGGGCGTCATGTACCGCTACGACACCTTCGACGACGCCGTGGATGCCACGGCGACCCGACTGCGGCTCCTGCGCAGCTGAGCCGCACCGGATCGGTGCCCCTGGAGGGACTCGAACCCCCAACCCTTTCCTTAGGACGGAACTGCTCTTCCATTGAGCTACAGAGGCTGACCGCACGAGTCTACCGGCCCCGTGCGGGCCTGGCGGCCCGGGCAGGGCGGCACGCGCGCGCGTCGGACCGGAGTGTCGACGTCGCTCAGTTGTAGCCGAGCACGACGATCGCGGAGGTCGCCGGGGCGAGCTCGTCGACGAAGGCGATCTCGTCGGTCCGGTCGTCGTCGGAGGGCTGCGTCATCGCGGTCACCTGCTTCTTCCGTGGGGGATGCCGGTCAGGCTAACCGCCCGCGGCCGGCGAGGTCATTGGCCGGAACGTCCAAGTTCCGTACCGCGATTCGCCATGATGTCGCACGGTCGCCGGTCGGCGCACGCCGGCTCAGGCGGGCGGATACAGGTACAGGGCGTCGCCGACCGAGATCGTGCGCCGGTGATACGAGTGGTCGGAGTTCCAGTTGTACTCCTCGATCGTGACCGTGCCGTCGCCGTTCACCGCCTGCACGTACGCGACGTGGTTGTAGGGGAACCACGCCACCGCGCCGACCACCGGCTCGCTGCTCGTCGGCCAGCCCTTCGAACGCCACGAGTCGGCCCACGTCCAGGCGCTGCCGGAGGCGAGGTTCGACCAGTCCCACTTCCACGGCGCGCCGTACACGCCCGCGTCGCGGTTGAGCCGCCACGCGACGAAGTCGACGCATTCGCGGTAGTAGTACCGGAGCGGGGAGAGCCCGCCGCCGTAGTCGTCGGGCGTCTCGTACCACCATGGATAGTCGTCGCCCTCGGCCTGCTGCGCGACCCGGGCGTAGTCCCCCGTGGCCGCCCGTGAGGCGAGCTCTGCGGCGCGAGCCTCGGCCTCCGCCTCGGCGGCCGCCGCGGCCGCGGCGTCGATCTCGGCCTTGGTCGTGACCGCGTAGCCGTCGGTGGACAGCGTCGCCCCGCCGGCATTGACGGACACCTCGACCGCCTGGGCCTCGGCCACCGACAGGCTGAACTGGGTCGGCCCGCCGGGCAGTCGGCCGCCCGGCAGGAACGCGTAGGCCGGCAGTGCGAGCGTGCCGACGAGCGCGGGCACGATCAGCACGGTGGCCGCGACCCGGGCCGGGCCGTTGCGGCGAGCGCGGCGGGCAGACGGCGCTGCGGCCGACCGTGCCGGCACGAGATGGGCGTCGTCGCGGACTCGCCGGACGCCGGGGCGTCGCTCGGTCCGCCGTCTCGGCCGGGTGGGGGGCTGGCCGATCGCGTCGTCACCGTTCAAGGGTCGTGAACCTCCGGGACCCGCGTCCGGAGGGCTCCGGATGCGGGAGGCGTACAGGTCGCGGAGAGGGGGGTCGCTCCGGACTCGTACCACCATAGGGCACGGCTCCGAGCCGTGCCAGCGTCCCCGTCGCGGCGTGCCGCGAGGTCGGGCGGCGTCAGGCGGCCTGTCCGAGGAAGTCGCTCCACTGCGGCAGGGGGCGCTCGAATCCGCGCACGACCCAGCCGCGTCCGTGCGGCATCCGCGGCGTGATGCGGAGGTCCCAGCCCATCTCCGCCGGCGTGTGGTCGCCCTTGGCGTTGTTGCAGCGCAGGCAGCACGCCACCAGGTTCTCCCAGGTGTCGCGGCCTCCGCGGGAGCGCGGGAGCACGTGGTCGATCGTCGCCGCCGACTTGCCGCAGTAGGCGCACCGGTGCTCGTCGCGCCGAAGCACGCCGCGGCGGCTCACGGGGACCTGGTGGACCCGAGGGGTCCGCACGTACCGGGTCAGGAGGATCACGCTGGGGCGGACCCAGTCGCCGTTGGCGCCGTGCACCGGATTGCCCTCGTCGTGGAGGATGACGGTGGCCTTCTCGTTCATCACGAGGAGCAGCGCTCTCTTGAACGAGACGACGGCGAGGGGCTCATATCCGGCGTTCAGCACCAGGGTGCGCATGACGTGCCTTTCGATCGGTGCTGGATGGCTTCCAGCCGCGTGAAGGGATCGACGACACGGATGCCGCGGGGCGGAGCGCACTCCCCCGGAAACGCGAAACGGGCACCGTCGTGAAGACAGTGCCCGTCGGCATCCCGGCGCAGTCGCGACTCGGCTGACTGCTGCGTCGCTGGTCGTAGAGCGCGCGCGCACCCGCGGAATGGGTGCTGCTGCGCGGAACGACCATCGACTTCCCCTACCCGGTATTCGGATCGTCAGAACCCAAGGCTACGACACGAATGGCGTGCCGGGTCCTCCCGGCACGCCATTTCGCATCACGCTTCATGCGTCGTTCACGCGTCAGATGCGCACGATCCAGTAGTCGCTGGTCCAGATCGGCTGGATCCGGACGACGGTGCCCTCGTAGGGGGCGTGCAGGATCTGGCCGTCGCCGGCGTAGAACCCGATGTGCCCCGACATGACGACGAGGTCGCCCGGCACCGCCTCGGACAGCGGGATCTGCGTGCCCGCCGCGCCCTGCGCAGTGGACGAGTGCGGGAGGTCGATGCCGAACTGCGCGTAGACGTACTTGACGAGACCCGAGCAGTCGAACCCCGCGGGCGTCGCACCGCCGTAGACGTACGGCACGCCGAGGTACTGCTGGGCCACGGAGAAGACGGCCGACGGGCTCGCGGCGCCGGACACCTGCGCCGGAGCGTACTGGCTGGCCTCGGCGGCGTAGGAGGTCATCGCCGCGGCGGCGGCCTGACGGGCCTCCTCTGCGGCGCGGGCCTCCTCGGCGGCGCGGATCTCCTCGCCGGAGACGGCGTCGTAGCCGTCCTGCGAGAGCGGCGCGGCGATCACGTCGTCGGCCACGTCGACGGCCTGCGGCTGCGCCTTGGTCAGCTGCGTCTCGGCGGTGGCGCCGAACTGGATCCCGTCGGTGCCGGGGGCGAACGCGTACGCCGGGATGGCGAACGTGCCCACGAGGCCGGCGGCGACGGCCATGACGACGACGTTCTTCGCGCCGCCGGAGCGCATGCGGCGGCCGAGCGAGCGGTGCTCGCGGCGCACCGGCGCCGGCGCGGTCTCGGTGCCGACGGGCGCCGAGGGCGTCTCGCGGCGGACGAGAGCGGTTCGGATGGGGGGCTTGGGGGAAGTGGTCGCGCGGGAGCGCCGGGGGAATCGAGCCAAAACGTGTCCTCCGCCCCACGACGCCGGAGCATCGTCCCACCTTGTGCGCCGGGGGCGCGTCACGGGTATCGGGGGCGAGCGGTGGGCACCGGAGGCGTCTCGACCCTGTTCCGCCGACTGGCTTGGCGCCGGCGGACTCGATCGAGGATACGCGACGCTCGGCCGATTGTCACATTTCGATCACGGAGCGGCGGAATCGCTTTCCGCAGGCGCCCCGGACGCCGCGGATCAGCGGCGCGGGAGCCCGGTCAACCGTGCTCGAGCGCGGTGCCCGAGACCACGCGCGGAGCGGCGCCGGGAAGCTCGGCGCGGGCCGAGCCCGCGTCTGGCGCCTCGGGCGCGGCGCCCGCATCGCCGATGAAGAGGTGGCCGGCCATGCCGACCGGCATCGGCAGCGCCTCGTGCCCGGCGGCCTCGGCAACGACGAGGTCGCCCTCGCGGCGGAACTCGACGACCGCACCGGGGAGGATCCCGGCGCCCTTGAACCGGGCGAGCAGCTCGGGGTCGAACTGGGCCGGCTCCGCCAGCCGGCGGATGACGCCCGTCGCGCGGCCCGACCCCTCGTCGAGGGCCGTCAGCACGTTGCGCACCCCGGACATGAACGGCGCGGCGGGCTCGACACCCAGCTCCTCGAGGCCGGGGATGGGGTTGCCGTACGGCGAGTGCGTCGGGTTGCCCAGGATCTCGACGAGGCGGCGCTCGACCTGCTCGCTCATGACGTGCTCCCACCGGCAGGCCTCGTCGTGCACGTACTCCCAGTCGAGCCCGATGACGTCGGCGAGCAGCCGTTCGGCGAGCCGGTGCTTGCGCATCACGTGCACGGCCTTGCTCCGCCCGGCCTCCGTGAGCTCGAGGTGGCGATCGCCGGAGACGACGACGAGCCCGTCGCGCTCCATGCGGGCGACGGTCTGGGACACGGTCGGCCCGGAGTGCCCGAGGCGCTCGGAGATGCGGGCGCGCAGCGGCACGATGTGCTCCTCCTCGAGGTCGAGGATGGTGCGCAGGTACATCTCGGTCGTGTCGATGAGATCCGTCAACTCACTCCTCCTCGGCCATGGGGCGCGTCCGACCCACAAGCCTACTTGTCCCCGCCGGACCGGGAGCCGGCACGGGGAGCGGCCGGATCCGACACCGCGACGGTCCGGGCCCGCGTCATCCGCCGCCATGGCGAACGGGGCTCGCCGTAGGATCGGACCATGCCTGAGCTCGTCATCCCCTCGTCGCTCCTGCCCGCCGACGGCCGCTTCGGCTGCGGACCGTCGAAGGTGCGGCCCGAGCAGCTCGCGCACCTGGCCGAGGTGGGCCCGCGCCTGCTCGGCACGTCCCACCGGCAGGCGCCGGTGAAGCAGCTCGTCGGCCGCGTCCGCCGGGGCATCGCCGACCTGTACGCCCTGCCCGACGGCTACGAGGTGGTGCTCGGCAACGGCGGCTCGACCGCGTTCTGGGATGCCGCCGCGTTCGGGCTGATCGAGCGCCGCGCGCAGCTCGCCTCGTTCGGCGAGTTCGGCGCGAAGTTCGCCAAGGCCGCCGCCGCCCCGTGGCTCGAGGCACCCGACGTGCGGAAGGCCGAACCCGGTTCGCGCGCCGACGCGGCGCCCGTCGAGGGCATCGACGTGTACGGCTGGCCCCAGAACGAGACGTCCACGGGCGTGCAGGCGCCCGTGCGCCGGGTGCACGGCGACGAGGGCGCCCTCACGGTCATCGACGCGACCAGCGCCGCCGGCGGGGTCCTCGTCGACCCGGCCGAGTTCGACGTCCTCTACTTCGCGCCGCAGAAGAACTTCGCCTCGGACGGCGGGATCTGGTTCGCGATCATGTCCCCGGCCGCCATCGAGCGCATCGAGCGGATCGCCGCGTCCGAGCGGTACATCCCCGAGTTCCTCTCGCTGAAGAACGCGGTCGACAACTCGCGCCTCGACCAGACGCTGAACACGCCCGCACTCGCGACCCTGCTCCTCCTCGAGAACCAGCTCGAGTGGATGAACGCGTCCGGCGGGCTCGCCTGGGCCGACGCGCGCACGCGCGAGTCGTCGGGCGTCCTCTACGACTGGGCCGAGTCGCGCGAGGTCGCGAGCCCGTTCGTCGCCGACCCGGCGCACCGCTCGCAGGTCGTCGTCACCATCGACTTCGACGAGTCGACGGATGCCGCGGCCCTGGCGAAGACGCTCCGGTCGAACGGCATCGTCGACACCGAGCCGTACCGGAAGCTCGGCCGCAACCAGCTGCGCGTGGCGACGTTCACCGCGATCGAGCCGGACGACGTGCGGGCCCTCACGGCGTCGCTCGACTGGGTGCTCGAGCAGGCCCGATAGGGTTTCGGCCATGCGGCTGTGGCTCAGGGAGTCCGAGCGGCGTCCCGATCCGGCGCCGGTCCGGACCGATGCGCGCAAGGCGCTGCTGGCGGGCACGGCCGCCTGGGCCGTGGTGCTCGTGGTCGCCCTGGTGATGCGCGACTGGCTCGACTCGATCGGCGCGGGCTGGTTCGTCACCGCCGCGATCATCGGCGTGGCCCTCGGCCTCGTCGGACTCGCGGTGGTGCAGCTGCGCCGTCGGGGCCGGCGCGACCCGGCCGACCGCGACTCAGTCGACTGAGCCGGGCGTCTCCGCCTCGTCGTCGACGACTGCCTCGTCAGCGGCGTCGTCGTCAGCTGCGTCGTCGTCAGCCGCGTCGTCGTCCACGGCTGCGTCGTCAGCGTCGGCGTCGTCAGCGTCGGCGTCGTCGGCGAGCGCGTCGATGTCGATCCCGTCGAACACGTCGTCGTCGTCGGCCGCGGCGTCGTCGGCGTCGTCCGCATCGTCATCGGCGTCGTCGTAGCCGTCGTCCGTCGCATCCGCGTCGTCGGGCCCGGCGTCGCCGTCGTCGCCCGATCCGTCGCCGTCACCGTCGACCTCGTCGCCCGTCGCGGCCGCGGCCGCCGCAGCCTGCGCGGCCCGGTACTCGGCCAGTCGCTCCGACCACGGCACCCACTCCGGCGCGAGCAGCGCGCGCTCGCCGGGCAGCAGCTCGGTCTCGAGCACCGTGGGCTCGCCGTCCTCGACGCGCGCGAGCGTGACGCTCCAGTGCCAGCCCGGGTACCCGGTCAGGTCGGCCGCGAAGTGCAGCGAGAGCACGTGCTCGCCCTCGGCGACGTGACCGATCACCGAGCCGACGGTCTCCGGTGCCGTCACCTCGAGCAGCGCGCGCTGCGCGAGCGCCACCGAACCGAGCAGCACCTCGTCGGGCGCCCATGAGGGTGCCGGGGCCTGCTCGGCCGTCTCGTCCGGGCCGGCGGGCTCGAGCTCGGGTGCGTCAGACATCCAGCTCGTCCGCGACACGCCGCAGCAGCGCCGCGATCTTCCGGCTGTGCGCGTTGTCGGGGTAGCGGCCGCGCTTGAGGTTGGCGCCGATGCCGTCGAGCACCTTCACGAGGTCCTCGACGATGACCGCCATGTCGTCGGCCGGCTTGCGGTTCAGGCGCGCGAGACTCGGCGGCGCGTCGAGGACGCGGACCGAGAGGGCCTGCGCACCGCGCTTGCCCTCGGCGACGCCGTACTCGAGGCGGCTGCCCGAGCGGACGGTCGCTCCGGCGGGAAGCGCCGAGGCGTGGAGGAAGACCTCCTGGCCGTCATCGCCCTGGATGAAGCCGAACCCCTTCTCCTCGTCGTAGAACTTGACCTTGCCGGTGGGCATACGAATGAACCTCGCTCTGTCGTGGGGGCGCGCCGGAACCGCGGCGACGTCGGATTCCAGTCTAGGTCCCGCACGCGAGCGGGGCGGCTGGGCCTATTCTGGACGGGTGAGCAGTCAGGGTCCCATCGCCGACCAGCGCGTCGAGCGCATCCTCGCCTACATGGTGGCGGCGACCGTGGGCCTGTCGATCATCGCGTTCCTCGCGGTCATGTTCGGCACGCTCGCCGGCGTCGGCGCCGACGACGGGTTCAGCCAGGGCATCTGGCCGTTCGTGCTGGTGCTGCCGCTGATCGGGCTCCCCATCGGGTTCCTCCTTCTCATCGCACTCCTCATCGTCAACGGCGTCCGCCGGTCGAGGGAGTCCCGGCAGGGCTCCGACTGAGACATGCTGGTGCTCGCCGCGAGGCTCCGCGCGCTGCAGCGCGAGCGGCTCGCGGACGCGCTCCGGACCCGCGAATTCGACGCCGCGGGCGTGCGCGACCTGTTCGACCTCGCCGAGGCGATCACCTCGCACGACTCGATCGACCATGCACTGGACCGCCTCGAGCGACCGACCCTCGCCGTCCTCGCGGCGAGCGCCGCCACCGCCGACGACGCGGGGTGGACCTCGAGCGCCCTCGTCGACGCCGAGCTGGCTCGGCTCGGCGCCGCCGAGCCGCTGGCGGATGACGCGGCTTCCGCCCTCGACCGGCTGGATGCCTCGCTGCTCGCGCTGCGCGACGGCGACCGCGTGCACGTGCCCGGCGAGGTGCGCGCCCGCCTGGCCGCACGGCTCGGCGACGACCTGCCCGACGCCGAGGCGCTCGCCGCGCCCGCACCGCCGGTGGCCGTGCGGGCCGACCGCCCCGACCACGGCCTGCTCGAGCGTCGCGCGGCCGAGGCCGCGTACGCGACGGTCGCCGCGACCGCCGAGCTGCTCGCCGGACTCGCCGCGCAGCCCGCGCGCGAACTCGCGAAGGGCGGGCTCGCACTGCCCGACGCCAAGCGACTCGCCGAGGCGACCGGCGTCGACCTCGCCGAGCTCCCCCGGCTCGTCCGTCGCGCCATCGAGGCCGGCCTCGTCATGCGAGACGGTCCCGTGTGGCTCGAGTCGGACCGCGGCGCCGAGTGGGCGATGAACGCCACCGCGGCGCGCTGGACCCGCCTCGCCGAGTCGTGGCGCGAACGCATCCCGGCCGCGCTGCGCGACCTCGTCGTGCGCCGCAGCGAGGGGCTCAGCGCGAGCTCGGTGCGCGACGACGCGACCTGGTACTACCCCGGCGGCGGCCGCTGGCTCGCCGACGGCCTCGATCGACTGCTCGAGGACGCCGAGGCGCTCGGCCTGGCGGTCGCGGGCGAGCCCGTCGAGACGGCGCGTCTCGTGCTCGCGGGCGATCTCACGGGCGCGGCCGAACGCCTCGCGCGGCACTTCCCCCACCAGGTCGACCGCGTCTACGTGCAGCACGACCTGACGATCGTCTCGCCGGGCCCCCTCGAGCCGTCGCTCGACGCGCGGCTGCGCGGCTTCGCCGACGTCGAGGGGCGCGACCTCGCCTCGAGCTACCGGGTGACCGCGGCATCCGTCAATCGCGCACTCGCCGCGGGCGAGACCGCCGAATCCATCCGCTCGTTCCTCGAGTCCATCTCGCTGACCGGCATCCCGCAGCCGCTCGAGTACCTCGTGGGCGAGTCGGCGGCGCGATTCGGCAGCGTGCGGGTGAGCGCGGCGGATGCCTCCGACGCCCCCGCTCGTTCGTCCGTCCGCTCGGACGACGCGCAGCTGATCGGCACCCTCGCGGTCGACCAGTCGCTCTCGGCGCTCGGCCTGCGCCAGGCCGGGCCGCACCGCCTGATGTCCCGCTTCCCGCCGGACGTCGTGTTCTGGGGTCTCAGCGACGCCCGCTACCCCGTCGCCGCGGAGGACGCGCAGGGCCGCATCATCCGGCTGCGCCGCCACCACGTGGGCCACGTCCCGGCTGCGGCGCCCCGCTCCGATCCGATCGAGGACCTGCTCGACCGGATCGCCGAGGCCGACGCGGGCGGGGGAACCGAGCAGGCGTGGCTCGCGCGCCAGCTCGAGGCCGCGGCCCGGGCGAAGGAGACCCTGACGGTGACCGTGCGGATGCCCGGCGGCGACACGGCCGACTACCTGCTGGCGCCCGCGAGCGTCGCGAACGGACGACTGCGCGCCCGCGACCGCAAGGCCGACATCGAGCGCACCCTCCCGATCTCGGCGATCGCCGCGGTCGCTCCGGCGCCCGCCGGCAGTTGAGTCCGCGTCGAGGCGCCGAGGCGACCGCTCCGGGTGACCTCGGAGGATCCGGGCATAGACTGGTCCGCTATGTCAGACGGCCCCCTGATCGTCCAGAGCGACCGCACCGTGCTCCTCGAGGTGGCGCACCCGCTCGCCGAGGACGCGAGGCACGACCTCGCGATCTTCGCCGAGCTCGAACGCGCGCCCGAGCACATCCACACGTACCGCATCACGCGGCTCGGACTGTGGAACGCGCGCGCGGCCGGACACACGGCCGAGGACATGCTCGGCACGCTCGAGCGGTATGCGAAGTTCCCCGTGCCGCAGACCGTGGCTGTCGACATGCGCGAGACGGTCGGGAGGTACGGCCGGCTGGTGGTCGACCGCACGGATGACGGCGCACTGCGGCTCCGCAGCGACGACCTCGCGGTGCTCACGGAGGTCGCGGGCGCCAAGCGCATCGCGCCCCTGCTCACCGAACGCATCGACGAGGCCAGCTTCCTCGTCGAGGCGTGGGCGCGCGGGCAGCTCAAGCAGGAACTCGTGAAGCTGGGCTGGCCGGCCGAGGACCTCGCCGGCTACACGCCCGGCACGCCGCATCCGATCGACCTCGAGCAGAACGGATGGCACCTGCGCGACTACCAGCAGAAGGCCGTCGACAACTTCTTCGACGGCGGCTCGGGCGTCGTCGTCCTGCCGTGCGGCGCGGGCAAGACCCTCGTCGGCGCGGGCGCGATGGCGACCGCGAAGACCACGACGCTCATCCTCGTCACGAACACCGTGTCGGCGCGGCAGTGGCGCGACGAGCTGCTGAAGCGCACGTCGCTCACCGCCGACGAGATCGGCGAGTACTCGGGCCAGGTCAAGGAGATCAAGCCCGTCACCATCGCGACCTACCAGATCCTGACGGCGAAGCGGAAGGGCGAGTACGCCCACCTCGCGCTCCTCGACGCGCTCGACTGGGGCCTCGTGGTCTACGACGAGGTGCACCTGCTGCCCGCGCCGGTGTTCAAGCTCACGGCCGAGCTGCAGGCGCGCCGCCGCCTCGGGCTGACCGCGACCCTGGTCCGCGAGGACGGGCGGGAGGGCGACGTCTTCTCGCTCATCGGGCCCAAGCGCTTCGACGCGCCGTGGAAGGAGATCGAGGCGCAGGGCTTCATCTCCCCCGCGGCCTGCTACGAGGTGCGCATCGACCTGCCGCAGTCCGAGCGGCTCGCGTACGCGGCATCCGCCGACGACGAGCGATACCGGCTGGCGGCCACCGCGCCGGCCAAGCTCGGAGTGGTGAAGGAACTCGTGGCGCGGCACGCGGGCGAGCGGATCCTCGTCATCGGCCAGTACCTCGACCAGATCGAGGAGCTCGCCGACGCGCTCGGCGCACCCCAGCTGACCGGCGCGACTCCGGTCGACGAGCGCGAGCGGCTGTTCCAGGAGTTCCGCGACGGGACCACGCCGGTGCTGGTCGTGTCGAAGGTCGCGAACTTCTCGGTCGACCTGCCCGAGGCGACCGTCGCCATCCAGGTCTCGGGCTCGTTCGGCTCGCGGCAGGAGGAGGCGCAGCGACTCGGACGCCTGCTGCGGCCGAAGGAGTCGGGTCTCTCGGCCAACTTCTACACCCTGGTCGCGCGCGACACGGTCGACCAGGACTTCGCGCAGAACCGGCAGCGCTTCCTCGCCGAGCAGGGCTACTCGTACACGATCCTCGACGCGCACGCCCTGGCGGCCTGAGGCTCGGCGGGCATCCGCCGGTCGGGGCCCGCTGCGTCTTCTCCGGTGAGGCGCGCTACGTCTCGTCGACGCGGTCGGCACGCCCGCGCCCGGCGCGCCGGCCGACCCACCAGGCGAGCCGATCGAGCAGGATCACGAGCGCCGAGAGCACGGAGATGTACACGAGCACCTCGAGCATCGCCACGAACGAACCGAGCGCGCCGAGCTCGTCGGTGTCGAGGAACGGGTAGGGGAAGCGGTCGGGGACCTCCGGCAGCGCGAGGGCGCGCCAGAGGAAGATCATCCCGTACGCGAACGGGTACAGCACCCACCATCCGATGTCGCGCCAGCGGACGACGCGGTGCGGCCCGAACAGCACCCAGTCCACGAGCACCATCACGGGGACCACGTAGTGCACCGCGAAGAGCGCCCGCTCCGACAGCTGCTCGCGCGGGTCCTCGACGAACAGGCCCGGGATCGGATTCGCCAGGTCGTTCAGCAGCACGTGCGACACGATCATGGTCGTGAGGATCCAGACCGTGACGCCGCCGCGCAGGCGCGGTGCGGGTGGCGCCGTCGTGGCGCGCCGCACCATCCAGTACAGCGCCGCGGCGTAGTAGCCGAAGACGATGACGTTGCTCTGCGTCGTGAAGTACGCCAGGCGCCGTTCCGCGGCGATGAGTCCCCAGAGCACCACGACGACGATCGCGACGCGCCACCAGAATTGCGGGGTCGCCCACACGTTCACGCGACGCTCCTCGCGCGTCCCGGGGTCGCTCATCGCCTGTTCCGACGCCTCGATCGCCACCCGGTCACCCTCCTCGTCGAGCGGTCGCCGCGCGCGCCGCAGGCCGAATCTAGGCACGCGCCCGGCCACTGTCAACCGGCCCGGCCGTAGCGGAGGAACAGCATCCGCTCCCCCGCGATCGCGTGCACGAGGCGCATGCGGCGGGCGACCTCGTGCGCCGACGACGCCGTGCGCGGCGCGTCGCCCGCGACGATCGTCGGACTGAGCGTGAGGCACGTCTCATCGACGAGGTCGGCCTCGGCGAGCGCGCCGTACAGGCCGGGACCGCCCTCGCAGAGCACGGACGGCATGCCGCGAGCGGCGAGCTCGTCGAGCGCCCCTCCCAGGTCGACGCGGTGCTCGCCCGAGACGATCACGTCGGCGACCTCGGCGAGCGCCGCGCGGCGGTCGGCGGGCGCGTGCTCGGACGTGACGACGAGCGGTCGCGCGACGGCGTCCGTGAAGAACGGATGCCGCGGCGGGAGCCCCAGCCGCGAGGAGACCACGGCGAACCTGGGCTGCGGTTCGCGGCCGCGCGCGGTCCGCCATGCGGCATCCGCGTCGACCACGGCGGCGCCGCCGTAGCCCTCTGCTTCGACCGTGCCGGCGCCGACGAGCACCACGTCGGCGTGCGAGCGGAGGACCGACAGCAGTCGCTGGTCCTCGTGGTCGCCGAGGCTGCCGCTGCGTCCGCCGAGCGTCGCGGCGCCGTCGAGGCTCGCGACCATGTTCACGCGGCAGAACGCCGCGGCGCCCGGCGCGCCCGCGTCGACCACGTCGACCGCGTAGGCGGCGTGCATGCGGTCGGCGTCGAAGCGCGCCCGGCCGGGGCCGACGGATGCCGCGCCGCTCATGCCGCGCCGCCGGGCATGTTGTGCTCGAGGAAGGCGGGCTCGCGCCATCCCTCGATGGCCTCGACCATGCGGACCGCGTCGACGGTCTCGCGCACGTTGTGCACCCGGACGATGCGGGCGCCCCGACCGATGCAGTACACGGCGGCGGCGAGCGACCCGGCGAGGCGGTCCCGACGGTCGCGGCGACCCAGGCTCTCGCCGACGAAGTCCTTGTTCGACAGCGCCACGAGCAGGGGCGGCCCGATCGACGCGATCTCGTCGAGCCTCCGCGTGAGCTCCAGTGAGTGCCGGGTGTTCTTGTTCAGGTCGTGGCCCGGGTCGATCACGATCCGCTCCGGCGGCACCCCGTGCGCGAGCGCGAGGTCGATGCGTTCCCGGAGGAACGTCGACACCTCGGCGACCACGTCGCCGTAGGTCGGCGCGGGGTGCGGCGTGCGCGGCGCGGCGAGGCTGTGGGTGATGACGATCGTGGCATCGCTGTCGGCGACGACGTCGGCCATGGCGGGGTCGTGGATGCCGGTGGTGTCGTTGATGACGTGCGCGCCCGCGTCGATGGCGCGGCGGGCGACCTCGGGCTGGAACGTGTCCACCGAGACGACCGCGGCCGTACCCGCGAGCGCCGCGACGACCGGCACGACGCGGTCCGCCTCCTCGTCGACGGGCACGGGCGGACCGGGCGCGAACTTCGCCCCGCCGATGTCGACCCAGTCGGCCCCCTCGTCGAGGGCGGCGTGCGCGGCGGCGACCGCACGGTCGAGCTCGAACGTGGCACCCCGGTCGTAGAACGAGTCCGGGGTGCGGTTCACGATCGCCATGACCGCGACCTGACGCGAGAAGTCGAACTCGCGCGGGCCGATCCGGCGACGACCGACGGCCGTCATCGGAGGCTCCCCCGGACCTGCGCCGGTCTCTTCACGCGCCATGACGCGAGTCTCCCACGCCCGGGGCGCCCGGACGGCGCTCATGGCATCCGCTCGTCGCCCGTTCGAGCGATTCCCAGCCAAGTTCCAGCCCACGCGCAGGAGAATCGGGGGCATGAGCGACGGACCTCGAATCCTCATCGTCGACGACGAGCCCAACATCCGCGATCTCCTCACGACCAGCCTCCGCTTCGCCGGCTTCGCGGTGCGCGCCGTGGCCAACGGCGCGCAGACGATCTCGGCGGTGCTCGAGGAGGAGCCCGACCTCATCATCCTCGACGTGATGCTGCCCGACATGAACGGCTTCGGCGTGACCAAGCGCCTGAGGTCCGCCGGCTACACCGCGCCGATCCTCTTCCTCACCGCGAAGGACGACACCGAGGACAAGATCACCGGCCTCACCGTCGGCGGCGACGACTACGTCACCAAGCCCTTCAGCCTCGACGAGATCGTCGCGCGCATCCGCGCCATCCTGCGCCGCACCATGCACGCCGAGGAGGACGCGGTGATCCGCACCGGCGAGCTCACCATGGACCAGGACACGCACGAGGTGCTCGTGGGCGACACCCCGGTCGAGCTCTCCCCCACCGAGTTCAAGCTGCTGCGCTACCTCATGCTGAACCCGAACCGGGTGCTCTCCAAGGCGCAGATCCTCGACCACGTCTGGGAGTACGACTTCAACGGCGACGCCGGCATCGTCGAGAGCTACATCTCGTACCTGCGCCGCAAGCTCGACCAGCACTCCTCCGAGCCGCTCATCCAGACCAAGCGCGGCTTCGGCTACATGCTGAAGTCGTCGAAGCCGTAGTCCAGCGCCGGTACAGGGTGCCTGCGTAGACTCGCCGACGCCATGCATCAGAGCCTCGCCGACCGCTGGAGCCGCGTCTCGCTCCGCACCAAGATCACGGGCGTCACCGTGCTCATGCTGACGCTCGGGCTCCTCGTGTCCGGCATCGGCACCGCGGCGATGCTGCGCACCTACGTCGAGGCGCAGCTCGAGTCCAAGCTCAGCGCCATCGCGTCCGGCGACCTCGACAAGTACTTCGACGGCGGACCGGGCTCCGGCCGCGACGCCGGCGGCCTGGACTTCAGCGACGCGAACGACGACGTGTTCATCGCGCTGTACGACGCGCGCACGGGCGAGTTCCGCGACCACAACTGGAAGGACCGCGACCCGTCGACCTACCCGATGCTGCCGGAGCGGCTGACGCAGGGCGAGG
Source organism: Agromyces sp. C10 (assembly GCF_023217995.1). Lineage (NCBI taxonomy): Bacteria > Bacillati > Actinomycetota > Actinomycetes > Micrococcales > Microbacteriaceae > Agromyces > Agromyces sp. C10. The sequence continues at coordinate 153,457 of NZ_JALPSX010000008.1, read as the reverse complement.
TGTACGCGTGGAACTCCAGCGGGGGCTTCCGCGTCTTCTCCCTCTACGACGCGGGCGGCGAGCCGACGTTCCGGGGCGTCTACGCGGTGGTGACGGCCGACCAGCAGGGCGGGCTCGCGCCGATCATCGTCGCGATCTCCTCGCGCGACACCGAGCGGATCCTCGCGGCGTACCTGACGATCTTCCTCGGCTTCGGCCTCGGCGTCGTGCTCGTCGGCGCGCTGCTCACCCGGATGCTCGTGACCTCGACGTTCGCGCCCCTGCGGGAGGTCGAGCGCACGGCGGCCGCGATCGCCGACGGCGACTTCGGCCAGCGGCTCGGCGGCGCGACGCCCAACACCGAGGTCGGCCGGCTGAACCGCTCGCTCAACACGATGCTGAACCGCATCGACCGGGCGTTCCGCGACCGCGCACGCACGATCGACCAGATGCGGCGATTCGTCGGCGACGCGTCCCACGAGCTCCGCACGCCGCTCGTCTCCGTGCGGGGCTACGCCGAGCTCTACCGGATGGGCGCGCTGCAGACCCCCGAGGACGTCGCGCAGGCGATGGACCGGATCGAGAAGGAGGCCATCCGGATGGGCGGCCTCGTCGAGGACCTGCTCGCCCTCGCACGCCTCGACGAGGCGAAGCCGCTCGACCTCGCCGAGGTCGACCTGGTGCCGCTCGCGCGCGATGCCGCGCTCGACGCGATGGCCGCGAACCCCGGCCGCGTGGTGACGGTGATCGCGCCCGAGGAGGTGCGAACGGGCTCGAACGACACGGTGCCGGCCGACGTCGAGGTCGACCTCGATTCCGCGACGACGCGTCCCGGTGGCGCGATGGCGCTCGCCGGCGCGACGCTCGCGCGCCTCCGGGGACGCCGCACGCCGACCTCGGCTGAGAACGGCGGACGCACCCGACGCGGTCGCGGGTCGCGTGGAGCCGCGACGCGCACGGGCGAGCTGGCCCTGCCCGCGGCCACCCGCACGGGCGACCTGGCCGCGCCCACGCGCACCGGCGAGCTCTCGGTACCCGCCGCCGGGGGCCAGTCCGGCGAGGCGCCCATCGTCCCGGTTCGCCGCGCGGTGGTCCTGGCCGAGGAGAACAAGGTCCGGCAGGTCATCACCAACCTCATGGGCAACGCCATGCGCTTCACCCCCGAGGACAGCCCGATCGAGATCCGCGTCTCGGTGGACGACGCGGCCGAGCGCGCGGTGCTCGAGATCATCGACCACGGCGAGGGCATCCCGCCGCAGATCCGCGAGAAGATCTTCCAGCGCTTCTGGCGGGCCGACACCTCGCGCACGCGCGAGACGGGCGGATCGGGACTGGGACTGGCGATCGTCTCCTCGATCGTGAGCGCGCACAACGGCCAGGTCGACGTGGTCGAGACGCCCGGTGGCGGCGCGACCTTCCGCGTGGCGCTGCCCCTGGCCGGGTCGTCGGCGGCGCCGCACCCGGTCGCGACCTCCTGAGCCCGACGGGCCGGTCCTCCGGGGCCAGGACCGCTCCTCCCCACCTCTCCCGCGGGGGCGATCGGGCAACGGATGCCGCGGCACCCGTCGTGCCCCCGGTCGCGCCCGCGTAGCGTCCGACGGGCACCCCGGGAGGTTCCCGGGGCTCCCGACGAGAGGACCATCCATGACCCGATACCAGGTCGACAGCGAGCAGGTCGCGGCGGCGACCGCGAGTGCGCAGGGCACGATCGGACGCATCCAGTCGGAGGTCGCGTCGCTCGTCGCCCAGCTGACGGGCCTGCAGGCCTCGTGGTCGGGCCAGGCGGCGACGGCGTTCCAGGCGGCGGTGACCGACTGGCGCGCCACGCAGCAGCAGGTCGAGCAGAGCCTCGCAGGGCTGAGCCAGGCGCTCGGCGCGGCGGCGTCGCACTACGCCGACGCCGAGTCGGCCAATGCCCGGCTGTTCCTGCGCTGAGCGCTCGACACGACGACGAAGGGCGCCTCCCGGAGGAGGCGCCCTTCGCGCGTGGTGGTGCCGTGCGGACTAGAAGTCCATGCCGCCCGTCGGGTCGGCGGGAGCCGCAGCAGCCTTCTCGGGCTTGTCGGCGACGACGGCCTCGGTGGTGAGGAAGAGGCCGGCGATCGACGCGGCGTTCTGCAGCGCCGAGCGGGTGACCTTCGCCGGGTCGATGATGCCCTGCGCGATGAGGTCGCCGTACTCGCCGGTCGCGGCGTTGAGGCCGTGACCCGCGGGGAGCTCGGAGACCTTGTTCGCCACGACGCCCGGCTCGAGGCCGGCGTTGAGGGCGATCTGCTTGAGCGGCGCCTCGATGGCCACGCGCACGATGTTCGCGCCCGTCGCCTCATCGCCCTCGAGCGTGAGGGTCTCGAACGCCTTGGCACCGGCCTGGATGAGGGCGACGCCACCACCGGCGACGATGCCCTCCTCGACGGCGGCCTTCGCGTTGCGGACGGCGTCCTCGATGCGGTGCTTGCGCTCCTTGAGCTCGACCTCGGTGGCCGCGCCCGCCTTGATGACGGCGACGCCGCCGGCGAGCTTGGCGAGGCGCTCCTGGAGCTTCTCGCGGTCGTAGTCCGAGTCGGTGTTCTCGATCTCCGAACGGATCTGGGCGACGCGGCCCGCGATCTGGTCGGGGTCGCCCGCGCCCTCGACGATGGTGGTCTCGTCCTTGGTGATGACGACCTTGCGCGCCTGGCCGAGCAGGTCGAGGGTCGCGTTCTCGAGCTTGAGGCCGACCTCCTCGGAGATGACCTGGCCGCCGGTGAGGATCGCGATGTCCTGGAGCTGGGCCTTGCGGCGGTCGCCGAAGCCCGGCGCCTTGACGGCGACCGACTTGAAGATGCCGCGGATCTTGTTCACGACGAGCGTGGCCAGGGCCTCGCCGTCGACGTCCTCGGCGATGATCAGGAGCTGCTTGCCCGACTGGATCACCTTGTCGACGATCGGGAGCAGGTCCTTGATGTTCGAGATCTTCTGGTTGGCGATGAGGATGTACGGGTCCTCGAAGACCGCCTCCTGGCGCTCGGGGTCCGTGACGAAGTACGCCGACAGGTAGCCCTTGTCGAAGCGCATGCCCTCGGTGAGCTCGAGCTCGGTGCCGAAGGTGTTCGACTCCTCGACGGTGACGACGCCCTCCTTGCCGACCTTGTCGATCGCCTCGGCGATGATCTCGCCGATCTGGGGGTCGGCGGCCGAGATGGACGCGGTCGCGGCGATCTCGTCCTTGGTCTCGACCTCCTTCGCCGTCGCGAGCAGCTGCTCGGAGACGGCCGTGACGGCCTTCTCGATGCCGCGCTTCAGCGAGATGGGGTCGGCGCCGGCGGCGACGTTGCGGAGGCCCTCGCGCACGAGCGCCTGGGCGAGCACGACCGACGTGGTGGTGCCGTCACCGGCGACGTCGTCGGTCTTCTTCGCGACCTCCTTGACCAGCTCGGCGCCGATCTTCTCGTACGGGTCGTCGAGCTCGATCTCCTTGGCGATCGACACGCCGTCGTTGGTGATGGTGGGGGCGCCCCACTTCTTCTCGAGGACGACGTTGCGGCCGCGCGGGCCGAGGGTCACCTTGACCGCGTCGGCGAGCTGGTTGAGCCCGCGCTCGAGACCGCGGCGGGCCTCCTCATCGAAAGCAATGATCTTTGCCATGTGTGTCTCTCGTCCCTTCCGGACGTTCAAAGATTCCAAGGGTTAGCACTCAAAACGAGTGAGTGCTAAAGCGATTCTGGCACTCACCCGGCCCGAGTGCAAGCGAGCGACGGATGCCGCATCCCCCGGGAACGCGGAAGCGCCGCCGGGCGAGCCGACGGCGCTTCGACGCTGAGGGGATCAGGCGGGGCGGACCGCCTCGGCCTGGGGGCCCTTGGAGCCTGAGCCGACCTCGAAGGTCACCTGCTGGCCCTCTTCGAGCACCTTGTAGCCCGCCATGTCGATCGCGGAGTAGTGGACGAAGACGTCCTGACCGCCCCCGTCGACGGTGATGAATCCGTAGCCCTTTTCAGCGTTGAACCACTTCACGGTTCCGTTCGCCATGCGTTGCTCCCATGTTGCCGAGTTTCCGAGTCAGCACGTGCCTTCGCCTGTACCGGGCCGTCGACGTGCCGACACGGCGCCGGGGCCCGGCACCGGATGCTCCACACGCGATCGAGCGGCCGAATCCAGATAGTCACAGCGCGCGCGCCCGGCACAAGGGTTCCGCGGTCCCGAATGGTCGCAGAATGGCAACGATTCGGTCACCGTCAGCGGCCGGACGCCTCCACGTAGTCCGCCCCGAGCACCACGACGAGCTGCATGCCGGTCGCCCCGTACTCCTCCGAGAGCCGGACGTCGCCGACGGGCAGCAGCCCCAGCACTCCGCGGGCCGCGCCCTCGAGCTCCGGCGCCGCGTAGTACACGACGGTGGTCTCGATGTCGGACGTGTCGGCGTTCGAGGTGATGCCCACCGTGAGCCCGCTCGCCGTCAGCGTCTCGCCGACGCTCGCCGCCAGGCCCGAGGTGCCCGTACCGTTCAGCACCGCGACCGGGACGTCGGGCGCCAGGGTCGGCGGCGCCGTCGCCACCGGAGTCTGCGTGGGGACCGGCTGCCCCCCGCCGAAGTCGAGCCGGTCGTTGTAGACGCTCACCGCGGCGATGCCCGCACCGGCCAGCACGACCGTCGCGAGGGCGGCCCAGCCGAACGCGATCCACCGGGCGCCACGGCGGGCGGGGGCACGGTGCGCGCCGACGCGCTCGATACCGTGCGGGATCGAATCGAACCGGTCTCGGGGGAACTTCTGCGTCATGGATCCTGCCGGGGTCGTGGTCGGCCCGTCTCGATCGCCGCGCCGGTGGGGATGGCGCGTTCGGCCCGCGCCGCCGCCCGCGCCGCGCGCTGCCGCTGCAGGCGCTTCACGAGCATGGGATCGTGCCGCAGGGCGGCGGGGTCGTCGACGAGTTCGGCGAGCAACCGGTAGTACCGGGCCGGCGAGAGATCCAGCTCGTCGCGGATCGCATCGGCCTTCCGCGCCGGGTCGCGCCACGCGCGCGCCTCGAAGGCGAGGATGCGCCGACGTCGCTCGTCGAGTCCGTCCGTGCTCCGGTGCGTGGTCGCGGAGTCGGGGTCGGGCCTGCCTGCGGCGTCCATCGCACCTCCTCGTCGGTCTCGGTCGGCGGTCGCCCGCTCGTCTGACGACATCCTAGAGAGCGGATGCCGCGCACCCGCCGCACTCGGGCGGAGCGCCGTCACGGAACACGCGTCGAGCGTCATGCGTTGCACCGCACGTCGCCGGAACTGCGACGATGGGATGACCGCACACGACGAGGAGACCGCATGCCGTACGAGGTGGAGAAGTCCGAGGAGCAGTGGCGAGAGGAGCTCGGCGACGAGCGCTACGCCGTGCTCCGCGGTGCCGGGACCGAGCGCGCGTGGACCGGCGAGCTGCTCGACGAGGAACGCGCCGGCGTCTACGCGTGCGGCGCCTGCGGCGCCGAGCTGTTCAAGAGCGGCACGAAGTTCGACTCCGGATGCGGCTGGCCGAGCTTCTACGAGTCGGTCCGGCCCGAGGCGGTCGAGCTCCTCGAGGACACCTCGCTCGGCATGGTGCGCACCGAGGTGCGCTGCGCGCGCTGCGGCTCGCACCTCGGCCACGTCTTCCCCGACGGCTTCGGCACGCCCACCGGCGACCGGTACTGCATGAACTCGATCGCCCTCGACTTCACGCCCGAGTCCTGAGCGTGGCATCCGTGCGCGAGGCGGCGCTCGCCCGCCGGTCGTGGCCCGAGGTGACGGATGCCGCACCCGGCGACGACGAGCTCCGCGACCTGCTCGAAGCGGCCGGTCGGGTCGCCGACCACGCGTCGCTCGCCCCGTGGCGCGTGATCGCCGTGCGCGGCGACGCCCGCGCCCGCGTGGGCCGGTCGCTCGCGGCCGCCGCCGGCGCCGAGGGAGCCGCGGCCGAGAAGCTCGCGGCGAAGCCCCTGCGCGCCCCGCTCCTGCTCGCAGTCGTCGCCTGCACGAGGCCGCATCCGAAGGTCCCCGAGTGGGAGCAGGACGCCGCGGCGGCCGGGGTCGCCCACCTGCTCTCGCTCCTGCTCGACGAGGCCGGGTGGGGCGTGATGTGGCGGACGGGGCCGCTCACGCGGCATCCGCTCGTCGCCGACGCACACCACCTCGCCCCGGGCGAGCACCTGCTGGGGTGGCTCTACGTCGGCGGCCGGCCGGAACGCGTCCGCCCGGAGCGGCGCGTGGGCCCCGACGTGGCGCAGCGGTTCAGCTCGTTGGCCTGACGGCCGCGGTCGACCCGGTGACCGGCTCGGGCTCCGGCGGCGCCGCGTGCTTCGCTCGCCCCCAGCGGATGCTCGCCAGCGCGACCGCGACGAGCGCCAGCACCGTGCCGCCGACCGTGGCCAGCCCGACGGGGCGGCCGGTGGCCGGCAGGAGCAGGTCGAGCGCGAGCGCCGCCGTGAGCTGCCCGGCCACGAGCCCCAACGCGAGCAGCAGCACCCCCACGCGGCGCACCAGCACGGCCTGCGCGGCGATGAACACGCAGCCGATCGCGCCGCCCGTGTAGAGCCACCAGTCGGCGGGCATGCGATCGGGCCAGCCGACGGATGCCGCATGCACGAGCATCACGCCGACGAGCACCGCCGTGCCCACCGCGAAGTTGGCGACGGTCGCGGCGAGCGCGCTCGCCGACGCGGTGCGGACCCGCCCGTTCATCGCCTGCTGCCAGGAGGCGCCGATGCCGGCCGTGAACGGCAGGAGCATGACCCACAGCGGGACCGACTCGGACACCTGCGCGGAGACCGCCCACCCCACCGCCGCGAGCGCGAGCACGGCGCCCGCGACGCGCGCGACCGACAGGGGCCGGCGCCCTCCGGGACCGATGCCGATCACGTCGAACACGACCCCGCCGAGCGTCTGTCCGGCGACGATCCCGATCGTGAACAGGGCGACGCCGAGGACGCCGACGGCGATGCCCTGAGTCGCGACGAACCAGGCGCCCGCGACGCCGCCGAGCAGCATCCACCACGGCACCGCGCCGGCGCGGAACGCGACGCCGAGGCGGACGAGCCCGCGGCGCCCCCCGGGCCACGCCGCCGCGAGCACCAGGAGGAGCACGAGGCCGGACCCGAACGAGATCACCGCAGCGACGGAGTAGTCGTCGAGGGCGCGCGCCAACTGCCCGTTCACCCGGGACTGCAGCGCCACGAGGCCGCCGGACACCACGGTGAGGGCGATGGCGACCCACATCGGCACCCGCGAATCGGCCGCGTGCGCGTGCGGGGGCGAGTGGTGCGGATGACTCGCCGCGCCGCCCGCTGCGGGCTGCGACGACGGGGCGGGTGTGCTCGACATGGAGCCGGCTACGGGACTCGAACCCGTAACCACCGCTTTACAAGAGCGGTGCGCTACCAATTGCGCCAAGCCGGCGTGACTCCCCCACATCCTACCGATCGCGGCGCGAGCGGACGACGACGGCCCGGCCCCGCGAGGGGACCGGGCCGTCGACTCGACCGGAGCGGCGCTCAGCCGGCGGGGGTCGGGGTGGGCGTCGGCGTCGGCGTGCCGTTGGACTCCGAGTAGCTCTGGCCGGCCGCCTGCAGCACGAACGCGCGGAACTCGGCCGGGTCCTCGAGCGAGCCGACGTACTGCTTGCCGTTCACCAGCACCGTCGGCGTGCCCTTGACCGACTCGAGCTCGGAGTTCGGGATCGGCTGGGTCAGTGCCCGGTTGGTGGCATCCTCGACCCAGCTCTTGAACCGCGTCTCGTCGATGCACTCGTCGACCGACGAGGACGCGCCGGCCTCGGCGGCGAGCGCCTTGATCTCGTCGTTCGAGAGGCCCGCCGAGAGCTCCTCCGGCTGGTTCTCGAACATGAGCGCGTTGAAGTCGAAGAACGCCTCGGGCGACCGGTCGGCCACGCACGCCGCGGCGTTGGCGGCGCGGAGCGAGTACTGGGTGCCGGCGGACTTGTTCGTGAGGATGGCGATCGGGTGCACCTCGAGCGTCGCGGCGCCCTGCTCGACCATCGTGCGCATCGACTCGGAGTTCGTCTGCTCGAACTGGCCGCAGTAGGGGCAGAGGTAGTCGACGTAGACGACGATGTTCGCGACCGTGCCGCTGTCGTCGGGCTCGCTCGGCGTCGGCTCGCCGTTCGCGGGGATCGCGCGGGTCGAGACCGGCTCGATGCCGCTCTCGCCGCCGACGAGCAGGATGCCGTCGCTGGCCATGTTCTGCGGGCCGGGGCCCTCGGGACGGACGCTGTTGAAGATCATCGTGCCGATGAGCGCCGCGATGGCGAGCACCACGACGATGACGCCGCCCTGGATCAGGAACTTCTTGCGGCGGTCCTTCCGCCGCTGCTCCTCGCGCAGCAGGCGGGCCTTCTCACGGGCCGCCTCGCGTCGCTCGTTGCGGCTGGGGCGCGGCTGGATGGATCCAGTGCTCATCGATGGTCAACTCCGGGTCAGCTGTGGGGGCGCGCGGGGATGCAGGCGCACGCACCGTTGAGTGTAGGAGCGGACACTGTGAATCGCCCAAACGGCGCCCGAGCGGCGGCTGGTCGCGGCATCCGCGCACCCCGGTCGCACGCCGCGGGCACCGACGCGGATGCGGCGATGCGGAGCTCGCGTGACATACTGAGGGAGCGTCGACACCGAGGTCGGCGTTTCCATTCACTACGGATCGTCCGGCACGTACCTGCCGGTGAAGGAGAACAGAACCATGGCGTCAGTCACGTTCGACAAGGCCACCCGCCTCTATCCCGGTGGCACCCGTCCCGCCGTCGACCAGCTCGACCTCGAGATCGAAGACGGGGAGTTCCTCGTCCTGGTCGGCCCCTCCGGCTGCGGCAAGTCCACGTCGCTCCGCATGCTCGCGGGCCTCGAAGAGGTCAACGACGGCAACATCTTCATCGGCGACCGGAACGTCACCGACGTGCCGCCGAAGGACCGTGACATCGCGATGGTGTTCCAGAACTACGCGCTGTACCCGCATATGACCGTGGCCGAGAACATGGGCTTCGCGCTCAAGATCGCCGGCATCGGCAAGGAGGAGCGGGCCGCGCGCGTCCTCGAGGCCGCCAAGCTGCTCGACCTCGAGCCGTACCTGAACCGCAAGCCGAAGGCGCTCTCGGGCGGCCAGCGTCAGCGCGTCGCCATGGGCCGCGCGATCGTGCGCCAGCCGCAGGTGTTCCTCATGGACGAGCCGCTGTCGAACCTCGACGCCAAGCTCCGCGTCCAGACGCGCACCCAGATCGCGTCGCTTCAGCGCCGCCTCGGCGTCACCACGGTCTACGTCACGCACGACCAGACCGAGGCCCTCACCATGGGCGACCGCATCGCCGTGCTGAAGGACGGCGTCCTCCAGCAGGTGGGCACGCCGCGCGAGCTGTACGAGCGGCCGAACAACGTCTTCGTCGCGGGCTTCATCGGCTCGCCGGCGATGAACCTGTTCCACGCCGACGTGGTCGAGGGCGGCATCAAGTTCGGCACCGCGACCATCGACGTCGAGCGCGAGGCGCTCGCGTCGGCGTCCGGCCCCGTCGTCACGGTCGGCGTCCGCCCCGAGGACATCGTCGTGTCGAACACGCAGGGCGAGGGCCTCGAGGTCGTCGTCGACCTCGTCGAGGAGCTCGGCGCCGACGGCTACCTCTACGGCCACTCGACCATCGAGGGCAAGCGCACCGACATCGTCGCGCGCGTCGACGGCCGCGTCCACCCGTTCGCGGGCGACACCGTCTACCTCATGCCGACCCCGAAGCACGTGCACGTGTTCGACGCCGAGTCGGGTGCGCGCCTGCTGCAGGCGCCGGTCGCGAGCTGACGCACCGCACCATGCGACCGCGATGCCGGTCGGGCTCCGGCCCGGCCGGCATCGTCGTTCCCGGGTACGCTTGGGCCTGATGAGCGGCACACTCTCGATCACGTCGGCGATGACCGACCCCGCCCTGCTCGACCTCCCGTGGGACCTCCCGCTCGAGGCGTGGCCGAGCGAGACCATCGCGGCGCTCCCGAAGGGCATCTCGCGACACCTGGTCCGCTTCGCGCACCTCAGCGGCCACGTCGTGGCCATCAAGGAGACCACGGCCGAGATGGCCAAGGGCGAGTACGAGATGCTGCGCACCCTGCAGCGGCTCGAGATCCCCTGCGTCGAGCCCGTCGCGGTCATCACGAACCGAACGGATGCCGACGGCGAGGAGCTCGCGCCGGTGCTCGTCACCCGGCACCTGCGCTTCTCGCTGCCGTACCGGGCGCTGTTCTCGCAGACCCTCCGCCCCGACACCGCGACCCGCCTCGTCGACGCGCTCGCGGTCCTCCTCGTGCGACTGCACATCGTCGGGTTCTTCTGGGGCGACGTGTCGCTGTCGAACACGCTGTTCCGTCGCGACGCCGGAGCGTTCGCCGCGTACCTCGTCGACGCCGAGACGGGCAAGCTCTACGAGGGCGGCCTGTCGAACGGCCAGCGTGAGAACGACCTCGAGATCGCGCGCGTGAACATCGCCGGTGAACTGCTCGACCTCGAGGCGGGCGGCCGCGTCGCCGACGAGCTCGATCCGGTCAACATCTCGAACGGCATCGTCGACGCCTACCGCAGCCTCTGGACCGAGCTGACCGGCTCCGAGTCGTTCGGGCTCGCCGAACGGTGGCGCATCAACGAACGCGTCAACCGCCTCAACGAGCTCGGGTTCGACATCGAGGAACTCGCCATCCGCACCGACGAGTCCGGCACGACGCTGCGCATCCAGCCGAAGGTCGTCGATGCGGGCCACCACCAGCGTCGGCTGCTCCGCCTCACGGGGCTCGACGCGGGCGAGAACCAGGCCCGGCGCCTGCTGAACGACCTCGACTCGTACCGTGCGGCATACAACAAGCAGGATCAGGACGAGGAGATGGTCGCGCACGAGTGGCAGATGCGCGTGTTCGAGCCCGTCGTCCGCGCCGTCCCGCAGGAGCTCCGCGGCAAGCTCGAGCCCGCCGAGGTGTTCCACGAGCTGCTCGAGCACCGGTGGTACATGGCGCAGCAGCAGGGTCACGACATCCCGCTGGCCGAGGCGCTCACCGCCTACATCAACGATGTGCTGCGGCACCGTCGCGACGAGGCCACGGTGATCGGTCCGCCGACCGAGGCGATCACGACCGCGCTGCCGGCCGTCGGCCCGGACACCGCCGAACTGGCCGTGCACGACCCCGACGACGAGGGCGACTGGCGCCTCAAGGTCTGAACGCCCCGGGGGTCGAGTAGGACGCGGCGAAGCCGCGCCGTACCGACACCCGGTGGTCAAGTAGGACGCGGCGAAGCCGCGCCTGCCCCCAGCCCCGGTGGTCGAGTAGGACGCGGCGAAGCCGCGCCCGTACCGAGACCGCGTGTGCACAGTCCCGGCGGCCGTGCGCCCGCCTGCGCCAGACTCGCCCACATGGCATACATGTACATGCTCCGGTGCGCCGACGGCACGACTTACGTGGGAAGCACGGTCGACCTCGAGCGCCGCATCGCCCAGCACCAGGCGGGGGAAGGTGCCGAGTACACGCGACGACGCCGTCCGGTGGAACTCATCCACGTCGAGGAGTACGCACGCGTCGATGACGCCTTCCGCCGCGAGAAGCAGGTCCAGAACTGGAGTCGGGCGAAGCGGCTCGCGCTCGCTCACGGGAATCACGAGACCCTGGCTTCGGCGAGCAGGAAGCGCTGGACCTAGGTCTCGATACGGGCGCTTCGCGTCCTACTCGACCACCGGGTCTCGATACGGGCGCTTCGCGTCCTACTCGACCACCGGGTCTCGATACGGGCGCTTCGCGTCCTACTCGACCACCGGGGGCTACTCGGCGCGCAGCTTCGCGATCTCGTAGAGCGTGACGGATGCCGCGATGCCGGCGTTCAGCGACTCGGTGGCCGCCGAGATCGGGATCGACACGATCGCGTCGCACGTCTCGGTGACCAATCGCGACAGCCCCTTGCCCTCGGACCCGACGACGACCACGATCGGCCGGTCGGCGAAGTCGAGGCCGGGCAGCGACACGTCGCCGTCCCCGTCGAGACCGAGCACGAACACGCCGCGCTCCTTCAGCGCCTTGAGCGTCTGCGTCAGGTTGGGCGCCATCGCCACGGGGACCCGGGCCGCCGCGCCGGCGGAGGTCTTCCATGCCGCGGCCGTCACGCCGACCGACCGGCGCTGCGGCACGATCACGCCCTGCCCGCCGAACGCGGCCGTCGAGCGGATGATGGCACCGAGGTTGCGCGGGTCGGTGACGCCGTCGAGCGCCACGAGCAGCGGCGTCTCGTCGTCGGCGAGCACCTCGTCGAGCAGGTCGATCGGGTGCGCGTACTCGTACGGCGGCACCTTCAGCGCGAGGCCCTGGTGCACCCCGCCCTCACCCGCGAGCCGGTCGAGCTCGGGCCGCATGACCTCGAGGATCGGGATGCCGCGATTGGTCGCGATCTTCACGGCCTCCTTCACGCGGTCGTCCATCTCGATGCGCGCGGCGACGTAGAGCGTGGTGGCGGGGATGCGGGTGCGCAGCGCCTCCACGACGGCGTTGCGGCCGGTCACGATCTCCGACTCGTCACCCGACTTCGACCGGCGGGCGGCACCCGACGCGCCACGAGGGGCGCCGGCGCGCTGCGGCGTGCGGCCGCCCGACTTCTCTGCCGCGCGCTCGGCTGCGGCCTTGCGCTTGTAGGCCTTGTGGTACGGCCGGTCCTCGGCCTTCGGGGTCGGGCCCTTGCCTTCGAGCGCCTTGCGGCTGTGGCCGCCGGTCCCGACCTTCTGGCCCTTGCCCTTCTTGCGCACGGCTCCCGCGCGAGGCTTTCCGCTGCTGCCCTTCATGAGGTGAGGCTCCAATGCGTTCCGGTCTGGCTGTCTTCGATGGTGATGCCGGCGCCCGCGAGTTCGGCGCGGATGCGGTCGGCGGTGGCCCAGTCCTTCGCGTCGCGCGCCGCGCGACGGTCATCGATGAGCCGGGTGACGAGGGCGTCGAGCGCGGATGCCGCAGGTCCGGCATCCGTCGCCCAGGCCGGGTCGGCCGGGTCGATGCCGAGCACGCGCACCATGGCGTGCACCTGCCCGCGACGCTCGGCGGCGACCGGAAGGTCCTCGTCGTCGAGGGCCTGGTTGCCGGCCCGGACGGTCTCGTGCAGCACGGCGAGCGACTGCGGCACGCCGAGGTCGTCGTCCATGGCCTCGGCGAAGGCGGCCGGCCACGTGGCATCCGTGCCGGTCTCGGCGTGGCGCGTGCCGGCGAGCCGGCGGTCGACGCGGGCGAGGAAGGTGCGGATGCGGTCGACGGCGGCCTCGGCCTCGGCGAGGGCCTCGGGCGAGTAGTCGAGGGTCGATCGGTAGTGCGCCTGGCCGAGGTAGTACCGCACGGCGAGCGGGGAGGCGAGCTCGAGCAGTTCGTCGGCGTAGACGGAGTTGCCGAGCGACTTCGACATCTTCTGGCCGCCGACGTTCACGAGGCCGTTGTGCACCCAGTACCGGGCGAAGCGCTGGCCGTCGGCGCCGGACTGCGCGAGTTCGTTCTCGTGGTGCGGGAACCGCAGGTCGAGCCCGCCGCCGTGGATGTCGAACTCGGTGCCGAGGTAGCGCGCCGCCATCGCCGAGCACTCGATGTGCCAGCCCGGGCGCCCGTGTCCCCACGGCGCGTCCCATCCGGCCGAGGCGGGCTCGGTGTCCTTCCGCCCCTTCCAGAGCGCGAAGTCGCGCGGGTCGCGCTTGCCGCGCGGGTCGGCGTCGGCCGCCGCCTCCATGTGGTCGCGGGACTGCCTGGTGAGCTCGCCGTAGGCCGGCCACGTGGCCGTGTCGAAGTACACGTCGCCCGACCCGTCGGCCGCGACGTAGGCGTGCCCCGCCTCGATGAGGCGCGCGATGAGCTCCTGCATCTGCTGCACGCTCGCAGTCGCGCGCGGCTCGTACGTGGGCGGGAGGATGCCGAGCGCGTTGTAGGCGGCGGTGAACTCGAGCTCGACGCGGTAGGCGAGCGACCACCACTGGTCGCCGATGCCCTCGTCGGCCGCGGCGTTCAGGATCTTGTCGTCGATGTCGGTGACGTTGCGGATGAAGGTGACCCGGTCGCCCCGCGCCGTGAACCACCGGCGCATGAGGTCGTAGACGAGCGCGCTCCGCAGGTGACCGATGTGCGGGCTCGACTGCACGGTCGGACCGCAGACGTACATGCCGACGTGTCCCTCGGTGAGGGGCACGAAGTCACGCAGGGTCTGGGCCTTCGAGTCGTAGAGTCGCACGGTCACCCCGCAAGCCTACCGGCGGGCCCGCTGCGAGACCGATGCGACGGATGCCGCGGCTCAGGCGGGCACGACAAGCGCCGTGGCGATCGCGGCCACGCCCTCGCCGCGTCCGGTGAAGCCGAGGCCGTCGGTCGTGGTCGCGGCGACGCTCACGGGTGCGCCGAGAATGCCGGACAAGAGCGCCTCCGCCTCCGCGCGGCGGGGCGAGAGCTTGGGTCGGTTGCCGACGACCTGCACCGACACGTTGCCGACCCGGAAGCCGGCGTCGGCCAGGCGCCGAACGGTCTCGGCGAGGAACACCTCGCCGTGCGCGCCCGAGAAGCGCGGGTCGGCCGTGCCGAACATGCCGCCGATGTCGCCGAGGCCGGCGGCGGCCAGCAGCGCATCGCAGACGGCGTGCGCGACGGCGTCGCCGTCCGAGTGACCGGAGAGCCCTCGCTCCCCCGGCCACTCGAGGCCGGCGAGCCACAGCGGCGTGTCGGCATCGTCGGCGAACGCGTGCACGTCGATGCCCGTCCCGACGCGGGGCAGCGAGACGGATGCCGCGGGGTCGGCGGCCGCGGCGGGTGCGACGTCGGCGGCGGCATCCGCTCTGGCGCGCTCGGCCACGAGCTGCTCGGCCCGGTGCAGGTCGGCCGGGACCGTGATCTTGAAGGCCCGCGCATCACCCGGGACGATGTCGATCGGCATGCCGACGGACTCGACGAGGGCCGCGTCGTCGGTGTGCTCGCCGTGCGCCCGCGAGTAGGCGTGCTCGAGCGCCGACCGCGGGAATCCCTGCGGCGTCTGCATGGCGGCGAGCTCCGATCGGTCGACGGTCGCGACGACCCGGCCCCGCGCGTCCACCCGCTTGATGGTGTCGATCACCGGCAGGCCGGGCACGACGCCGTGGCCCCGCGCCCGGACGGCCGCGGCGACCTCGTCGAACACGATCGACGGCGTGAGCGGCCGCGCCGCGTCGTGCACGAGCACGGTCTCGATGACGTGCGGCAGCGCGGCGATGCCGCGCGAGACCGACTCCTGGCGGGTCTCGCCGCCGGCAACGACGTCGAAGGCGACGGATGCCGCTCCGGCCCGGGCCGTGACGATGGCCCGCGCCTCCTCGACGCGCTCGGCGGGCGCGACGACGACCAGGTACGGGGCGTCGCTCATGCCGAGCACGGCATCCAACGCGACACCGAGGACCGTGTCGTCGCCGAGCGGGACGAACGCCTTCGGCTCGGGGCGACCCAGGCGCGTGCCGCTGCCCGCGGCGACGACGATGACGGCGACGGTCGAATCGTTCACGCGTCGAGCGTATCGCCGCCCGGACGACGATCGCCGCCCTGCGCTGGTGCGCGGGCGGCGATCGTACGGGAGCCGGGCTCGGGCTAGGAGGCGAGGACCTCGTCGAGGACGGTCGACGCCTGCTCCTCGTCGGTCTTCTCGGCCAGCGCGAGCTCCGAGATCAGGATCTGTCGAGCCTTCGCCAGCATCCGCTTCTCGCCCGCGGACAGGCCGCGGTCCTGGTCGCGGCGCCACAGGTCGCGCACGACTTCGGAGACCTTGATCACGTCGCCGGAGGCGAGCTTCTCGAGGTTCGCCTTGTAGCGGCGCGACCAGTTGGTCGGCTCTTCGGTGAAGGGCGCTCGAAGCACCTCGAAGACCTTGTCGAGGCCTTCCTTGCCGATCACGTCACGAACGCCGACCAGGTCGACGTTCTCGGCGGGAACCTCGATGACGAGGTCGCCCTGCGTGACGTTCAGCTTGAGGTAGAGCTTCTCTTCGCCCTTGATGATGCGTTTCTTGACTTCGACGATCGTCGCGGCTCCGTGGTGCGGGTAGACAACGGTCTCGCCAACCTCAAACAGCATGAATAGACGTCCTTTCGGCAACTTTCAGGATATCACACCGAGGTAGTGCTAGGGTTCCGCCTCCACGCCCGAAGCCCCCTGCGCCCGTAGGCTAGACTCATCGAAGTCCCCTGCGCGCGGTTGCCTGCATCCGCGCGCACGCATGTCTCGTTGGAGGTTCTGTGAAGGCGCGTCTCGCGGCATCCGCTGCCCTGGCTCTCGGCATCGCCATCGGCGGAACCGGCTGCGGCATGATCACCTACCAGGCGACCACGGAGCGGTACGACCCCAGCGACGGCGTCTCGGCCGAGGTCGGTTCGCTCGCGGTGCGCAACATCCTCATCATCAGCGAGGACGGCGACGAGGGCAGCATGATCCTCTCCGTCTCGAACTCCGGCTCGGAGGACGCGACGCTCGAGCTCCAGGTCGGCAGCGAGACCGTCGAGGTCGACGTCGACGCCGGCCAGACCGTCGCCCCCGGCGCCGGCGACGAGGAGCCCCTGCTCATCGAGGGCCTCGACGCCGAGGTCGGCGGGCTCGTCCCCGTGTTCGTCACCACCGACGGCGCCGAGGGCCGCGAGATCTCCGTGCCCGTCCTCGACGGCCGCCTCCCCGAGTACGCCGACCTGGTGCCGTAACCCGGCCCACCACGACCGATCGAGCGGATGCCGCAGCCTGAGCGCGCGGCATCCGCTTCGTCGTCTCAGGCCTCGAACCGGTAGCCCAGACCCCGGACGGTGACCAGCTGCACCGGCTCCGAGGGCGTGACCTCGATCTTCGAGCGGATGCGCTTGATGTGCACGTCGAGCGTCTTGGTGTCGCCGAAGTAGTCGCTTCCCCAGACGCGGTCGATGAGCTGGCCGCGCGTGAGCACGCGACCGGCGTTGCGCATGAGCAGCTCGAGCAGCTCGAACTCCTTCAGCGGCATCGCCACCGTCTCGCCGTCGACCTCGACGGTGTGGCGGTCCACATCCATCCGGACGCGGCCGCCCGTGATGATCGCGTCGTCGAGGTCCTCCGGCTCGATCCGTCGACGCAGCACCGCCCGGATGCGGGCGAGCAGCTCGCGGGTCGAGTACGGCTTCGTGACGTAGTCGTCGGCGCCCAGCTCGAGGCCGACGACGATGTCGACCTCGGAGTCCTTCGCGGTCAGCATGATGATGGGCACCTGCGAGCGCTGGCGGATCTCGCGGCACACCTCGGTCCCGGGCAGCCCGGGCAGCATGAGGTCGAGCAGCACCAGGTCGGCTCCCGCGCGGTCGAAGGCCGCGACGGCCGCGGGACCGTCGGCGGCGACCTCCACCTCGTAGCCCTCGCGCTCGAGCAGGAAGCTCAACGGTTCGCTCAGCGCGATCTCGTCCTCGACGAGCAGGATGCGGGTCACGTGCGGTCTCCTCGGGAAGGGGCTGCGGCCGGCAGGGCCGCGGCGATGCGATCGGGGGTCTCGGACGATTCGCCGCGCCCCGCGCCGGCGGGTGCGGAGCCGTCGCCCTGACCGTCGACGACGGTCTCGGCGGCGGTGTCCTCGGGCTCGGGCGGGGATACGGGCGGCTCGGCGAGCGGCAGTCGGATGGTGAAGGTCGAGCCGCGCCCCGGCTGCGACCACACTCGGACGTCGCCGCCGTGGTTCTGCACCGTGTGCTTGACGATGCTGAGGCCGAGGCCCGACCCGCCCGTGTTGCGGGAGCGGGCCTGGTCGACCCGGTAGAACCGCTCGAACACGCGGTCCTGGTCCTCGGGGGCGATGCCGATGCCCTGATCGGCCACGGCGATCTCCACCGCATCGTCGTCGACGGTGACGCCGACGCCCACGCGCCCGCCCTCGCTCGAGTACGCGAGCGCGTTCGCGATGAGGTTGTGCACCGCGACGACCATGAGCGCCTCGTCGCCGTAGACCTTCGCCTTCGACTTCGCGCGGAGCCGGACCTCGATGCCCTTGGCCGCGGCGACGACCCGGTTCTGGTCGACGGCGGCGGCGACGATGCGGTCGACGTCGAGCAGCTCGTCGCGGCGCAGGGCATCGCGGGCCTGCAGGCGGGACAGCTCGATCACCTCGCTCGTGATGTGCCCGAGGCGCGTCGACTCGACCGCGAGGCGATCGGCGAAGCGCCGCACCCGTTCCGGCTCGTCGGCGGCCTGGTCGAGCGCCTCGGCGAGCAGGCTCACCGAGGCGATCGGGGTCTTGAGCTCGTGGCTGATGTTCGCGATGAAGTCGCGACGCACCTCGTCGAGTCGTCGGGCCTCGGTCCGGTCGTCGGCGAGGAGCAGGACGAAGCGCGTGCCGAGCCGGGCGACCCTGACGTCGACCTGCATGGTGGCATCGCTGAACGGACCGCGCGCGAGCACGAGCTCGGTCGCCACGGGCTCGCCGGTGCGGCGGACGGCGGCGACGAGGTCGATGAGCTCCTGGTGGGCGAGCATCTGGTTGCGCACCAGGCCCATCGCGAGCGCGCCCGGCGAGGCGCGGAGCACGTTGTTCGACGGGTCGAGCACGACGCCCGCCGACTCGAGCACATCGAGCACCTGGTCGACGCCGTCGGGGATGGTGGGCGCGACGACGCGCGCAGCGCTCTGCCCACGCCGTTCGGCGATGTGCAGCACGACGGTGAAGCCGGCCCCGATGAGCACGCCGAACGCGAGCGCGGCGAGCACGGACCAGGTGGAGTCCATGGGACCAACGATAACCACCGCCCGGGCCCGTCACGTCCGGGATGCCGGTGGACGAGGGTAGGTTAGGGAGTGTTCAGGAACGCGGCACCTGCCGTTCACCTGCACCGGGGAGGATGTCGCGGGTCGGCCGGCTGCCGGCTGCTCGCGCGTGCCCGACGCGCGAGCCGAAACCGAAGGGGTCGAATTACATGCGTGAGGTGTTCCAGCAGGAACTGCGAGAGGTCCAGGACGGCCTGGTCGAGATCGCGACGCTCGTCGCCGAGGCCATCGAGAAGGCCACGCGCGCCTTCAACGAGTCGAACGTGAGCCTCGCCGAGGAGGTCATCGCCGACGACCACCTCATCGACCAGCGAGCCCAGGCGCTCGACGAGCTCGCCATCACGATCCTCGCCCGCCAGCAGCCCGTCGCGCGCGACCTCCGCATCGTCGTGAGCGCGCTGCGCATCTCTGCGTCGCTCGAGCGCATGGGCGACATGGCGACGCACATCTCGCAGCTCGCGCGCTACCGCTTCCCCGACAAGGTCGTGCCGAAGAGCCTGCGCCCCACGTTCGCCGAGATGGGCACGCTCGACGTCGAGATCGCGCGGCGACTCGTCGAGCTGCTCCGCAACGAGGACGTCCGCCTCGCCGAGGAGATCCGCAACGAGGACGACAAGGTCGACGCCCTCCACCTCTCGGTGTTCGACAAGGTCCTCGGCGAGACCTGGAAGGGCGAGGCGGTCGACACGGTCGACGCGACGCTCGCCAGCCGGTACCACGAGCGGTTCGCCGACCACGCGGTGTCCATCGCCAAGAAGGTCCAGTACCTCGCCACGGGCGACTGGGTGCCGGACCCCGTCTGACCACCACGCGCCGCGAGGCGCGACGGCGAAGGGCCGAGCGGATGCGACATCCGCTCGGCCCTTCGCTCGTCTCGGGGCGTCGACCCTACTTCTTGCCCTGCGCGGCCACCGCCGCGGCGCCGGCCGCCGCCGCCTCGGGGTCGAGGTACTCGGCGGGCTTGGTCGGCATGAAGTCGTCGCCGAGCTCGTAGACCAGCGGGATGCCCGTGGGGATGTTCAGCTCGGCGATGTCGGCGTCGGAGATGCCGTCGAGGTGCTTCACGAGCGCGCGCAGCGAGTTGCCGTGCGCGGTCACGAGGACCGTCTTGCCGTCCTTCAGGTCGGGGATGATGTCGGTCTCCCAGTACGGGAGCATGCGCGCGATGACGTCCTTCAGGCACTCGGTGCGCGGCATCTCGTCGTCGGAGAGGTTCGCGTAGCGGGGGTCGCCGACCTGCGACCACTCGCCGTCGTCGTCGATGGGCGGCGGCGGGGTGTCGAACGAACGACGCCACAGCATGAACTGGTCCTGGCCGTACTTCTCGAGGGTCTCGGCCTTGTCGAGGCCCTGCAGCGCACCGTAGTGGCGCTCGTTGAGGCGCCACGACCGGCGGACGTCGATCCAGAGCCGGTCGGCCTCCTCGAGGGCGAGGTTCGCGGTCTGGATGGCGCGCGTGAGCACCGAGGTGTGCAGCACGTCGGGCAGCACGCCCTTCTCGACGAGCAGCTCGCCGGCGCGGCGCGCCTCGGCGCTGCCGAGTTCGCTGAGCCGCACGTCGACCCAGCCGGTGAACAGGTTCTTCTGGTTCCAGTCGCTCTGGCCGTGGCGCAGCAGCACGAGGGTGTAGACCATGCGCCCCAGCCTACCGGCGCGGCATGGCGCCCCCCATTCCCGCGGTCGCCGCGTGACGGATGCCGCGCAGCGGAGCCGTGCGCCCGGCGCGCGCCTGCGAGACTGGGAGCATGCCGGTCGGATCCATCACGCGGGGGACGACGAACACGAACCGCCTCCGCCGCGTCGACCGGTGGATCGCCGACCAGCCGGAGTTCCGCCGCGCGGCCGATCCGCTCGTCGTCGACCTGGGCTTCGGCGCGAGCGGCGTCACCGCCTTCGAGCTCGCGACGCGGCTGCGACGCACGCGCCCCGACGTGCGCGTGCTCGGCCTCGAGATCGACCCCGGGCGCGTGCGCACCGCCGAGGCGCAGCTCGCCGACGTGCGGGCGGGTCGTACCCACTTCGCCGCGGACCTCCCGGCCTCCTTCGGGCTCGGCGGCTTCGAGGTGCCCGTGCCCGGCGGCGGCTCCCCCGCCGTGATCCGAGCGTTCAACGTGCTGCGCCAGTACGACGAGTCCGACGTCACCGGCGCCTGGGCGCGCATGCGCGAACGGCTCGCGCCCGGCGGGCTGCTCGTCGAGGGCACCTGCGACGAACTCGGTCGCATCGCGGCGTGGGCGGGGGTGACGGATGCCGGCCCGCGCACCTTCACGATCAGCCTGCGCCTGCGCGACCTCGACGCGCCGTCCGTGGTCGCCGAGCGCCTGCCCAAGGCGCTCATCCACCGGAACGTGCCCGGCGAACGCGTGCACGACCTCCTCGTCGCGCTCGACCGCGGATGGCGGGTCCACGCGCCGCTGTCCGTCTACGGCCCCTCGCAGCGGTGGATCGCGGTGGCGCGCGGACTCCGCGACGAGGGGTGGCCCGTGCTCGGCGGGGTGCGCCGCTGGCGACTCGGCGAGCTCACGCTCGCGTGGGACGCGGTCGCGCCGGGCGCGGCGGCATCCGCTCGCTGAACGGCGGCACGTCGGGTGTCGGCAGCTTCGGGTGCCGGCTCAGGGGCGGACGCCGAGCCGCGGCAGGCGGGGCACGTCGACCGCGGCCCCCGCGCCGGCCGGGACGATCTCGACCTGCGCGGCCGCCACGTCGATGCCATGGCTCTCGACGATGAGCTCGAGCTGCGGGGGCACCGCACGCTTGACCACCGCGAGGGCGATCGGACCGAGTTCGTGGTGCATGGCGGCCGAGGTGATGTGGCCGACGACCCGGCGCTCGGGCTCCTCACCGGGCGCGGGCTCGGGCCGGACCTTGACGCCGACGACCTCGTCGCCGGCCTTCGGCAGGACGGTGTCGCTGCCGTCGAGGTGCAGCATCACGAGTCGACGCGGCGGGCGGCCGAGGTTCACGACCTTCGCCACGGTCTCCTGGCCGCGGTAGCAGCCCTTGTGCAGGTCGACCGCGCTGCGGAGCCAGTCGAGCTCGTGCGGCAGGGTCTTCTCGTCGACCTCGGTCGCGAACCGGGGACGCCACGCGGCGACGCGCAGCGCCTCGAGCGCGAGCACCCCGGCCGGTTCGGCGGTCCCCGACCGGACGGCCGCGGCGAGGCCCGCGAGCGACGCGCGCGGCACGATCACCTCGACGTACCGCCAGAACGCGCCGGGATGCGCCGGGTCGACGCTGTAGCGGTGCCCGCCCGGGAGCTCGAGGCGCCAGGGATCGGTCCAGCGCAGCGCGCCGTCGGGCAGGTCGAGCGGGAACCCGTCGCCCTCGGGCATCGCACCGACGACCGCGACCTCGGCGGAGACGTCGGCGACCTCGACGCGGAGCATGAAGCGCATGCGGTCGAGCCACGACGCCAGCGCGGGCGCGTCGTCGCGCTCGGCGACGAGCCAGGTTCGCTCGCCGTCGTCGACGACGTGCACGGCGTGCTCGACGTGGCCGGCGGCGTCGAGGAAGAGCGCCTCGGCCGATTCGCCCGGGCGGAGGTGGTCGAGCCGCTGGCTCGCCATCGAGTTCAGCCAGGAGAGACGGTCGGGGCCGGTGACGGTCACGACGCCGCGGTGCGAGAGATCGACGACCGCTCGCCCCTGCTCGAGTCGGCGCTGCTCGACCATGGGATTGCCGTAGTGACCCGCGACGCCCTCATCCACGCCCTCGGCGGGCACGGCACCGGGAAGCGCGAGGAACGGGGAGCCGGTCATCAGTCGACCTTCGCCAGCCGCGCCGAGGCGTGCGTACGGAGGTCCTGCCCGAGGGCGGCGATGTCCCAGGCCCAGAGCAGGTGGTTCTCGACGAGGCCGTACAGGCGGGTGGCGGCCGCGTACTCCTTCGCGCCGGCGGCGCGCATCACCGCGTCGGTCGCGAGGTCGATGCGCGGGCCCTTGACCTGCCCGAGGTACAGCTCGCTGACCCCGCCGGGATGCACGACCGAGACCTCGAGGTCGAATCCGCCGGCGGCGTTGCGCAGCGTCTCGACGGCCTCGGCGTCGGGGAACCGGGAGGGTCCGGTCGCGGGCAGGAGCGCGGGGCCGGGGTCGCCCTCGCCGAGCGGCCGGGCGAGCCGCCAGTATCCGGTCTCCGCGGCGATCGGCGTGGGCTCCGCACCCTCGTCACCCGGGAAGAGCCACGTGGACGAGGTGTAGTTGAGGTACGGCAGGCCGTCGTGGCTGAAGCTCACGCGCTGCCCGAACTCGTGCGTGACCGACTCGTCGCCGACCTTGTAGTCGATGACGCCGGAACCCTCCCACACCCCGATGAGCCAGGAGAGCGGAACGAGCTCCGGGGGGAGGTCGACCGGGAGTTCGATCACGGCCTAGCGCTGCCCCTTGAAGAGCCGGAAGACGACCACGCCGCTCACCCAGGCGATGGCGAGGCTCGCGAGCCCGAGCAGGCCGATGAAGAAGAGTTCGAGGGCGAGCAGCGAATCCATGCAGCGAGTCTACCCGCTGCTCAGAGCACGACCGGCAGCAGCGCGAGCGCGGCCACGGCGACGACCACCACGGCGCCCGCGATCGAGGCGCTCACCCGTCCGACGAATCCGTGCGGCTCCCGCGAGGCGAGCTGCAGGGCCATCGACGCGATGACGGATGCCGCGAGCACCATGCCGAGCGCCACGTAGACCGCCCCCGGCGCATCGTCGCCGAACCACACGCGGCGTCCGGAGTACGCGGCGGCGACCACGAGCACCGAGCCCACCGCGGCGAGCGCCCACACGACGGGGATCGCCCACCGCCCCCATGCCGACGCCGACGCCGATGCCGGGGCCGGCGGTGCTGTGTGACCGTGTGCGTCGCCCATGCCGTCCCTCGTTCCGTGGCGCCCCTTCGGGCGTCCCGTAGTATTGACCGCACCTTACTACTGGAGGGTGTGCGTGGCGCAGCTGCTGATCCTGACGCCGGCAGCCAACGATGACGTTCTCCCGGCCCTGTCTCTCCTGACCCATCGGGTGCGCGTGATCCCCGCGTCGCCCGACCAGCTCGTGCGCGCACCCGAGTCCGATCTCGTCTTCCTCGACGCCCGCACGAACCTCGCGGGAGCCAAGGCGCTGGCGCAGATCCTCCGCACCACCGGGCTCTCGGTGCCGCTCGTGCTCGTGGTCACCGAGGGCGGCCTCACCGCGGTCACCCCGGACTGGGGCGTCGACGACGTGATCCTCGAGCACGCCGGCCCCGCCGAGATCGACGCGCGCATCCGCCTCGCCGTGGGCCGGGCGCAGGCATCCCAGCCGGCCGAACGCATCCAGACCTCCGGCGTCGTCATCGACGAGGCCAGCTACTCGGCGAAGGTGCACGGGCGCACCCTCGACCTCACCTACAAGGAGTTCGAGCTGCTCCGCTTCCTCGCGGCGCATCCGTCGCGCGTGTTCACGCGCGAGCAGCTGCTCAGCGAGGTGTGGGGCTACGACTACTTCGGCGGCACGCGCACGGTCGACGTGCACGTTCGGCGGCTGCGCGCGAAGCTCGGCGACCTCGACTCCCTCATCGGCACCGTGCGCAACGTGGGCTACCGCTTCAACGTGCACGAGGAGGACGAGCGCGACGCCGACGTCACCATCCGGTGACATCCGCTTCACCACCCGGTCGCACCCCGGTGGCATGATGTGGGGATGACGGCCGAGACCACCCTCGACGAAGACCGCACCTCGAGCGATTTCGACGACGACTTCGAGCCGCTCGACACGGATGGCGCCCCTGAGCTCGTCTCGGAGCGCTACCTCGACCGCGAGCTCAGCTGGTTGGCGTTCAACCAGCGCGTGCTCGAACTCGCCGAGGACCCGCGCCTGCCGGTGCTCGAACGGGCCAACTTCCTCGCCATCTTCGCGACGAACCTCGACGAGTTCTTCATGGTCCGCGTCGCCGGCCTCAAGCGCCGCATCAACACGGGACTCGCCGTGCCGACGAACGTGGGGCGCACCCCGCACGAGGTGCTGACCGACATCTCCCGCAAGGCGCACGAGCTGCAGCTGCGGCACGCCGCCGCGTACCAGGAGCTCGTCAAGCCCGCCCTGGCCGATGCCGGCATCCGCATCGTCTCGTGGGAGGACCTCGACGAGGCCGAGCACGCGCACCTCCACGAGTTCTTCAGCTCGCAGATCTTCCCGGTGCTCATGCCGCTCGCCGTCGACCCGGCCCACCCGTTCCCCTACATCTCGGGGCTCTCGCTCAACCTGTCGGTGCGCGTGCGCAACAGCCGGACGGGCCGGCTCGAGTTCGCCCGCGTGAAGGTGCCGCAGATGCTGCACCGGTTCGTGCGCGTCGACCCCGACGAGCCGGTCGAGGATGCGCGCTACATCGCCCTCGAGGACCTCATCTCGAACCACCTCGAGGACCTCTTCCCCGGGATGGAGATCCTCGACCACCACGTGTTCCGCGTCACCCGCAACGAGGACGTCGAGATCGAGGAGGACGAGACCGAGAACCTCATCAAGGCGCTCGAGAAGGAGCTCCTTCGCCGCCGGTTCGGTCCGCCCATCCGCCTCGAGATCTCGAACGACATGGACGACGTCACGCTCGGCCTGCTCGTCCGCGAGCTCGACGTGACCGAGCAGGAGGTGTACCGGCTCCCGGCACCGCTCGACCTCGGCGGCCTGTTCGACCTCGCACGCATCGACCGGCCGGAACTGCACTACCCCACGCACGTGCCCGCGACCAACGCGCAGCTGATGCGGTCCGAGCCGAACCTGCCCGCCGACGTCTTCGGCGCGGTCGCCCGCAAGGACATCCTCCTGCACCACCCGTACGAGTCCTTCGCGACGAGCGTGCAGGCCTTCCTCGAGCAGGCCGCCGCCGACCCCGACGTGCTCGCGATCAAGCAGACCCTGTACCGCACCTCGGGCGACAGCCCCATCGTCGAGGCGCTCATCGACGCCGCCGAGTCGGGCAAGCAGGTGCTCGCGCTCGTCGAGATCAAGGCCCGCTTCGACGAACAGGCGAACATCTCGTGGGCGCGCAAGCTCGAGAAGGCGGGCGTCCACGTCGTGTACGGCCTCGTCGGACTGAAGACGCACTGCAAGCTCGCGCTCGTCATCCGCCAGGAGAAGGGGCGGCTGGTCCACTACAGCCACATCGGCACCGGCAACTACAACCCGAAGACCAGCCGCATCTACGAGGACCTCGGCCTGCTCACCGCCGACGACCAGGTCGGCAAGGACCTCACGCGGCTGTTCAACGAGCTCTCCGGGTACGCCATCGAGAAGAAGTTCAAGCGTCTGCTCGTCGCGCCGCTGCACCTGCGGAAGGGTCTGCTCAAGCTCATCACGCAGGAGATCCGCAACGCCGAGGCCGGCCGGCCGAGCGGCATCCGCATCAAGGTCAACTCGATGGTCGACGAGGCGATCATCGACGGGCTGTACCGGGCGTCGAACGCGGGCGTGCCCGTCGAGATCTGGGTGCGCGGCATCTGCAGCCTGCGGCCCGGCATCCCCGGCCTCAGCGAGAACATCACGGTGCGCTCCATCCTCGGACGCTACCTCGAGCACTCGCGCATCTTCAGCTTCCACAACGACGGCGACCCCATCGTCTACATCGGCTCGGCCGACATGATGCACCGCAACCTCGACCGCCGCGTCGAGGCGCTGGTCCGCCTCACCGACCCCGACCACGTCGCCGACATCGGCGAGCTCTTCGACGAGGCCATGGACGACGGCACGAGCTCGTGGCACCTCGACGGCGACGGCATCTGGACCCGGCACTCCACCGACGACGAGGGCCGGCCCCTCGCCGACCTGCAGCACCTGCGCATCGAGCGCGTCGCGCAGCGCACGTCGCGCGTGGCCCGGAGCGCACGATCGGCGAAGCGACGATGAGCCCCGTCGCGACCGCCGTCTACGCAGCCGGCGCGGTGTGCTGGCGCGTCATCGACGGGCGCGTGCACGTGCTCGTCGTCCACCGCACCGTCTACGGCGACGTCACCATCCCGAAGGGGAAGGTCGACCCCGGCGAGACCCTCCCCCGCACCGCCGTCCGCGAGATCGCGGAGGAGACCGGACTGTCGGTGGCCCTCGGGGTGCCGCTCGGCGTCTCGCGGTACGCGCTGCCGAGCGGTCGCGAGAAGATCGTGCACTACTGGGCGGCCCGCGTCAGCGAGAAGGCCGTCCAGCGCTCCACGTTCCGCCCGAACGCCGAGATCGCCGCGCTCGAATGGGTGACCATCAAGCGCGCCCGCAGCTACCTCACCTACGAGCCCGACCGCGAGATCCTCGACAACTTCGCGAAGCTCGTCGACCAGGGCGTGACGTCGACGTTCGCGCTCATCGTGCTCCGGCACGGCAAGGCCCAGGCGCGCGGCTCATGGGACGGCCCCGACACGACGCGTCCGCTCGTCGAGCGCGGGGTGCGGCAGGCGGTCGCCCTCGCCGACACGCTGACCGCGTGGCGGCCGAAGAAGATCGTCTCGAGCCCGGCCGTGCGGTGCGTGACCACCGTGACCCCCCTCTCCGCGGCATCCGGCATCACGGTCAAGCGCGACGACGGCATCAGCCAGGACGCGTGGGAGGCCGGGCACGACGAGGTCCGGCGGGTCATCGGCAAGCGCGTGCGGGTCGGCAAGACCGCCGTCGTCTGCAGCCACGGGCCGGTCCTGCCGGAGATCATGCGGGAGATCGCCCTCGCGACGGGGACGCCGCTCGGCTCGTACGTGACGGATGCCGCGGGCATCGACGTCGGCGAGTTCAGCGTCGTCCACCTGTCGGCCACGAACCCCTCCTCGGGCATCATCGCCATCGAGACGCACGCCCCGAAGTCCTGAGCCTTCGGACGCGACCGACATGCAGCGGATGCGCAGCTTCCCCACCCGGTCTCGGCACCGGCTGTTCACCTTCCGTTCACCGAGGTGGGTTTCGCTGTTCACGCGATCGCGAGTCGGAATCGGCCGCGCCGGTCGATCCCCGCTCCCGTGTCCCCCACCCGAAGGATCCCAGTGAATCGCACGCGCCTGCTCGCGTCCGCCGCGCTCGCCGCGACCTCCGCCCTCCTCCTCTCCTCGTGCGCCGTCAACGAGATGGGCCTCGACGACACCGGTTCGAACCTCGACGGGTACGTCATCGGCGCCGGATCCTCGGCCCAGGGCGCCGCGCAGCAGGCCTGGGTCGCCGGTTTCCAGACGGCGCACCCGCACGTGACCGTCGACTACGACCCCTCCGGGTCCGGAGCCGGCCGCGACACCTTCATGGAGGGTGCGAGCGACTTCGCCGGATCCGACCGCGCCTACACGCTCGACGAGCTCGACGAGGGTCGGTTCGGCCGCTGCGCACCGGACTCCACCGTCATCCAGCTGCCGCTCTACATCTCCCCCATCGCGGTCGTGTTCCGGCTCGACGGCATCGACACGCTCGACCTCGACGCCGCCACCATCGCGGGCATCTTCGCCGGCGACATCGTGAACTGGAGCGACCCGGCCATCGCCGCGACGAACCCCGACGTGGACCTGCCCGACCTGCCCATCACGGCCGTGCACCGCTCGGACGACTCCGGCACCACCGAGAACTTCACGGAGTACCTCAACGCGGCCGCGCCCGACGTGTGGGAGTGGGAGGCCGACGGCGTGTGGCCGTTCGCCGGCGGCGAGGCCGCCCAGGGCAACTCGGGCGTCGTCGACACCGTCGGCAAGGGCGTGGGCACGATCGGCTACGCCGACGCGTCGCGCGCCGGCGACCTGGGCACGGTCGCCGTGCAGGTCGGCGAGGAGTTCGTGCCCTTCTCGCCCGAAGCCGCGGCGGCGATCGTCGACGCGTCACCGCTCGAGGAGGGCCGCGCCGAGGGCGACCTCACCATCGCCATCGACCGCACCACCGAGCAGGCGGGCGTCTACCCGATCGTGCTGGTCAGCTACCTCATCGCCTGCGAGGAGTACGTCTCCCCCGAGAACGTCGAGGTCGTGCGGGAGTACCTCGCCTACATCGCGAGCGAGGAGGGCCAGCAGGCCGCTGCCGAGGACGCCGGCTCGGCGCCGATCTCGGATGCGCTGCGCGACCGCGCCATGCAGGCGATCGAGTCGATCCGGTAGGCGGACTCCCAGCTGCGGCTCCCCCGCCGGTCGATCCCGGTTCACCTGCCGTTCACCCTCGTGGGGGACGCTCGTCACGCACGCTGGTTAGCGTCGCAGGCGGGTCGGCACCGGCCCACCCCCTGCATTCCAACCCCGGAAGGGAATCACGTGAACCTCAAGCGTTTCGGCGCGCCCGCCGTCATCGCCATGACCGCGGCGCTCGCACTCAGCTCCTGTGCTGCGAACGAGGGCGGCGCCACCGAGAACGGCGACGCCGGCTCGGAGTCGACGCTCTCCGGCAACCTCGTCGGCGCCGGCTCGTCCGCCATGGATGCCGCCCAGCAGGCCTGGATCGCGGAGTTCCAGAACGCCAACCCCGATGTCACCATCGACTACGACCCGTCCGGTTCGGGCGCGGGGCGCGACACGTTCCTCGAGGGCGCGAGCGGCTACGCCGGCTCCGACCGTGCGTTCAACGACGAGGAGATCGCCGCCGGCGGCTTCGCCGCGTGCGCGCCGGACTCGACGATCATCCAGCTCCCGCTCTACATCTCGCCGATCGCCGTCATCTTCAACCTCGACGGCATCGACTCGCTGAACCTCGACCCGCCCACCATCGCCGGCATCTTCGCGGGCCAGATCACCAACTGGAACGACCCGGCGATCGCCGCGACGAACGACGGCGTCGACCTGCCCGACCTGGCGATCACCCCGGTCCACCGCTCCGACGACTCGGGCACGACCGAGAACTTCACCGACTACCTCGCCCAGGCCGCTCCCGAGGTGTGGACGTACGAGGCCGACGGCGTCTGGCCGTTCGAGGGCGGCGAGGCCGCGCAGGGCACGTCGGGCGTGGTCGACGCCGTGACCAACGGCACGGGCACCATCGGCTACGCCGACGCGTCGCGCGCCGGCGACCTCGGCACCGCCGCGGTGCAGGTCGGCGACGAGTTCCTCGAGTACTCGCCGGAGGCGGCCGCCGCCATCGTCGACGTCTCGCCGTTCGTCGAGGGCCGCCCGGACGGCGACCTCTCGCTCGAGCTCGACCGCACGACGGACGAGGCCGCCTACCCGATCGTCCTCGTCGCGTACTCGATCGCGTGCCAGCAGTACGAGGACTCGGCCACCGCCGAGCTGGTGAAGGCGTACTTCTCGTACATCGCCAGCGCCGAGGGCCAGGACGTGGCCGCCGAGAACGCCGGCTCGGCCCCGATCTCCGACACCCTGCGCGAGCAGGCGGTCGCGGCGATCGACTCCATCCAGTAAGAAGGTCGTGCCCGGCCCCGACGCTTCCCCGGAAGCCGGGGCCGGGCACAGCCCTGTTTTCGAATCAGACCAGAGGAACTCGCCAGATGAGCACCGCACCCGCCCCGATCCGGGCGAAACAGCGACCGGGGGACCGCGTCTTCTCGCGCTCCGCGGTCTTCGCCGGGTCGATGATCCTCGTCACGCTCGCGGCCGTGGCGACCTTCCTCATCGTGCAGAGCGTCCCCGCGCTCTTCGCGACCGGCGAGACCGCATCGATCCTCGACACGAACTTCTGGGCGTACGTCGGCCCGCTCGTGTTCGGCACGATCTGGGCGGCGGCGCTCGCCCTCCTCCTCGCACTGCCCGTCTCCATCGGCATCGCGCTCTTCATCTCGCACTACGCCCCGCGGCGCCTCGCCTCGGTGCTCGGCTACATCGTCGACCTGCTCGCCGCAGTGCCCTCGGTCGTCTTCGGACTGTGGGGCATCGGCGTGCTCGCTCCGGCGGTGCAGCCCCTCTACACCTGGCTGGTCGACAACCTCGGCTGGTTCCCGCTCTTCTCCGGCCCCGTCTCCGGCACCGGCCGCACGATCCTCACCGCCGCCGTCGTCCTCGCCGTCATGATCATCCCGATCATCACGGCCATCTCCCGCGAGGTCTTCCTGCAGACCCCCGTGCTGCACGAGGAGGCCGCGCTCGCGCTCGGCGCCACGCGCTGGGAGATGATCCGCACCGCGGTGCTGCCCTTCGGCCGTCCCGGCATCATCTCCGCCGCCGTCCTCGGCCTCGGCCGCGCGCTCGGCGAGACGATGGCCGTCGCCATGGTCCTCTCGGCCACCGGCGCCGTCACCTTCCAGTTGCTCACGTCGGTCAACCCGTCGACGATCGCCGCGAACATCGCGCTGAGCTTCCCCGAGGCCTACGGCATCAACGTCAACGTGCTGATCGCCACCGGCCTCATCCTCTTCATCGTCACCTTCGCGGTGAACGCGCTCGCACGTTGGATCGTGGCGCGCCGCAGCGAGTTCTCGGGAGCGAACTGATGACCACCACGCTCACCCCTCCGGAGCCCCGCGTCGCGACGCCCGTCAGCAACTCGCTGACCGCCGGCAAGCTGCCCAACGGCGCACCGTGGATGATCCTCGCGGCGAGCCTCCTGGTCTCGGCGGGCCTGTTCGGCGTGATCGCGCTGAGCGGCGCCGAGTTCAACTGGGTCGGCACCCTCGTCGTCGCCGCAATCATCTACGTCGTCGTGATCACCGTGCTCTCGCGCATCGTCGAGGGATCGCGCCGGTCCACCGACCGGTTCGTGACCTCGCTGGTGACGGGCGCGTTCCTGCTCGCGATGATCCCGCTCGTCTCGCTCACGATCACGGTCGTGACCTTCGGGCTCGCCCGCTTCGACCCCGAGTTCTTCACGTACTCGATGCGCAGCGTCACCGGCGAGGGCGGCGGTGCGCTGCACGCGATCGTCGGCACGCTGCTGATGACGGGCACCGCGGCGCTCATCTCGATCCCGATCGGCCTGATGACCTCGATCTACCTGGTCGAGTACGGTCGCGGCCGCCTCGCGCGCGGCATCACCTTCCTGGTCGACGTGATGACGGGCATCCCGTCGATCGTCGCGGGCCTGTTCGCGTACGCGCTGTTCGCGATCTTCTGGGGTCCCGGCACCCGAACGGGCATCGCCGGGGCGGTCGCGCTCGCGGTGCTGATGATCCCCGTCGTCGTCCGCTCGAGCGAGGAGATGCTGCGGCTCGTGCCGAACGAGCTCCGCGAGGCCGCCTACGCGCTCGGCGTGCCCAAGTGGCTCACGATCGTGAAGGTCGTGCTCCCCACGTCGATCGCGGGCATCACGACCGGCATCATGCTCTCGATCGCCCGCGTCATCGGCGAGACGGCACCGCTGCTCATCGCGGCCGGCTTCACGAACAGCATGAACTACGACATGACCGAGGGGCGCATGCAGTCCCTCCCCGTGTTCGTGTACACCCAGTACGCCAACCAGGGCACACCCGCCTCGGCCTACCTCGACCGTGCGTGGGCGGCCGCGCTCACCCTGATCCTCATCGTCATGGCGCTGAACCTCATCGCCCGCCTCGTCGCGCGGTTCTTCGCCCCCAAGTTCGGGCGCTGAGCCCAGACCCCCCAGTAAGGAAACCCGTGTCCAAGCGCATCGAGGTCCGCGACCTCAACGTCTACTACTCGAAGTTCCTCGCCGTCGAAGGCGTCACCCTCGAGATCGAGCCGCGCAGCGTGACGGCCTTCATCGGCCCGTCCGGCTGCGGCAAGTCCACCTTCCTCCGCACCCTCAACCGCATGCACGAGGTCATCCCCGGCGCGCGCGTCGAGGGCGAGGTGCTGATCGACGGCAACAACCTCTACGACCCGGATGTCGACCCGGTGCTCGTCCGCCGTCAGGTCGGCATGGTCTTCCAGCGTCCGAACCCGTTCCCGACGATGTCGATCAAGGAGAACGTCCTCGCGGGCGTGAAGCTCAACAACAAGCGCATCTCCAAGTCCGACGCCGACGACCTGGTCGAGAAGTCGCTCATGGGCGCGAACCTCTGGAACGAGGTCAAGGACCGGCTCGACCGCCCGGGCTCGGGCCTTTCGGGCGGCCAGCAGCAGCGCCTCTGCATCGCCCGCGCGATCGCGGTCTCGCCCGAGGTCATCCTGATGGACGAGCCCTGCTCGGCACTCGACCCGATCTCGACCCTCGCCATCGAGGACCTCATCGAGGAGCTGAAGCAGGAGTACACGATCGTGATCGTGACCCACAACATGCAGCAGGCGTCGCGCGTGTCCGACAAGACCGCGTTCTTCAACATCGCCGGCACCGGCAAGCCCGGCAAGCTCATCGAGTACGACGACACCACGACGATCTTCTCGAACCCGTCGCAGAAGGCGACCGAGGACTACGTGTCGGGCCGCTTCGGCTGATCCCGACCGCGCTCCACCGACGGCCCGTCCCCGATCCCGGGGGCGGGCCGTCGCCGTCAGTCGCGCGGCGAGAGCAGGTAGGCGTTCAGCGCGGCCGTGGCCTCGGCGTCGAGGGGCAGGGTCGCGCCGTCGAGCTCCACGATGGGCGCGGCCATGCGCACGCTCGACACGAGCCACGCGGCATCCGCTGCCCGCAGGTCGTCGACGGTGAGGTCGCGGTACTCGGCGGTGCGTCCGGTCGCCTCGAGGTGCGCGAAGACGCTGCGCTGGGTGGTGCCGTGCAGGATGCCGGCTGCGGGGGGCGGCGTGACGAACCGGTCGCCCATCCGCACGATCACGCTCGAGGTGGGCCCCTCGAGCACGTACCCGTCCGAGGAGATGTAGATCGCGTCGTCGGCGCCGCGCCGCTTGGCCTCGCGCAGCGCGGCCATGTTGCCCGCGTAGCTCAGGGTCTTCGCGCCGAGCAGCAGCCACGGGGCGCGCTCGCCGACGCCGTGCGCGACGCCGCGGTCGAGGGTGACGACGCGGATGCCGCGCTGCCGCGCCGCCGTGAAGTCGACGCCGGGCGTCACGTGCACCCATCCGGTCGGCTTCGGGCCCGGCTCGATCCCGCGGCTGAGCGCCAGCTTCAGGGCGAATTCGCCCTGCGCCGGAACGCGCTCGGTCGCGCGGGTGATGATGAGGCGCCACTGGTCGAGGTTCGGCTCCGGCAGCTCGCAGAGCCGCGCCGAGTTCACCAGTCGGGCGAGGTGCGGTTCGACCTCCTGCGGGTGACCGTCGATGATCGCGAGGGTCTCGAACACGCCGTCGCCGCGGTGCGGGGCGAGGTCGTTCACGGCCAGGGCACCGGCGCCCGGTTCGACCTCGCGGAACGACGACTCGAGGAACTGGGGCGAGGCGTCGGTCGGCAGCGGATCGACCAGGAACGTGACGGTGTCGGCCATCCTCCGATGCTACGCCGGTGGCCGTCGTCGCGGCCGTGGCCGCGGTCGCACGGCCGTCGCGGCGCCGTGGTGGGCCCGCGGGCATGGAAGTGGCCGGCCGCAGAACGCCTCTCGGCGCGAGGCCGCTCGAAGCGGCGAGATTTGGAGCCCGGGGTTACTGCGACCGGCCACGACAAGTGTAAACGAGGGGCCCCCGAGGACTATTCCGCACGCCCGATCCCGGTGCGGGCCGGGCGTGTCGGACTCGACCGTGCTAGCCTGCGCCGCTGCTCAGTCGAGGCTGTCGTGCCGCCAGAGCCGCGCGCAGGCGGTGAGCTCCTCGGCGAGGGACGACAGGCGCAGCGCTCGGCGCGTGAGGATGCCGGGACGATCGGGGTGCACGGCGTCCGCGGCATCCGCGTCGTCGGCGAGGCTCGTGAAGCCGGTGGCGGCCACGCGCCCGAACGCCGAGGCGCGTTCCAGGGCCGCGGCGAAGTCGCCGGAGAACACGCCGCGAAGGATCACGTCGGCCAGCTCGCGCATCTCCGCGGGACCGGCCGGGGTGGGGGCGCCGGCCACGACCTGGTCGATGGTGCGCGACACCTCGGTGCCGCGCTGGAAGGCGAGGCTCACGCCCGCGGCATCCTGCCGGATCATCGTGCGCAGCAGGTAGATGCGCCACAGCGCGCCCGGAAGGCTCTTGGGCGAAGCCTGCGACCACAACTCGGCGATCGCGTCGATGCCGTGCTCATCGGTGTACGACACCAGCCGCGACACGATCTCGGGATCGGGGTCGGCGCGCACGCGCGACAGCACCGCCGCCGCGGTGTCGTGGGCGACTCGGCTCACCTGCGCGGGATCCTCCGCGCCGAGGTAACCCTCGAACATGCGCGGCGGAAAGCGCGTGGGACGGTGGAAATCTGCGGTCATCGCGGGCCACGATACCGCCGCGACCTGCGAGCCGTGCCGATTCCGCGCTCCGCGGAATCAGCTCCCGTCCTCCGCCGAGAGGAAGGCATCGACCTCCGCCATCGACTGGAGCCGAACGGTCGAACGCCAGTTCCTGCCGAGCCGTTCGTAGGTGACGATGGCATGGCAGTTACGGCAGCGAACGTCGCACTTGGCGATCTCGGCGGCGACGCGCGCCCACGAATAGGCGGCCTTGACGAGTGCCATGACATCCGCGGACTTCTCCACCCCGTCGCGATGGTCGAAATCGAGAACACGGATGTCGCTCTGGCCGCAGTCGACGCAAGGATGCTGCAAGAGGTAGGCGCCTATCCGCTCGACGTGCGCGGCGCGAGTCTTAGCGACCTGCGCAGCGACCGCCGCCCGATGCTTCTCGATGTTGTCCGCGTAGTAGCGACGCGCTCGGGCGGCATTGCACGCTCGACACACCGACTGGAGGCCGTCGGCAGCGCGGGCCCGCTTATTGAACTCCGTGAGTGCGAGCTGTTGCTTGCAAGCGCTGCACGGCTTCACCGCACCCACCTTCCGTCGGCGTAGAGCGACAGGTTACGGCCAGCCAGCGACATTGAGCGCGCAGGCCGTCCAAGGCTGCGCTCGGGCTGCAGGTGCCTCGCCTGTTAGTGTGGTCGAGCCCCCATAGCTCAGTTGGTTAGAGCAACGGACTTCAACAGAAAACAGGAGCGTCGGCGCAGAAATGCGCCGAATGAACGCCGCTATATGCTGGAACACCCTGAGAGCCCGAGGTACTCGCCGAACTGGCAGTGACAATCCGAGGGATTGGGCAATCAGCAGGTAACCGCAAGGGAACCTCAGAGACTATACGCGGCGCACCTGACCGGCGCGGCCGAAGGTGATGAGATAGTCCAGACTGCAAGCCGCGTGCGGTGGCTGGGGAAACCCAGTGCAGCAGGTTAATCCGTGGGTCGAGAGTTCGAGCCTCTCTGGGGGCACCATCAGGTGATCGCTACTCATCGAGGCCTCGACGCCGACGGCGTCCGCCGCGGCCGCGACGATTCGGGCTCGCGTCGAACGGCTGCTGGCCGAGATCCTGCCGACGGCCTGAGGGCGGGCGGGCCGACGCACGTGAACGTTCGGTGAAGTCTCGCCCGCCCGGCGATCAATCCATAGACCGCGGTCTATGGTTGAAGAGAGCGAGACGAAACGAGGTGCCATGACCGAGGCCGACCTGGGCGACGCGCGCGACCGCGCGGCCGCGTCATCCGCCGACCGGAGCGGGCTGCGAGCCCTCGACGACCCGTACGAGGTGCTGCAGCGCAGCGCTGAGCGGCTCGCCTCGCACTACGACGGCATCGTGAGCGCCGAGACGGCCGAGCGCGTCGTCTTCGAGTCGTACGCCGCGCTGAAGCGGACCGCCCGCGTGGACGCGCACCTCCCGAGCCTCGCGTACCGGTTCGCGAACGAGCGCCTGACCGCGCTCGCGCAGTCGAAGGGCGTCATCCCGAAGCCGGTGCCCGAGGTGCTGTTCGTCTGCGTGCAGAACTCGGGGCGTTCGCAAATGGCCGCCGCGCTCATGCGCGAGCTCGGCAGCGGGCGGGTGCACGTCCGATCCGCCGGGTCGCAACCCGGGGAGGCGGTGCTGCCCTCCGTCGTCGACGCCATGCGCGAGGTCGGGCTCGACCCCGGCGAGGAATTCCCGAAGCCGCTCACCGACGACGTCGTGCGCGCCGCCGACGCGGTGGTCACGATGGGCTGCGGCGACGCCTGCCCCGTCTACCCCGGCAAGCGGTACCTCGACTGGCGACTCGAGGATCCGGCGGGGCTCGACGCCGACGGCGTCCGCCGCGTCCGCGACGAGATCCGCGCCCACGTCGAACGGCTGCTCGCCGAGATCCTGCCGACGGTCTGAGGGCGGTCAGCCGCGCGCGGGCCGGTCCTCCGGTGCGAGGTCGGGCGGCGACAGGACCCCGAACTCGTGCTGCAGCGCGCTCCGTGCCGCGTTCCAGCCAGCCAGGCCGTGCACACCCGGCCCCGGCGGCGTCGAGGACGACGCGAGGTACACGCCCGAGAGCGGCGTGCGCCACGGGTCGGGTGAGATCACCGGGCGGCGGACGAGCTGCATGAGCGACGGCGCGCCGGAGGCGATGTCGCCGCCGACGTAGTTCGGGTTGTCGGCCTCGAGGTCCACCGCCGACCGCGCGGAGGACGCGAGGATCACGTCGCGGAAGCCGGGCGCGAACCGTTCGATCTGCCGCACGACGGCCTCGGTGGGGTCGACGGTCGAGCCGGCGGGGACGTGCGTGTACGTCCACAGCGTGTGCCGCCCGTCCGGCGCCCTGGTCGGGTCGACGATCGACGGCTGCGACACGAGCACGTAGGGCGATGCCGGATGCCGCTCGCGGGCGACCTCGCGCTCCCCCGCGGCGATCTCGGCGCGGGTGCCGCCGACGTGCACGGTGCCCGCCTCGGCGAGCGCCGGGTTCGCCCAGGGCACCGGCCCGGCGAGCGCGAAGTCCACCTTCGCGGCGGCGTTGCCGTAGCGGAAGCGCCGCAGCGCCCTCCGGTACCGGTCGGGAAGGCGATCTCCGGCGATGCGGTCGAGCGCGCGCGGGGTGACGTCGAGGACCACGGCCCGTGCTGCGGGCAGGGCCGCGAGGTCGTCGATCGGGGCATCCGTCACCACCTCGCCGCCGTGCGCCCGCAGGTCGTCGACCATGGCGCCGACGATCGCGCCGCTGCCGCCCACGGGGATCGGCCAGCCGCGGGCGTGGGCGAGCGCCGTGAGCACCAGCCCCGCACCGGCGGTCGCCGGCGAGGGCATGGGTCGGATCGCGTGCGCGGCGACGCCGGCGAGCATGGCGGGGGCGACCTCCTCGCGGAACCGGGCGTTCCATGCCCACGATCCCTGCTCGAGCACGGCCAGCCCGAAGCGCAGTCCGACGAGCGGATGCCGCGGCACGCGTACGAGCGAGGAGCCGATGAGGTCCATGAGCGCATCGTCGTGCGCGGCCAGCCCGCGCACGAGCCCCGCGTACGCGGCGCCGTCGCGCCCCAGCCCCTCGGCGGTGCGCTCGAGGTCGCGCCACGCGAGGCCGGCGCGGCCCCCGTCGAGCGGGTGGCCGTACGAGATGGGCGGGAGGCGCAGCTCGATGCGGCGCTCGAGTTCGAAGCCGCGGAAGAACGGCGAGGCGAGCGCCATCGGGTGCACCGCCGAGCACACGTCGTGGAGGTAGCCCGGCAGCGTCAGCTCCTGGGTCCGGGCGCCGCCGCCGGGGGTCGGTGCCGCCTCGTAGACGCGGACGGACAGCCCGGCGCGAGCGAGCGTGACGGCCGCGGCGAGCCCGTTGGGGCCCGCCCCGACGACGATCGCGTCGACGGCGTCGGTCACTTGCCCTCCCAGCGACCCTCGGCGAGGTAGGCCAGGCGACGGAGCGTCTCCACGTTGCGCAGGCGGATGGCGGGCTGCCGGATCACCGACGGGACGAACCTCGCCGGTCCCTCGGCGGCCTCCTCGGAGATGCGCACGAGGCAACCCCCGTCGGCCGGCTTCGCCTCGATGGCGACGACGGCCTCGCCGATCGGCCATCCCTTCGCGCGGAACACCGCACGCCGCGGCGGATCCCACTCGCGCGACTCGGTGACGTCGTCGAGGTAGATGGGCCAGATGCCCACCGAGTGGTGCAGGCGCGCGCCCGGACTCGGCCATCGGCGGTCGACGTCGCGCATGCGCATGGCGCCCACGACCCAGACGGGATAGAGCCAGCCCTCGGCCAGCACCTCGAACACGGCCTCGGGCGGGCATGCCAGCCGCCGGACGTTGTGGGCCATCGGTCCTCCCCCGGCCGCGGCGCACCCGCGCACGGCCTGTTCCGATGCTACGGGCGCGCCACCGGTCGAAGGCAACCCCTCGACGGATGCCGCGAACCGGGGCACCGCCTGGCGGGGTCGCGGCCGCATCGGCCTCGTCGCCCCGCCACGGCAGCCCCACCCCCATGGTTTCCCCTGCCGCAACCTGAGCTGCGGTGCACCGAGCGTACGCGCCCGACCCGGCGTGATGACACACCCCTGAACTGGGGGTGGACTGGGGCGAGGATCGTGGAACAATGCCGGCGCGACGTGCCGCCGAGCCCGCGGATGTCAGCCGACGATGCGCCGGAACGCGCCCATGAGCGCCACCCGCTCGGCGGAGTTTCGGGCGAGCGGCGTGACGGTGAGCGTCGTCACGCCCGCGGCGGCGAACGCCGCCACCCGCTCGGCGACCTCGGCGGGCGAGCCGATCAGCGAGATCGCGCGAACGAGGTCGTCGGGGACCGCGGCGATCGCCTCCTCGCGGCGGCCCTCGAGGTAGAGGTCCTGGATGGTCGCCGCCTCGTCCGCGTAGCCGTAGCTCGCGATCAGGTCGTTGTAGAAGTTCTTGCCGCGCGCGCCCATGCCGCCCACGTAGAGGGCCAGGTTGGGCTTCACGGCCGCGATGGCGGCGGCCGCGGCATCCGCTCGGTCGGTGATCGCCAGGGCCGGGCTCGCGAACACGTCGAGCGGGCCGAGTTCGGGTGCGCGCTTCGCGAGGCCCGCGTCGAGCGCGTCGCCCCAGACGTCGCGCGCCCGCTCGGGGTGGAAGAACATGGGCAGCCAGCCGTCGGCGATCTCGGCGGTCTGCGCGACGGACTTCGCACCGAGCGAGGCGACCGTGATCGGGATGCGCTCGCGC
The DNA here is from genome assembly GCF_023217995.1 of Agromyces sp. C10. Classification (NCBI taxonomy): domain Bacteria; kingdom Bacillati; phylum Actinomycetota; class Actinomycetes; order Micrococcales; family Microbacteriaceae; genus Agromyces; species Agromyces sp. C10. The sequence goes on along the minus strand of NZ_JALPSX010000008.1, from coordinate 113,947 downwards.
ACCGGATGGTTGATGAGCTTCAACGGCTTGCCGAGGCCGGTGCCCTCGCCCTCGGGCAGCGGAATGCGGTACTGGCGTCCGGTGTGCACGACGGGCTCGCGCCGCCAGGTCATACGGCACACGTCGATGATCTCGCGGGTGCGGCCGAGCGGCGCGTCGTACTTCACGCCGTGGAAGCCCTCGATGACCTGCGGGCCCGAGGCGCCGATGCCGAGCTCGAAGCGCCCGTCCGACACGTAGTCGAGGCCGGCGGCCGTCATCGCCGTGAGCGTGGGCGTGCGGGTGTAGAGCTGCAGGATGCCGCTCATGAGCGTCATGCGGGAGGTGCGCGCGGCGAGGAAGCCGAGCTGGCTGACCGCGTCGAACGAGTACGCCTCGGGCACGGCGACGAGGTCGACGCCCGCCGCCTCGAGCTCGGTCACCTCGTCGGCGACCTCGCGGAATCCTCCGGCGTAGTTCAGGAACATGCCGACGCGCATGCGTCACTCCTCGTCGTCGTGGGGTTCGGGCGGGCCGGCACACGGCGTGGGGGCGCGCGGCGGGCCACCACGACCCTAGCCGACGGCGAACGGATGCCGCGGCGCCCCCGATCCCCCGAGGGCCGCCGCGGCATCCGAGTCTCAGGTCTCGAAGGCGACGATCGGTTCGGTCGTCGGGGATTCGGAGCCGCCGGCCGGTTCGACGGTGATGCCCACGAGCAGTCCGGGCTCGAACTCGCCGTCGAGCACGACGTACGCGGCCCCGCGGTCCGGATCGAAGAGCCCGGCGGGCGTCGCGGCGGGCTGCTCGCCCGAGGCGTCGATGTACCAGAGCTCGTACGTGCGGTCGTCGCCGGGCTCGGGCAGGCGCTCGGCCCGGATCGCGGATCGTCCGAGCTGCTCGGACCAGACGAGGGTGACCTCGCCGCCGCTGGCGAGTTCGACCGTGGCGGTCTGCGCGTCGTCGGCCGCGGCGATGGCCTGGACCTCGCGCTGGGCGCCCCAGCCGGCGGTACCGGACCAGTTGAGGCCGACGACGGCACCGGCGATGAGGAGCACGGCCGCCGCGGCGGACGCGACGAGTGCCGCGGGCCGCTGGAACCAGCGGCGCCGAGCGGCCCGCTCGGCCGGTCCGGCACCGACCGGTGCCATGGCATCGGCGGGCGTGGCGACGGGGGCGGGTCCGACGGGCGCGAGCGGCGTCGCCGGCGGCGGCACCAGCGACTCGGCCGGGGCCGACGCGGCGGGCGAGGTCGTCGCAGCGGGCGCGGCCGGCGCGGACTCCGAGGGCGCGGGGGCGTCGACCTGGGGCGCGTCGTCGAGTCGAGCGAAGATCGCGTCCTTCAGCGACGGCGGCGGCGCGACGGCCGGGGCCTCGTCGGCCAGGCCGACGGCGGCCTCGCGATAGGCCTCCACCTCGGCGCGCGCCTCCGGCGAGGCGGCGAGGTGCCGTTCGACGATCGCGCGCTCCTCGTCGGACACGGCGTCGAGCGCGTAGGCGGCGAGCAGCTCCTCGGGGTCCACGGGGTCTCGACGGCCGGGGAACTCGGGCTCGGTCATGCGGTCACCCCCAACAGCCGGCGCAGGCGGATCATGCCGTCGCGCAATCGGGTCTTCACGGTGCCGAGCGGCACGTCGAGCCGCTCGGCGATCTCGGACTGGGTCAGCCCGCCGTAGTACGCGAGCGCCACGCACTCGCGTTGCAGGTCGCTCAACTCCGCGAGCGCGCCGCGCGCGCGTTCGTGCTCGATCCGCACCTCGGCCGACTCGGCGACGGTGTCGACGGGCACGTCGAGGTCGCGCGCGCCGATGCGGAGGTCGCGGTCGTGGGCGGACTGGGCGGACCGCACGCGGTCGACCGCGCGGCGGTGGGCGAGCGTGAACATCCACGAGATCGCCGACCCGCGCTCCCGGTCGAACCGGGGTGCGGTCTGCCAGATCTCGAGGAAGACGTCCTGGGTGACCTCCTCGGCCTGGGCCGGGTCGACGACGAGTCGCCGCACGAGCCCGAAGATCCGGGCGGACATCCGGTCGTACAGCGCGCCGAAGGCGTCGCGGTCACCGGCACCGGCGGCGACGAGCAGGTCGTCGACGCTGGGGTCGGATGCCGCAGCCTCGTGTTGCGCGTCCACCACGCGTCCCAGCATGTCAGACCGGGGGCGGCGGCGTCGCACCGGGGCCGGCGCGATCCGCGCGGGGGCCAGTGCGATGCTCATCGGTGCTCCTGCGGTCGGGGTTCGCAGGTGGTTCGGTGCGGAGGCTCGCGAGGATTGCCGCGCGGCGGAAGGGCGGGACCGGGCGGGACGGGTCAGATGCCGCCCGGGGTGTCCTCACCCGTGGCGATGCGGCGTCGGTGCTCGCGGTTGCGGATGACGCGCTTGACGACGAACGCGGCCACGGCGAGGACCACGCCGATGATCACGAGCACCTGGAACGCGTCGGCCCAGGGCTCGACGACCTCCCAGTTCTCGCCGAGGAAGAAGCCGGCGAGGACGAAGACCGTGTTCCAGATGAGGCTCCCCGCGGTCGTGAGCAGGAGGAACAGCGGGACGTTCATGCGGGTGACGCCCGCCGGGACCGAGATGAGGCTGCGGAACAGCGGGATCATGCGGCCGAAGAAGACGGCCTTCTTCCCGTGGTCGAGGAACCACTGCTCCGTGCGATCCACGTCGGCGACGTCGACGAGCGGCACCGCCTTGATGATGGCCCGCGTGCGCTCGCGGCCGAGCACGCGCCCGATCGTGTACAGCGCGACCGCGCCGAGGACCGACCCGAGCGTCGTCCAGAACAGCACCTCGACGAGGCTGAACGAGCCCTGGCTCGCGGTGAAGCCCGCGAGCGGGAGGATGACCTCGCTCGGCAGCGGGGGGAAGAGGTTCTCCAGCGCGATCGCGAGGCCGGCGCCCGGAGCGCCGAGCGTCTCCATGAGGTCCACGGCCCACGCGGCGAGGCCGGTGAGTTCGGGTTCGGCGGCGGCGATGGGGGTCGTCGTCATGCGTTCGAGCGTATGGGATGCCGATGGACGGACCCTGACCGCGGCGACGGCGCCGTGGCATCCGCTCGCGATCGCCGGGCCGACACGCCCGGCCGAACCCGGACCAAACCGTCTCGTCGCCCGCCCCGAACCCCACCATGACGGCCCCGAGGGGCGGGCCGCACACCGAAGGAGAGAACCGATGCGAACCACGTTCCGCTCGCAGCGCACCACGCTCGCCGCATTCTCGATCGTGGCCGTCGCCGCGCTCGGCCTCGCCGGATGCAGCGCCGGCTCGACCGATGAGCCGGCCGCCGACGACGAGACGACGATGTCCGAGGAGCCCATGGAGACCGAGGACAGCATGGCGGACCCCGCCGCGAACCTCGTCGGCCCCGGCTGCGCCGACTACGCCGAGCAGGTGCCGGACGGCGCCGGCTCGGTCGAGGGCATGTCCCAGGACCCGGTCGCGGTCGCGGCGTCCAACAACCCGCTGCTGACGACGCTCGTCTCGGCGGTCTCGGGTGAGCTGAACCCCGACGTGAACCTGGTCGACACGCTGAACGGCGACGAGTTCACGGTCTTCGCGCCCGTCGACGACGCGTTCGCGAAGATCGACGCCGCGACCATCGAGACCCTGCAGACCGACAGCGAGCTGCTCACCTCGATCCTCACGTACCACGTGGTTCCCGGCCAGCTCTCGCCGGACGAGGTCGTCGGCACGCAGACCACCGTGCAGGGCGGCACCGTCGAGGTGACCGGCTCGGGTGACGAGCTCATGGTGAACGACGCCAACGTGATCTGCGGCGGCGTCATGACGGCCAACGCGACCGTCTACCTCGTCGACACGGTGCTGCTCCCGCAGTGACCGACGCGCACGGCTGAAGGCGCCCGGGCTCCGGCCCGGGCGCCTTCAGCGCGTTCCGAGGCGGATGCGGGAGGCTTGAGATTCCCCGTGAGCGATCGGAGACCGAGTGGGCTGGAGCATCATCCTCGACGTCGTGCTCGTGCTCGTGCTCATCGGGGCGCTCGTGCACGGATGGCGCGCCGGCCTGCTCCGCACTGCCGCGAGCCTGCTCGGCCTCATCGCGGGCGGCATCGCCGCGTACTTCGCCATGCCGTGGGTGGTGTCGTTCATCCCGGCCCCGGAGTGGCGGGCGCCCGTCGCCATCGCCATCGCCATCATGCTCCTCGTCGCGGGCGCCTCGCTCGGCGGCGCGATCGGACGCGGACTGCGACGCGGCGCCGACGCGGTGAAGCTCGGCCCGCTCGACCGCGTCCTCGGCGCGATCGGCAACACCATGGTCACCGCCTTCGTCATCGCCCTCGTGGGCGCCGGAGTGTCCACCATGGGCGTCCCCGTCGTCTCACCGGCCGTGGCGAACTCGTGGGTCGTGCGCGGAATCGACCAGATCACGCCGCAGCCCGCGCGGTCGCTCATGGCCGAGCTGCGCGGCGCGGCCGTCGGCGAGGCGATCCCGTGGCTGGTGGGCGTCCTCGACGGCCCCTCGGTCGCGCCCGAGCTGCCCACGGGCGGCGTCGACGATCCCGAGCTGTCCGCGGCCGCGGCATCCGTCGTGCGCATCACCGGACTCGCCTTCGAGTGCGGCGGCAACCTGACCGGATCGGGCTTCGTCGTCGCCGAGGACCGGGTCGTCACCAACGCGCACGTCGTGGCCGGCGTCGACGAGCCGATCGTGCACGCGCCCGGCCGCACCCCCGTCGCGGGCCGCGTCGTCGCGTTCGACCCCGACAACGACCTCGCGCTCATCGCAACCGACGGCCTCGGCGTGACGCCGCTCGGGCTCGCCGAGCCGCCCGCGGCCGAGCAGAACGTGGCCGTGGCCGGCTACCCGTACGGCGGCCCGCTCGAGCTGCGCCCCGCGCGCGTGATGGCCAACGGCCCGCTCACCATCTCGGTCGACGGGACCACCTCGTCGCGCGAGGTGGTGACCCTCGCCGCCGACGTCGACCAGGGCAACTCGGGCGGCCCGGTGCTCACCGGCGACGGACTCGTCGGCGGCGTGGCGTTCGCCAAGTCGCAGACCGTCGACAACGTGGGCTTCGCGGTGCCGGTGGGCACCCTGGCGCCGCTCGCCGACCGGGCTCCGTCGCTCAGCCAGCAGGTCGACTCCGGCAGCTGCGTGAACTGACCCGCGGGGCTACTCGGCGGTGAAGCCGGCGAAGCGGATGCCCCAGCTGATCTCCCACTGCTCGCCCGGGTCGAGCCAGCGCACGCCCTTGCCGGAGTTGAAGGCGTCGGCCGGCGCGGTCATCGGCTCGACGGCGATCGCCATCGATTCGCCGGGGTAGCTGTCGGTGGTGAAGACCTGCACGTAGGCGAACTCGTCGTCGGCCCACACCGAGACGGAGCGGCCGTCGGGCGCCGTCAGCGTGTGCTCGACCGTGCCGTCGACCGAGGCGAGCTCGCCGAACGCGTCGTCGAGCTGCAGGTCGCCCACGCGGCGGCCCTCGCGGAAGTCCCACGGGGTGTCCTCGACCGAGATCTCGCCCGTCGGCAGCAGCCGGTCGTCGACCTCGATGTGGCTGGCGGCGCGGAGCCGGAGCACGAGGTCCTCGGTGGGCACGCCGCCGATCTTCAGGAACGGGTGCGTGCCGACCGCGACGGGCGCCGACTCGCCGCCCTGATTCTCGAGGAAGTGCGTGACCTTGAGCCCGTCCGAGACGAGTTCGTAGCGCACGGCGGTGCGGACGGTGAAGGGGTAGCCCATCTGCGGGTGGATCGTGGCGCTCAACGTCACCGAGTCGCGGTCCTGCTCGACGGGCGTGTACTCGGTGTAGCGGAGCAGGCCGTGGATCGCGTTGCTGCGGGCGGGCTCGGTGATCGCGAGTTGGTACGACGTGCCCTCGTGGGTCCAGACGCCGTCGCGGATGCGGTTCGGCCACGGCACGAGCACGATCCCGGAGCCCGACGGCGGGGTCTCGTCCTCGCCGTAGGACGGCACAAGGTCGATGCCGTTGATCGTCAGCGTGCGCAGGCCCGCTGCGACGGCCGTGACGGTCGCGCGGACATCGCCGGTGGAAGTGGTCGTCTCGAGTTCGAACTGCTCGCCCGTCGGGAGGGTCATGCACTCCACCTTATGGCTGCTCGGCTCCGCGGGCGACGAGGACCTCGAGCCCCGCGTCGCGGAGCTCTCCGAGGAGCACGGCCGGGGCCGCGGCATCCGTCACCAGGGTGTGGAATGCGTCGACCGGGGCGACCCGGCCCAGGTGGACCTCGCCCAGCTTGGACGCGTCGGCGACGACGACCGCGCGCTGCGCGCGGCGCAGCATGAGCGCCTTGACGGAGGCCTCGGGCAGGTTGGCGTTCGTGACGCCGTGGCGCGCGTCGACCCCGTTGCAGCCGAGGAACGCGAGGTCGACGTGGATCTCGTCGAGCACGGACCCGGCGAGCGGGTGCACGAGCGAGTGCTGGCGCGGCCGCAGCGTGCCGCCCGTGACGACGACCGTGAAGCGCGGGATCTCCGGCTCGAGCTCGAGCGCGATCGAGAGACCGTTCGTGAAGACCGTGAGGTCGTCGAGGTCGGTGCGGGCCCGCAGGGCGCGTGCGACCTGCAGGGTGGTGGTGCCGACGTCGAGGATGATGCTCTGACCGCTCCGCACGAGGGCCGCGGCGCGCTGCCCGATGAGCTGCTTGGGCACGACCGAGGCCTCGAGGGCCTCCTCGAAGGTCGGCTCGCGGTCGGGTCGCGGAGCGTCGGGGCCCGCTCCGGCCGGCACCGCGCCGCCGTGCACGCGGCGCACGCGCCCCTCGCGCTCGAGCGCGTCGAGGTCGGCCCGCGCGGTGACGGGCGTCACGCCGAAGGACTCGCTGAGTTCGATGACGCGCACGAAGCCGCGCTCCACGACGAGGTCGGCGGCGAGGGTGCGCCGGCGGCGGGCGTCGCGCGGCGGGCGGTCGGGTTCCATGGGCCCATCATCGCGAGGCGAAGCGCACTTTGCAATACGAAACCCGCTTGTTTCCGAAACGAAGATCGCGTAGCGTGTCGGCGTGCAGCAGACGGAACCCGGCATCCTCGACCCGCGCATCGCGGTGCGCCGCTCGACCCTCGCCGACGGGCGCGAGCTCATCTACTTCGACGACGCCGACACCGTGCTCGGCGCCGAGCGCGCCGTCGACGCGCGAGCGCTCGACCCGCGCCCCGCGACCGCCGAGATGCGCCAGGACCCGCTGACCGGCGACTGGATCTCGGTCGCCGCGGCACGCCAGAACCGGGCGTTCCTGCCGCCCGCCGAAGCCGATCCCCTGGCACCCCAGACCGAGACGAACCCGTCCGAGATCCCGAGCACGTACGACGTCGCCGTGTTCGAGAACCGCTCGCCGTCCTTCGGGCCCGACCTGCCCGACTGGGGCGAGTCGACGGATGCCGCGGCATCCGCCCTCGCCGAGCTGCGCGCCGTCGGCCTGGACCGCACGTACCCGTCGCACGGCCGATGCGAGGTCGTCTGCTTCAGCCCCGAGCACGAGGGGTCGTTCGGCACACAGACCGTCTCGCGCGCCCGCACCGTGATCGAGGCGTGGTCGCACCGCTCCGCGGCGCTGTCGGCGCTGCCCGGCGTCCAACAGGTGTTCCCGTTCGAGAACCGCGGCCGCGACATCGGCGTCACGCTCCCCCACCCGCACGGCCAGATCTACGCGTACCCCTACGTGACCCCGCGCACCGAGCGGCTGCTCGCCTCGATCGACGCGTACGGACCGACGCTGCAGGGCGACATCCTCGACCGGGAGCGCAACGGCGACCGCGTGCTCATCGCGGGCGAGCACTGGACCGCGTTCGTGCCGTTCGCCGCACGGTGGCCGATCGAGGTGCACCTCATGCCCCACCGGCACGTGCCCGACCTCGCGGCGACCGACGAGGCGGAGCGCGCCGAGCTCGCCGGGCTGTACCTGCGCCTGCTGCGCGGCGTCGACCGGCTGTACGACACCCCCACGCCCTACATCGCCGCGTGGCACCAGGCGCCCGTGCACGAGCGCCGCGACGAGGTGCGCCTCACCATGCAGCTCACCAGCCCGCGCCGCGCCGCCGAGCGGCTGAAGTACCTCGCCGGCTCCGAGGCCGCCATGGGCGCCTGGATCGGCGACGTCCCGCCCGAGACCCAGGCGCGCGCGCTGCGCGACGCGATCGAAGGATTCGAACTGTGACCGACGCCGTGGCATCCGCCCAGCAGCGCTTCGCCGAGCAGTACGGGCGCCGCCCGGTCGGCGTCTGGTCGGCCCCGGGCCGCGTCAACCTCATCGGCGAGCACACCGACTACAACGACGGGTTCGTGTTCCCGTTCGCGATCGACCGGCGCACCACCGTCGCCGTCGGCGACCGCGACGACCGCCTCGTGCGCGTCGCCTCGACGTTCTCGCCCGAGACCGTCGAGGTCCACCTCGACGAGCTCTCGCCCGACACCGTCTCGGGCTGGGCGGCGTACCCGCTCGGCGTCGTGTGGGCGTTCGCCGAGTTCGGCGCCGACCTGGCGCACGCACGCGGCGTCGACCTGCACATCGACTCCGACGTGCCCGTCGGCGCCGGCCTGTCATCCTCGGCCGCCATCGAATGCGCCGTCGCCCTCGCCTTGGACGAGCACTGGGCGCTGGGCTTCGATCGGCCGACCCTCGCGAAGGTCGGCCAGCTCGCCGAGAACCGCGCGGTCGGCGCGCCGACAGGCATCATGGACCAGTCCGCGTCGCTGCTCGGCGAGACGGATTCAGCCGTCTTCCTCGACTGCCGCAGCCTCGACGCCGACGTGATCCCGCTCGGCTTCGCCGAAGCCGGCCTGTCGCTGCTCGTCATCGACACGCGCGTCAGCCACTCGCACGCCACCGGCGGGTACGCCGCACGACGGGCGTCGTGCGAAGCGGGTGCGCGAGCGCTCGACGTGGAGTCGCTCAGGTGGCTCGACGTCGACGACCTCGACCGGGCTCGCGAGCTGCTCGACGACGAGACCTTCCGCCGCGTGCGGCACGTCGTGACCGAGAACCAGCGCGTGCTCGACACGGTCCGCACGCTCCGCGAGCAGGGCCCGGGCGCGATCGGGCCGCTGCTCGACGCCTCGCACGTGTCGATGCGCGACGACTTCGAGATCTCGGTGCCCGAGCTCGACCTCGCCGTCGAGACCGCTCAGGCCAACGGCGCGATCGGCGCGCGCATGACCGGCGGCGGCTTCGGCGGCGCGGCGATCGCGCTCGTCATCGACGACCTCGTGCCGGTGGTCGCCCGCAAGGTGCAGGAGGCGTTCGCCGAGCGCCGCTTCCGCGAGCCCGCGATCTTCACGGTGCACGCGGCGCAGGGCGCGCGGCGCGACGCCTGAGGCGCGTTCACGCGTCGGGCCGCGTGGAGGTCACGCCTCGCGCGTCGGTTCGTCCGCGGACCCGGGCTCGACGGGCGTGGGCGTGCCGCCGGTGAGGCGCACGAGCTCGTCGTACGTGGTCGGGAAGACCGTCTTCGCATGCCCGGCCGCGGCCCACACCTCGTCGTAGCGGGCGAGGTCGACGTCGACGAACGTCCGCACGGGCGCCGGGTGCCCGACGGGCGCGACCCCGCCGATGACCTGCCCGGTCGCCGCCTTCACGATCTCCTTCGACGCGCGCCCGATCCGACCGCCGAGGCGCTCGCCGAGCCAGTCGGTGTCGACGCGGTGCGCGCCGGAGGTGAGCACGAGGATCGGCTCGTCGTCGAGCGTGAAGACCAGTGAGTTCGCGATCTGGCCCACCTCGACGCCGAGCGCGTCGGCGGCGAGCTGCGCGGTCGTCACGGCGTCGCCGAACCAGACCACGCGGGGTTCGACGCCCCGCGCCTCGAGGGCGGCGATGACGCGGTCGACGGCGGCGTGCGAGGGGGCGGACTGCTCGGCGGACATGCGTCGATCCTACGAGCGGATGTCGCGGCATCCGCCACGCCCGCCGCGGGACTGCACCGCACTGCCATAGGGTGCGACCGTGAGCCGCGACGCGCCCCAGCCGACACCCGAGCCCGGACCGGGCGGGACCGCGTCGGGCCGGCTGGCCCGACGGCTGGGTCTCCGCGACGCGGTGGCGATCGGGCTCGCCGCCATGGTCGGTGCGGGCGTGTTCGCGGTGTGGGCGCCCGCCGCCCAGGCGGCGGGCGGGTGGCTCCTCGCCGGGCTGGTCGTCGCGGCGTTCGTCGCGTTCGCGAACGCCGGGTCGACCGCGCAGCTGGCGGTGCGTCATCCCGAGGCCGGCGGCGCGTACCGGTACGGGCGGGAACGGCTCGGCGCCTGGCCCGGGTTCCTCGCCGGCTGGGGGTTCGTGGTCGGCAAGACCGCCAGTTGCGCGGCCATGGCGCTGACCGCCGCCGCCTACCTCGTGCCCGCGCCCTGGCAGAAGCCGGTCGCGATCGCCGCGGTCGTCGTGCTCGTGGGCGTCAACGTGCTGGGGGTCACGCGGACGGCGCGCGCGGCGACCGTGATCGTGTCGGCCGTGCTCGCGGTGCTGGTCGTGGTCGTGGCCGCCGGCGTCGCGACGATCGCGGAGGCGGGGTGGGGTGGGGCGGCCGCGGCCGGATCGACCGGGCTCGCGGCGGCACCCGGCCCCTACGGCGTGCTGCAGGCCGCCGCCCTGATCTTCTTCGCCTTCGCCGGCTACGCCCGCATCGCGACGCTCGGCGAGGAGGTGCGCGATCCGACGCGCACCATCCCACGCGCGATCGGCGTCGCGTTCGGCGTCGTGGTCGTCGTCTACGCGGCGGTCGGCACCGCCGCGCTCGGGTCGCTCGGCGCCGTCGCCCTCGCCGGATCGCCCGCGCCGCTCGCCGACGTGGTCGTCGCGGCCGGCTGGGCCTGGGCCGACCCCGTCGTCCGCGTCGCCGCGGGGGTCGCCGCGCTCGGGTCGCTGCTCGCCCTCATCGCCGGGGTCGGCCGGACGAGCTTCGCGATGGCGCGCGACGGGGAGCTGCCGCATCCGCTCACCCGGGTGCACCGACGGTTCGGCGTGCCGCACGTCGCCGAGCTCGCCGTCGGCGCGGCGGTCATCGTGCTCGTCCTCATCGCCGATCTGCGCGGCGCGATCGGGTTCTCGTCGTTCGGCGTGCTCGTGTACTACCTCGTCGCGAACTGGTCGGCGCTGACGCAGCCCGCCGCCGAGCGGCTGGTGCCGCGCTGGGTGTCGTGGTCCGGCGCGATCGGATGCGTCGTGCTCGTGATGACGCTTCCGCTCGTCTCGATCGCGGCGGGCGTGGCGGTGTTCGCGGTCGGGGCGGCGGTGCGCGGCATCCGTCTTCGCGCGGGCCGCCGTCGCTGACGGAGCGGGCCTAGGCTGGGGCGCATGACCGCCGCCGACCCGTCCGCCCGGATCCTGACCATCGCCGACGTGCCCGCGCCCGACATCGACGACACCGCGTTCGTCGCGCCGGGCGCCGTGATCGTCGGCCAGGTGCGCCTGGCCGCGCGGTCGAGCGTCTGGTACACGGCGGTGCTCCGCGCCGAGGCCGAGCCGATCACCCTCGGCGAGCGCTCGAACCTGCAGGACGGCGTGGTCTGCCACGTCGACGCCGGCTATCCGGTCACGATCGGCTCGGGCGTCTCGGTCGGCCATCGCGCGGTGCTGCACGGCTGCACCGTCGAGGACGACTGCCTCATCGGCATGAGCGCGACCGTGCTCAACGGGGCGGTGATCGGCGCGGGCTCGCTCGTGGCGGCCGGCGCGGTCGTGCTCGAGGGCACGGTGGTGCCGCCGGGCTCGCTCGTCGCGGGGGTGCCCGCCAAGGTGCGCCGCGAGTTGACGCCCGAGGAGCAGGCCGGCATCCGCCGCAACGCCGAGGCGTACCTCGCGCACGTCGACCGGCACACGGCGCCCGTCGACTGATCAGTCGCGCGAGCCGGCCCCGACGGTCTCGTCCCGGCTGGGCGTCGCGGTGGGCGTCGCGGCGGATGCCGCGGCCGAACCGTGGACGGGTGCGACCGCCGTGGCGGCTCGCGCCGCATCCGTCGCCGTCCAGCGCCGCAGTCCTCGCCGCACCCGCCGGACGCGGCGCACGACGGCCCGCACCGGCACGCCGATGCCCCACGCGAGCGTGCCCGCGAGCGAGCGGTCGAACGCGCCCAGCATGCGCCGGCGCTCGAACGCCGCACGGAGCGCGCCGCCCCACAGGTCGTGGCGGCGTTCCAGCGGTGGCAGCGGCACGATCTCCCGCGCCTCGACGAGCGCGGTGAGCCGCCGGGCCCAATCGGACTCGTGCGGCTCGTGGAAGTAGTTGTCGGCCAGCCACGCGGCATCCGCGTACCGGAACCGACCCGCGACGAGGTCGGTCGTCGACCCGAACACGCCGGCACCCTCGAACACGGTGTTGATCATCGCCGGCGAGACGCCGAAGTCGTCGACGAGGAGTACGGGCAGGTCGAGGGCGATCGCCTCGAGGGCGGCGGTCGAGCTCACCGTGACGAGCGCGGCGGCCCGGGCGAGGTGCGCGGCCATCGGGCCGTCCTCGACGACGAGGTTGGCGGGCACGCGGTCGAGGTCGGCGAGCAGGTCGGCGTAGTCGTGCTCCTCGGCGTGGGTCTGCGCCTCTCCCGCGCGGGCGCGCACCTTGACGACGACGCGGTGCTCGGGGCGGCGCCGGGCGAGTTCGGCGAGCGCGGCGAGCAGCTTCACGCGGTCGGCGCGCTCGGCGGGCACCTTGGCCTGCGCAGCGAAGACGAGATCGGTGCGCTCGCGCCCGGGTGCCTCGCGGTCGTCCGTCGCGAGGAACGGGAGGGTGGCGAGCCCGAACATCCGGTCGACGCCGAGCGCCCACGCGTTCGCCTCGAACTCGCGCACCTCGCGGCGGCTGTGCAGCACGACGAGGTCGGTCTGCTCGCGGTAGACGACGGCCTTCGGCACGGCCGGGATGGTGAGGCCGGGAAATCCGCTGAGGAGCACCGGCCGGTTCGGGCGGGCGTTCAGGCGTGGTGCGACGACGCGGACGAACGGTCCACGCAGCGAGAGCAGCACCGCGTGCGGGTCGAACGCGTCGAGCTCGGCGTCGAGGTCGTCGAGGTGGCGCACGTGCGCGGCATCCGTGGTGAACGCGGAGCCGGCGAGCGCATCGGCGAGCTGCCGCGGGCTCGGCTGCACGGGCGAGGCGATGACCATCAGGCGGGTGCGCCATCCGCTCGGCAGGGTCGATGCGAGGGCGGCGCCCCACTTCACGTACGAGTCGGAGTCGGCGACGACGAGCAGTCGGCGGCCTCCGCGCGCGTCGCGCGTCGCGGCATCCGTCACGCGAGCACCCGGCGGAGCTTGGCCTTCGGCGCCTCCTCGCCCGGGTAGACGCGCTTGATGCCGTCGCCGAGCGCCTCGCCGATGATGCGGATGTCGCGCACGAGGTGGTCGAGGCCCTGCGGCTCGAGCGAGGCCGAGTGGTCGGAGCCCCACATGGTGCGGTCGAGGGTGATGTGCCGCTCGACGGCCACGGCGCCGAGTGCGACGGCCGCGAGCGAGATCTGCAGGCCGCGCTCGTGCCCGGAGTAGCCGATCGGGACCCCAGGGAAGCGGCGCTTCAGCGCGGGGATCATGAGCAGGTTCGCCTCCTCGGGCGGCATCGGGTAGCTCGAGGTGGCGTGCATGATGACGAGGTTCTCGGTGCCGAGCACGGTGACCGCGCGGTCGATCTCGTCGAGGGTCGACATGCCCGTCGAGAGGATGACCGGCTTGCCGGTGTCGCGCACCGCCTCAAGCAGCTCGAGGTCGGTGACCGATGCCGACGCGATCTTGTGCGCGACGACGCCGTACGACTCGAGGTCGGCGACGGCGGGCGCGTCCCACGGCGACGCGAACCAGTCGAGCCCGTGCAGCGAGGCGTGGTCGGCGATCGCCGCGTACTCGTCGCGGCCGAACTCGACGCGGTGCCGGTACTCGAGGTAGGTCATGGTGCCCCACGGCGTCTCGCGGGGCGTGAGCTTCATGTGCTCGGGCGTCGAGAGGTCGGGCGTGCGCTTCTGGAACTTCACCGCCTGCGCGCCGGCCCGCGCGGCGACCTCGATGAGCCGCTTGGCGAGCTCGACGTCGCCGTTGTGGTTCAGGCCGATCTCGGCGATGACGTAGACGGGCTCGTACTCGCCGATGGCGGCGTGGCCGATGCGCACGGACATGTGGGCTCGCTCTCGTTCAGGGTGCGGGGGCGGGTTCCGGCGCCGGCGGCGCGGCGGGCGGGTGAGCGGATGCCGCGGCGATCGCCTCGCGCTGCAGCCGGGTCGGGTGGGCGGGCTCCAGCTCGCGCGCCTCGCGGGCGGCGGCGCGGGCGTCGCGTTCGCCGCGCCAGTCGTCGTCGACGGATGCCGCGGCGCCGTGGGCCGCGCCGCCACGCGTCGCGGTCGCCGCGACCGCCCCGGCCTCGCGGGCGGCGAGCACGAGCTCGGCCAGCTCGCGCACCGCACCGTGACCGCCGTGGCGCTGCAGCACGTGCCGGGCGCGGGCGAGCGCCTCGGGCGCGGCATCCGGCACGGCCACGGGCCAGCCCACGAGGTCGAGCGCGGGGATGTCGCCGCGGTCGTTGCCGAGGTACGCGATGCGGTCGAGGCGGATGCCGCGCGTCGCCGCCCACTCGCGGAGCGCGGTGCCCTTGTCGGCGAGCCCCTGCACGCAGCCGACGCCGAGCTTCTCGGCGCGGCGGCTCACGACCGGGTTCGCCTCGGCGGAGAGGATGAGAACGGGAATGCCGGCGTCGCGCAGCCGCGCCACGCCCGCGCCGTCGGCCCGAGACACGCGCACCGACTCGCGGCCGAGCTCGTCGAGGCCGGCGGTGTCGTCGGTGTGCACGCCGTCGAAGTCGGTGACGACCGCGTCGACGTCGATGAACGGATGCCGCGGGTCGGCCGGCCACGCCGCGCCGCCGGCCGCGGTCGCGCCGCTGCCGGCAGCCCGCGCGGCCTGCGCCGCGGCGAGCGCACCGGCGAGCCGGCGGTCGATGCGCGGGGCGAGCGCGCGCGCCCGGGCGAGGTCGGCCGCGTCGTCGATCTCGATCGCGAGGTCGGGGTGCACCGGCTGGATGCCGGTGCGACCGAAGAACCGGTGCCGGGCCGCGGTGAACCCGTCGGTGCGGAGCGCGTAGAACGCGCCGGTCTCGAGGTACTCGGGCGCCCGGTCCTGCCGCCGCGGGCGGTTGCCCGGGTCGTGGTTGACGCCGACCGCACTGGCCCCGTCGGCGTCGTCGGCGCGTTCGCGCCAGAGGAAACCGTGCGTCGGCGTGGCCGCGAACACCACGTCGCGCTCACCGCGCTCCACCCGGGAGACGGCCGCGTCGAGGTCGGCGGGGTCGATGAACGGCGACGTCGCCTGGATGAAGACCGTGACGTGCGCCAGCGCCGGCGCCTGGGGCGAGCGGCTCGCGGCCGCGGAGGGCGACACCAGGTCGAGCACCTCGAGCGCGTGGAGCAGCGCCGACTCGCTCGACGCGGTGGCGTTCGCGAGTTCGGCGGGTCGCGCGACCACCTCGGCGCCGGCTGCGCGTGCGACGTCAGCGATCTCGTCGTCGTCGGTCGTGACGACGACGCGTCCGATGCGCTCCGCGGCGAGCGCGGCGTGCACGGCGCGGGCGACGAGCGGCACGCCGCCGACACGGGCGACGTTCTTGCCGGGCAGCCCCTGCGAGCCGCCGCGCGCCGGGACGATCGCGACGGCCGTGCGCGCCGGCGCGTCCCCTCCCGACCCGCCGCCGGTCGTGGCGCGGTCGCCCGGCGCGCCGGCGAGGTCCCCCGACCCGCCGGCACCGTTCCGAGCGAGTCCCCTCGCGCTCGCGCCGGCGGCGGTCGCCTCGGTGAGGTCGGTGCTCATGCCGCGAACCTATGCGCGCCGTTCGTCCGCCCGGTGCACGCCCGGTGAACGTCCGACGTCGTTCAGGCAGCGAGCGGATGCCGCCGCACCCCCGTGCGCTGGGGATAACCTCCTCCCGCCGCGCCGCCGTCGCCTACGGTGGAGCGCATGCCCGAAGCCTCCCCCGCCAGGCCCTCGAGACGGATGCCGCACCCCCGCGCCACCGCCGCCGTGCTGTCGTGCGCCCTGCTGCTCGGCACCGCCGCCTGCGCCTCGCCGGACGGCGACGCGCCCCGCGCCTCCACGACCGCCCCGTCCGCCGCCGCGACCGACGAGCCCATCTTCGCGTCGGACGAGGAGGCGCTCGCGGCGGCGGTGGAGGCGTATGAGGCGTATAGCGAGATGTCGGCACTGATCTCCGCAGAAGGCGGAAAGGATCCCGACCGCATTCGACCGTACGTGTCCAAGGAAATCGCCCCCGGCTACATCACGGAGTTTGAGTCCATCGCCGAGGCGGAGATCCGGTCAAGCGGCGAAGCCCGGATCTTCGGGGCTAAGTTGGCCGAGCACTCTCCCTCGGCTGTGTCCGCTTACCTATGCCGCGACTACTCCGATGTTCGCATTCTGGACTCCGAAGGGAACGACATCACCTCACCGGACCGCCCGACACTCAGCGCGACTCTTGCATGGTTCGAGCCCGCCGACGAGAACTCAAAGACGCTCATTTTGACTGGATCCGAGGAATGGGACGACAATTCGTTCTGCCAGTAGTCGCGGCAGGTTTGGTATTCGCGCTTTCGATCGCTGAGCCCTCCTTCGCGGACGAACCGCTCGACGGAGACTCAGTACTGAGCGGCTGGTTTGCTCAGGATGAGGATGGTGCAAACGGTGCCGCTGTCGGTGGTCAGTACACGCGTCCCGGCACGGACTCGCGACCGGTCGACGGCCACAGCCCCGACCCGGGCCAAGTCGCCGAGGGGATCGGCTTCGGCGGCACCACCGAACCCACTCGCCCCGCCGCTCCCCCGCGCGACATCTGCAGTCCCACGAACCCGACCGACTGCTTCTTCACCGGCGCCGAGCCGACCCCGCCGGCGGGCGAGCCGGCCGTGACGCTTCGCGACGTCGCCACGTTCCAGCCGGCGCCGCACGAGCACACCGCTGAGCCGGCGGGTTGGGCGGTCGTCGACCTCCCGGCGAACGCCGTCGCTGAGGCCGGCACCGTGACGCGATCGGGCACGCTCTTCGCCCGACCAGTGCAGGTGCGGTTCCACCCGGTCGGCTACCGCTGGATGTACTCCGACGGCGCGACCGTCGGCAGCGCCGGTCCCGGTGCGACCTGGGCCGAGCTCGGCCAGCGCGAGTTCACCGCCACGCCGACGAGCCACGTCTATCGCAGCAAGGGCGAGCACACCGCCCGGCTCGACGTGACCTACGTCGCCGAGTACCGCTTCGACGGGTCGGCCTGGCGGTGGATCGACGGCACGCTCGTCGTCCAGGGCACGCCGCAGCCGGTGCTCGTCGGCGACTTCGACACCGTGCTCGTCACCGGGCCGTGCACCACGCACCCGGGCAGCCCGGGATGCGGGTAGCGGTCAGCGGCTGCTGAGCCGGAGCTCCGCCGCCTTCACCACGTTCGCGAGCAGCATCGCCCGCGTCATCGGGCCGACACCGCCGGGGTTCGGCGACAGGTGACCGGCGACCGACGCGACCTCGGGATCAACGTCGCCGGTGAGCCGCCCCTTGCCCGTCTCCTCGTCGGCCACGCGCGTGATCCCCACGTCGAGCACCGCCGCACCCGGCTTGATCCAGTCGGGCTTCACCATGTGCGGCACGCCCACCGCGGCGACGACGATGTCGGCGCGACGCACCTCGTCGGCCACGTCGACCGTGCGCGAATGGGTCAAGGTGACCGTGGCATCCAGCCCCTTGCGGGTGAAGAGCAGGCCGAGGGGACGGCCGACCGTGAGTCCGCGACCGATCACCGCGACGTGCCGCCCGCGGATCGGCACCTCGTACCGCTGCAGCATCTCGACGATGCCGGCGGGCGTGCACGGCAGCGGGGACTGCAGGTCGCCCTCGATGCCGAGCACCAGGCGGCCGAGGTTCGTGGGGTGCAGTCCGTCGGCGTCCTTGTCGGGGTCGATGAGCTCCAGCATCGCGTTCTCGTCGTGCCCCGTCGGCAGCGGCAGCTGCACGATGTAGGCCGTGACCTCGCGAGCCCCGTTCAGGTCGCGGATCGCCGCACGCACATCGGCCGTGGTCGCCGACGCGGGCAGGTCCACGCGGATCGACTCGATCCCGACCTCGGCGCAGTCGCGGTGCTTGCCGGCCACGTACGACCGCGACGCCGGGTCGTCGCCGACGAGCAGCGTGCCGAGCCCCGGCACCACCCCGTGGGCGCGCAACTCGGCGATGCGCGACGCCAGCTCGGACTTCACGGCCGACGCCGTGGCGACGCCGTCGAGGGTGATCGCGGTCATGTGGGTACCTCTTCCGAGCTGGTCAGCGGAGCGGGATGAAGGAGATCCGAGCCGACACGCCGTGGGGCGGATGCCGCGGGCGGCGTGTCGGGAGCGGACTCCTTCGCTGCGACGGGATGCCGGAGGCTCCGGGTCCGGCCGGACCACGATGGGGCAGGCCGGACCCGGAGCTCCGCGAGACTACTGCTGCAGCCCCGGGTAGAGCGGGAACGCCTCGGTCAGCGCCTCGACGCGCGAGCGGAGCGCCGCGACATCCGCCGACGGCTGCAGCGCCAGCGCGATGATGTCGGCGACCTCGGCGAACTCGGCGTCGCCGAACCCGCGCGTCGCGAGCGCGGGCGTGCCGATGCGCAGGCCCGACGTCACCATCGGCGGACGCGGGTCGAACGGCACCGCGTTGCGGTTCACGGTGATGCCGACCTCGTGCAGGCGGTCCTCCGCCTGCTGGCCGTCGAGCTCCGACGTGCGGAGGTCGGCGAGCACGAGGTGCACGTCGGTGCCGCCCGTGAGCACGTCGACGCCCGCGGCGCGCGAGTCGTCGGCGGTGAGGCGCGACGCGAGCAGCTTCGCACCCGAGATGGTGCGCGCCTGGCGGTCCTTGAACTCCTCGGAGGCCGCGATCTTGAACGCGGTCGCCTTCGCGGCGATCACGTGCATCAGCGGGCCGCCCTGCTGGCCGGGGAAAACGTTCGAGTTCAGCTTCTTCGCCAGCTCGGTGTCGCGCGAGACGATGAGGCCCGAGCGGGGGCCGCCGATGGTCTTGTGCACGGTGGTCGAGACGACGTCGGCGTGCGGCACGGGCGACGGGTGCAGGCCCGCGGCGACGAGTCCGGCGAAGTGGGCCATGTCGACCCAGAGCTTCGCGCCGACCTCGTCGGCGATCTCGCGGAACGCGGCGAAGTCGAGGTGGCGCGGGTACGCCGACCAGCCGGCGATGATGACCTGCGGCTTGGTCTCCTTGGCCTTGTCGCGCAGCGCGTCCATGTCGACGAGGAACGTCTCGGGGTCGACGCCGTACGACACGGCGTTGTAGAGCTTGCCCGAGAAGTTCAGCTTCATGCCGTGCGTGAGGTGGCCGCCGTGCGCGAGCTCGAGGCCGAGGATGGTGTCGCCGGGCGTCGCGATCGCCGACAGCACGGCCGCGTTCGCGGTCGCACCCGAGTGGGGTTGCACGTTGGCGTACTCGGCGCCGAACAGCGACTTGGCGCGCTCGATGGCGAGCGACTCGGCGACATCCACGTACTCGCAGCCGCCGTAGTAGCGGCGGCCCGGGTAGCCCTCGGCGTACTTGTTGGTGAGCACCGAGCCCTGCGACTGCAGGACCGACACCGGCACGAAGTTCTCGCTCGCGATCATCTCGAGCGTGTGGCGCTGGCGGTTCAGCTCCTGCTCGAGCACCTCGGCGATCTCGGGGTCGACCTCGGCGAGCGGCTTGTTGAAGACGGAGTCGGCGCCGGCGGCGGTGCCGGGCGCGACGGTGGAGAGTGATTCGGCCAAGACTGGCTCCTTCGAAGATGACATGCGGACCTGCGGAAATCGCCTCGTGCGCGACTCGCGCCCCGAGGCTTCGCGTACCGGCCCAGGCGTGCGGTCGGTCCGTGCCAGTCGCTCCCCGATGGTCACCCATCTCAACGCCAGTCGCGACGCTCGCAAGCATACCAACGGATGCCGCGACCGCACGCCGTGCGTCATCCGCCGACGCGCGCAGCGGGATAACGTGAGCGGGTGAGCTCCCCGCGCGTCGACGTGATCCACTCCGCCCGCCTCGTGTCCGGGGGCGACGTCGTGCCCGAGGCCTGGGTGCGGTTCGACGGCGACCGGGTCGCCGCACGCAGCGTCGGCGACGGATGGCGCGACGGCCTCCCCCGCGACGGCGCCGCCGACGGGGGCGTGACCGTGACGGATGCCGCGGGTCGGTGGCTCGTACCCGGGTTCATCGACCTGCACTGCCACGGCGGGGGCGGCGCCGCCGCCGACGACGGCGAGGACGCGATCCGCACGGTGCTCGCGACGCATCGCGCACACGGCACGACCCGCAGCGTCGTGTCGCTCGTGACGGCGGGCATCGACGAGCTCGAGGGCCGCCTCGGGGCGATCGCCCGCGTCGCGGCATCCGACCCGCTCGTGCTCGGGTCGCACCTCGAGGGGCCGTTCCTCGACCACGACTTCCGCGGGGCCCACGACCCGGCGCGCCTGCGGCGGGCGGATGCGGCATCCGTCGACCGGCTGCTGGACGCGGCCGCGGGCACGCTGCGGCAGATCACGATCGCGCCCGAGCACGACGGGGCGGGCGAGGCGACGGCGCGGTTCGTCGACGCGGGGGTCGCCGTCGCGCTCGGCCACACCGGCGCGGACTTCGCGACCGCCCTCGCGGCGTTCGAGGCGGGCGCGAGCATCCTCACGCATGCGTTCAACGGCATGCGCGGCATCCACCACCGCGCGCCGGGTCCCGTGGTCGCGGCCATGCACGCCGACCACGTCACGCTCGAGGTCATCAACGACGGCGTGCACGTGCATCCCGACGTCGTGCGCCTCGCGTTCGCGGGGGCGGCGGGCCGGGTGGCGCTCGTGACGGATGCCATGGCCGCGACCGGATCGGCGGACGGCCGGTATGTGCTCGGGTCGCTCGAGGTCGACGTGGTCGACGGCATCGCGCGCCTCGCCGAGGGCGGGGCGATCGCCGGCTCGACGCTGACGCAGGATGCCGCGCTCCGCCGCGCCGTGCTCGAGTGCGGCATCGGGCTCGCGGACGCGGTGACCGCCCTCACCGAGACGCCCGCGGCGGCCGTCGGTCGCGCGCACGACCTCGGTCGGCTCGACGTGGGATACGCCGCCGACGCGGTGCTGCTCGACGACGACCTCGCCGTGACCGCGGTCTGGGGCGCGGGCGCGCGACTGGTCTGATCCCCGCGGTCCCGCGGCGCGGGCGTCGGTCGGCTTCGGGCCGGGGCGGAGGCCTGCTCCCCTTCGTCTCCGCTCGCCCGGCCCGCGTGTCGAACCCGCGCCTCGTTCCCCCGATGCGGGTCGTGCCGACCGCGGCCGGCCCGAACTCCGGCCGCGATCTCATCCTGCCTCCCGGAACCCGTGAGCCCGCTGGGAGCATTCCGTGATCTGGCCGAGGAGGTCGGTTCGGGGTGTATCGGCCCCCTACGCCGAGGGCGTGATCGAGCCGGTCGCCGCGGCGACGCGGGCGCGACCGGCCGCCGCGCGCGTCGACGACACGACGACGATCACGGATGCCGCGACGAGCATGACGGCGTACGCGAGCGGAACCGCACCCACGCCGAACGCGCCGAACAGCAGCCCGCCGAGGAGCGCGCCGCCGCCGATGCCGATGTTGAACGCGGTCGTGTAGAGGGCGCTGGCCGCGTCACGTCGCTCGGGCGGGGCGGCCTGGAGCAGGCGCGTCTGCAGCAGCGGCGGCACCGCGCCGAACGCGAAGCCCCACGCGGTGTAGGCGATGACGGCCGGCGACAGGCCGGGCTCGGCGGCCATCACCACCAGGGCGATGGCGATCGCGGTCATCGCGACCACGAGGGCGCGCACGCTGTTGCGGGCGATCGGGCTGCCCGCGACCACGAGGCCCGCGGCGCCGGCGAGCCCCGACGCGAACAGCAGCGGGGCGACCGCCTCGGGCGCGGCGCCGACGACGTCGGTGAGGATCGGCGCGACGTAGGTGAGGGCGGCGTACTGGCCGATCATCACGACCGCCGTGACGACGCACACCGCGAGCACGGCCGCCATGCCGCCGGCCTCCGAGACGCGGATCGCGGCCGTGGAGCCGGTCGCCGGACGGGTCGCGGCCGGCGCCGCGGCATCCGTCGGCAGCACCGCGCGCACCACCAGCGCGCCCACCAGCGTGAGCACGCCCACGAGCGCGAACACCGGCCGCCAGCCGAGGGCCTGACCGAGCGCGGTCGAGATCGGCACGCCCGCGATGAGGGCGATCGTCCCGCCGCCGAGCACCGTCGACACGGCGCGGCCGAGCTGACCGTGGGCCACGAGGCGGGCCGGGTAGGCGCCCACGAGCGCCCAGAACACGCCGTGGGCGACGCCGCCGAGCACGCGCACGGCGACGAGCATCCAGTACTCGGGCACGAGCGCGCTCGCGATGCTCGTGAGGCCGAGCAGGACGAGCACGGCCGTGAGCAGCGTGCGCCGCGGCATCCGTCGGGTGAGCGCGGTGAGCGGGGCGGACGTCACGACGACGGCGAACGCGAAGACCGAGACGAGCAGGCCCACGAGCGGCTCGCCGACGCCGAGGTCGGCGCTCATCTCGGGGAGCAGGCCCATCGGGATCATCTCGATGGTGATGGACAGGAACACCGCCGAGGCGAGCGCGATGAGCGGCTTCCACGGCAGGGCGGCGGTGGGGGTCGCGGCGACGCGCGACGATGAGGTGATCGGCATGAGGTTCATCCGACGGCGTTCCCCGCTCGCGGCGATGCCTGCGGCGGGTCGACTACGCGCTCACGTGCGCGCCCGGGGCCGGCGGTGACCGCACGACCGCGAGCAGTCTACCGCGTGGCATCCGTGCGTCGCCTGAACGCCCGAAACGTCGCGCGACCGCCGGGTACGCTGTCCGGATGATCACGGATGCCACCGAGACCGCGGATGCCACGGGCACGCACCTGAACCACTGGGTCGTCACGCTGAGCTGCACCGACGGCCCCGGGATCGTCCACGCGGTGAGCGGCGCGATCGTCGCCGCGCGCGGCAACATCACCGAGAGCCAGCAGTTCGCGAGCCACGACACCGGCCGGTTCTTCATGCGCGTGCAGGTGGAGTCGCCCGCCGACCGGGCCGAGCTCGAAGCCGCTCTTGCGCCCGTGCGGGAGCGCTGGCAGATGGACCTGCACCTCGACGAGGTGGGCCGGCCGCTGCGCACCCTCGTGCTCGCGTCGACCGCCGGGCACTGCGTCAACGACCTGCTCTTCCGCCAGCGCGCGGGCCAGCTGCCCGTCGAGATCCCGCTCGTGCTCTCGAACCACGGCACGCTGCGCGACCTGGTCGACTTCTACGGCGTGCCGTTCGAGTCCGAGGCGGTCGTCTCGCCCGAGACGAAGGCGGCGTTCGAGCGGCGGATCCTCGATGCGGTCGAGGAGCACGACATCGAGCTCGTCGTGCTCGCCCGCTACATGCAGATCCTCTCCCCCGAGCTGTGCGACGCGCTCGCCGGCCGGTGCATCAACATCCACCACTCGTTCCTGCCCGGCTTCAAGGGCGCGAACCCGTACCGCCAGGCGCACGCCCGAGGCGTGAAGCTCATCGGCGCGACCGCGCACTTCGTCACGAGCGACCTCGACGAGGGCCCGATCATCGAGCAGAACGTCGTGCGCGTGGACCACTCGCGCTCGGTCGCGGAACTCGTCGCGATCGGCCAGGACGAGGAGAGCCGCACGCTTTCGCAGGCCGTGAAGTGGTTCGCCGAGCGGCGCGTGCTGCTCGACGGGCAGCGCACCGTCATCTTCCGCTGAGGCGCGCGGGTATCGGTACGCGCCTCCGGCGCTCCTCGACCACCGGAGGCAGCCGGCGCCGCCGGATCAGCGGAACTCGCGGCGTCCGTTGATGACGCCGCTGACCGCGGCGACCACCGCGAACACGACCGCGATCACGGGCTGGCCCATGACCCACCACGCGATCGCCGCGCTCGAGAACACGGCGATCTCCACGAGCGCCTTCACGAACGGGTCGACGCGGAACACGGCCTTCGGCGATCGGAACAGGGCCCACAGCAGGATCGCGGCGAGCGGCAGGCCGATGCCGAGCAGCACGCCCGGCCACGGCAGCTCGAACGCGACGAACCCGAAGATGCCGAGGGTCACGATCGCGAAGACCTCGAGCAGGAACCGCAGCAGGTCGTTGAAGCCCACCTGGGGCGTGTCGGGCGTGGCGTCGGTCACGAGGTTCAAGCCTAACCGCGGTGACGGATGCCGCGGCATCCGTCACCCGTCCACGCGCGTCCGTCCACCGGCGACGTCAGATGCCCTGCCAGTCGGGCTTGTTCGCCCACGCGTGCCGGTAGTAGTCGGCGTGCTCGAGTTCGGCGGCCGCGGCCTCGTCGACGATCACGGTCGCGTGCGGGTGCAGCTGGATGGCCGAGCCGGGCCGGCTCGCCGACACCGGGCCCTCGACCGCGTCGGCGAGCGCGCGCGCCTTCGCCGCCCCGAACGCGAGCAGCACGAGGTGCCGAGCCCGGAGGATCGTGCCGATGCCCTGGGTGATGCAGTGCACGGGCACGTCGTCGGGCGAGTCGAAGAAGCGCGCGTTGTCGGCGCGGGTCTGCTCGGTGAGCGTCTTCACGCGGGTGGGCGAGGCGAGCGAGGAGCCGGGCTCGTTGAACCCGATGTGCCCGGTTCGGCCGATGCCGAGGATCTGCAGGTCGACGCCGCCCGCCTCGGCGATGGCGCGCTCGTAGTCGTCGGCCGCCGTGCGGATCGTATCGGGGTCGCCGTTCGGCACGCGCACGAGGGACGGCGTGAGCCCGAGCGGCTCCACCACCTCGCGCGTGATGACCGCGCGGTACGACTCGGGGTGCCCGGGCGGCAGTCCCACGTACTCGTCGAGCGCGAACCCGCGCACGCGCGACACGTCGAGGCCGTCGTCGCGCAGGCGCCGGGCGAGCGCCCGATAGGTCGACAGCGGCGTCGACCCGGTCGCGAGCCCCAGCACCGCGTCGGGTCGCGAGCGCACGAGGTCGACGAGCGCGGATGCCGCGAGCTCTCCGGCCTCCTCCTCCGAACCGACGATCACGACCTCGGCCATGCGGGCACCTCCTCCTGGATCGCGGGCGTGCGGAGCGGTTCGGCTCCGCCGGATGGCGCCGGCTCGTCGCCGACGAGCGCGGCGCCGACGGCCGCGGCGGGGAAGCCGCGCGGGATGACCTGCACGCGGGACGCGAGGTCGAGCGAGGCGAGGAACGGCGACGAGGCCGTCCAGTCGGCGAGCACGCGCCGCGTGCCGACGAGCAGGCGGTCGCCGAGCGCGGCGAGCCCGCCGCCGATGACGATGTCGTCGACGTCGGTCGTGAGCGCGAGCAGCCGCACCGCCGATGCGACGCCGGTGAGGAACCGGTCGCGCACGGCGACCGCGGCGGCGTCGCCGGCGTCGGCCCGGTCGAAGAGCTCGAGGCTCGGATGCTTGTGCTCGCTCGGCCACATCGCGGCGAGCGCGGACCCCGACGCGACGGTCTCGAGGCAGCCGCGCTGGCCGCACGGGCAGGGCGCACCGGCCGGGTCGACGGGGATGTGGCCGATCTCGCCCGCGACGCCGCGGCGGCCGCGGAGCAGGTGCCCGTCGAGGACGATGCCCGCCGCGAGTCCGGTGCCGAGGTTGAGGTAGGCCATCGAGTGCGCCCGCTGCCCGTCGGCGAGGCCGAGCAGGTGGTGGGCGCCGAGCGCGGCGGCGTTCACGTCGTTCTCGACGCGCACGTCGACGCCGAGGCGGTCGGCCAGGCGCGGGCCCAGGTCGAGGCCCTCGAGGCCCAGGTTGACGGCGTGCGCGACGCGGCCGGTCGCGCTGTCGACCGAGCCGGGGATGCCGATGCCGATGGAGTGGAAGGCATGCGCGTCGACGCCGGCGAGCTGCGACATCCGCTCGACCGTGCGCAGCGCGGTCTCGACGACCGCATCGGCGCCGAAGCCCGTGGGCATGCGCACCTGGTCGCTGAGGGCGCCGTCGTCGCCGATCGCGACGGCCGCGGTCTTCGTGCCGCCGATGTCGATGCCGAGCCTCACGAGGCCTCCGCCGGCGTCGTGCGCAGGGCACCGTCGATGCGCTCGGCGAACGCCTCGGCGACCGACCGCGACGCACCGAACGTCGCGACGTCGGCGAGCGCGAGGTCGTCGCTCGGCCAGCCCAGGTCGGCGGTCACGACGTCGTCGCGCACCGCGCGCAGGCGCTCGATCGCGTCGACGGCGAACGGATGCCGGTGCAGGTCCTTGCCCACGACGAGCACGGGCCCGGCGAGGCCGGTCGGGTCGGCGAGCGGCGTCGACGCGTCGACCGGCACGATCGCGGCCTCCGTCAGCCAGATCGGCGCCGGGCGGCTCGGGTCGGGAGCGGCGACGAGGGCGAACGGCCCCCACGGCACCTCGCCCACGGCGATGTTCGCCGCCGTGTCGATGCGGACGACGGTGCCGAGGCGCCCCGCACCCGCGAGGCGCTCGAGGGCGCCGGGCGCCTCGTGGAACGACGACGCGATGCGCGCGCCGAGGTCGGCGGGCAGGTCGGCGCTCGTGTCGGCTCCCGACTCGGCGTCGGACGCCGGTGCGAGCGCCCGCACGCGGGCCGCGGCATCCGCCACCCGTTCGGCCGGCAGGCGGCCGGCCTCGATCGCGGCCTCGATCGCCGCGACGATCTCGGCGAGCTGGTCGGCGGTGTTGCCCGTGCCGATGCACAGGAGGTCGCAGCCGGCGGCGAGTGCGCGCACGGCCGCCTCGGGGATGCCGTGCACGCCGCTCGCCCCGGCCATGTCGAGCGCGTCGGAGACGATGACGCCCTCGAAGCCCAGCTCCCCGCGGAGCAGGCCGTGCAGGATGCGGGGAGACAGGGTGGCGGGCTGCTCCGCGTCGAGCTGCGGCAGCAGGATGTGGGAGGTCATGATCGTGCGCGTGCCGGCCGCGATCGCCGCGCGGAACGGTGCCAGCTCGCGCTCGCGGAGCCGCTCGAGCGGCAGGTCGACGACGGGCAGCGCCAGGTGCGAGTCAGTCGCGGTGTCGCCGTGGCCCGGGAAGTGCTTGGCGCTCGCGGCGATGCCCGTCGACTGCACGCCCTCGATCCACGCGGCGGTGTGCCGGGCGACGAGCGCGGGGGTCGCGCCGAAGCTGCGGACGCCGATCACCGGGTTCAGCGGATTCGAGTTGATGTCGGCGTCGGGTGCGAACGTCATGGTGCACCCGACCTCGACGAGGGCGTCGCCCACGGCGCGGCCGATCTCGCGCGTCAGGGACTCGTCGTCGATGCGGCCGAGCACGGCGTTGCCCGGGTACGGCGCACCACGGTCGGCGAAGAGCCGGGTGACGTCGCCGCCCTCCTCGTCGATGGCCACGACGGCGTGCGGGTTCGCGGCGCGCAGGCTCGCGGTGAGCCGGCGGAGCCGGCCGGGCGTGCGCACGTTCGTGGCGAACAGGCACACTCCCCCGAGCCCTTCGGCGAGCAGGCCGAGCAGCCACTCGGGCGCCGTCGGCCCCGTGAATCCGGGCAGCAGCGTGGTCAGGATGTCGCGGCGCAGGTCGCCGGTCGCGGCATCCGTCGTCATGGTGCTCACCCCTTCACCGCCCCGCTCACGAGGCCGCTCGTCATGCGTCCCTGCACGATCAGGAAGAACACGATCACGGGGATCGCCATGAGCGTGGAGCCCGCCATGATCGCCGCCCAGTTCGTGGTGCCGTTGGCGACGAGGAAGGTGCGCAGCCACACCGGCAGGGTCATCATCTCGGGTCGCGCGTTCAGTACGAGCGCGATCACGAACTCGTTCCACGCCTGGATGAAGCCGAACACGCCCGTCGCCACGAGGCCCGGGGCGAGCAGTGGGAACGTGACCCGCCAGAAGGCGCCGGAACGAGAGCATCCGTCGATCATCGCAGCTTCCTCGAGCTCGGCGGGGACGCCGTTCACGAAGCCCCGCAGGGTCCAGATCGTGAACGGCAGCACCGTGGCGACATACACGATCGTGAGGCCGATGAGGGTGTTCAGCAGCTGCCATCCGTCGATGACGCGGAAGATCGAGACGATCATCGCCTCGCCGGGGATCATCTGCACGACGAGGATCACGATGATGAACGTCCGGCGGCTCTTGAACCGGAAGCGGGTGACCGCGAGGGCCGCGAGGAACGCGAAGATCAGCGCGACCGCGACGGTCGTGAGCGTCACGATGAGCGAGTTCAGGGCGGCGGGGGCGAACGGCGTGCGACCCGGGTCGAAGAGCACCGTCGCGTAGTTGCGCAGCGTGAAGTTGTCGGGCCAGAAGTGGATGTCGGTGCCGCGGATCTCGTTGTTCGGCTGGAACGACGTGTTGACCATCCAGTAGACGGGGAACGCGAACAGCGCGAACAGCACGACCGAGAGGGCGCTCCAGCCGATGGTCGACGGGCGGATGCGGCGGCGCCGGGATGCGGCGGGCCGACCGGCGGGGCGGCCGGACGCGGCCGGCTGCGTCCCGGGGGCGACGAGGGCGCTCACAGCTCCTCCTCCTTGACGGTCTGGCGCACGTAGTAGAGCGAGATGGACATGAGGATGATCGCGGTGATGACGGCGATCGCGCCGCCGGTGCCGAAGTCGCCGCCGGCGATCGACACCTGGTAGATGTACACGCCGAGCGTGTTCGTCTGCTCGCGGATGCCGCCGATGTCCTGCAGCGCGAAGATCTGGGTGAACACCTTCAGGTCCCAGATGATCTGCAGGATCGTCGTGATGAGGAAGATCGGCTTGAGGTACGGGAACACGATGAGCCGGAATCGGCTGAACCCGCCCGCGCCGTCGAGCTGCGCGGCTTCGAGCACCTCGTCGGGCACCTGGGTGAGCCCGGCGTAGAGGGCGAATGCGACGAACGGCACCGCGCCCCAGACGATGATGACGCCCGCGACGAGGAAGAAGCTCAGGGGCTCGATGAGCCACGAGTGCTGCGTGTACTGCTCGAGGCCGAACGCGTTCACCAGCACGGAGTTGACGACGCCGTAGTCGGTGTCGAACATCCAGCCCCACACGATCGTCGCCGACAGCGGCGGCATCGCCCACGCGAGCAGCAGCCCGAGCGAGAGCAGCAGGCGGAAGCCCTTCGGCAGGCGCTGCAGGAGCAGGGCGATGAGGGTGCCGAGCAGCATCGTGATGACGACGCACGCCGCGGCGAACACGAGGCTGCGGCCGAGCACCGCGTAGAAGGCGGGATCGGTGAGGACCGACACGTAGTTGTCGAACCACACCCACTCGGGCGGGGCGCCGAAGACCTGCGCCCGGCCGAACTCCTGCATCGACGTGACGAGCAGCTGGACGAGGGGCCAGCCGACGATCGCGGCGAGCACGATCGAGGCCGGCACGAGGAGGGCGTACGGGGTGAGTCCGCCCGTGGGCCGACGACGCCGGGGCGATCGCCGGGGCGCGGGCTGCGGCGCGACGAGCCGTTCGCCGTCGACCGAGCTGACGACCGGGGGCGGGACGCTGTCGGTGGTGGTCATGGGGTTCTCCTGCAGTCGACGGAGGCCGCGGGCGGGGCCCGCTCATGGTTCCGGGCCGGCAGCGTGTGTGGGCGGCTGCCGGCCCGGGGCCTGGAGGACGGGTGCGGTCGCGCGGCCATGCTGCGCGGCCGCACCCGGTCGGGACGGGATCAGCCGTTGAGGATGTCCTCGATCTTCTGGTCGGCCTCCTCGGCGAGCGCCTGGACGTCGCCGCCCTGCGCGATCTTGACGAAGAGGTCCTGCAGGATGCCGGCGGCCTCCACGTCGGCCCACTTCGGCGACGCCGGGGTGAGCTTGGCGTTGCCCGCGGCCGCCGCGATCGCCTGCGCGACCTCGTCGGTGCCGAGGGTGTCGGCGAGCGAGAGCTTGGCCGGAACGAGGCCGTTCTCGCCGTAGATGGTCTGGAACTCGTCGGACAGGATGATCTTCATCGCGTCGAGCGCGAGCTCCGGGTGCTTCGACTTCGCCGAGATGCCGATGTTCGAGCCGCCCGCGAAGACCTGGGCGGCGCCGCCGTCCTTGCCCGGCAGGGCGTAGACGCCGAGGTTGGCCTCCTCCTCGGGGCAGCCCGGGGTCTCGGCGTCGGCCGGCGCGAGGATCGACCACTTGACCCAGCTCGGGGCCGACAGCTGCAGCGTGGTGCCGTCGCAGTAGCCGACCTGCGGGTTGGTCTCGTTGCCGTCCTTGGGCGCGAGCGAGGCGTTGGTCATGACCTGCTGCACCTGCTCGAGCCCGGCGACCGACTCGTCGCTGGAGAGCTGCGCATCCCACTGGTCGCCGTCCGGAACCGCGACCTCGCCGCCGTTCTCCCAGATGTAGGGCAGGGCGTTGTACCAGTCCTGGCCGGGCCACCAGATGCCCGACTTGCCCGGGTTCGCCTCGGCGAGCGCCTCGCCGTTGGCGATGTACTCGTCGAGGTCGCCGGGCACCGAGAGGCCGGCCGCCTCGAGGGCGTCCTTCTTGTAGAACACGAGCCGCGAACCGGAGTAGAGCGGTGCGGCGTAGAACTTGCCGTCGTACGAGCCGGCCTCGACGAAGCCGGGCAGGAGGTCGTCGCCGCCGAGCTCGTCGTAGTGCTCGGTGAGGTCGAGGAACGCGCCTGCCGAGGTGAACGCCGCGGCCTGGGTGTTGCCGACCTCGACGATGTCGGGGCTGTCGGAGCCGGACAGGCTCGTGGTCAGGCGGTCGACCAGGCCGTCCCACGACTGCTCCTCGATGACCAGCGTGGAGCCGGGGTGCTCCTCCTCGAACGTCTCGACCAGGTAGTCGCGCGCGGCGTCGGGCGTGTCGGTGCCGACGAGCCAGACGCGGATCTCGGCGCCCTCGTCGGAGGCGACGTCGCTTCCGGTCGTGGCGCAGCCGGCGAGGGTGAGCGCAGCAGCGGCGCCGAGCGCCGCGATGCCGAGTTTCCTCATTGCTGGGGTTCCTTTCGATGGGACGTGGGGTGGGGCGGGGTGCGTCCACCCGTGGTGCGGGGTGGGCCTCTACGAGACCCCGAGCTGCCCGGACAGGACCATGACGGCCGCGCCGCGCAGGACGATGTCCTGCCCGTGTGCCGTCATCCGGAGCCTCAGATCGCGGTGGTGTTCCGCCATGGTCCGGTTCCGGAGCGTCTCGACGGCCGCCTCGAGCAACGGTCCGTCAAGCAGTTCCGTCGGTCCGCTGAGCACGACCTCGGAGAGGTTCAGCGCACCGACGACGGGGGCGAGCACGATGCCGAGACGACGGCCGGCCTCCCGCAGGGTCTCTTCGCGAGCGGATGCCGCGGCATCCGTCGTGCCGAGCCGTTCGAGCTCGGCGGTGAGCCGGGGCACGGCGAGCCACGACTCGAGGCATCCGTGCTTGCCGCACGCACAGCGCGGCCCGCCGTCGGTGCCGACGACGACGTGGCCGATCTCGCCCGCGGCGGAGCCGGCGCCGAGCACAGGGCGGCCGCCGACGATGAGGCCGGCGCCGACACCGTGGCCCACCTTCACGAGGATGAGGTCGCCGGGCGCGGTCGCGTGCTCGGCGAGCACGGCGACGTTGGCGTCGTTGGCGACGTGCACGGGCAGGTGGAAGGCGGCGGTCAGCCGCTCCTGCAGCGGCAGGTCGGTCCAGCCGAGGTTCGGCGCGGAGCGGACCACGCCGTTCGGCTCGACGACACCGGGCGAGCCGACGCCGATGCCGAGCACGCGCGCGGTCGTCAGGGCGAGGAGCCCGTCGAGGAGTTCGACGATGAGCTCGACCGCGCGCTCGCCGGTCGCGCCGTCGAGCGCGACCTCGGCGCGCGCGACGATGCCGCCGTCGAGGTCGAGCACGGCGCCCCGGAAGCGGGTGTGCTCGGAGAGGTCGAGGGCCACCACGTGGAACCCGGCCCGGTCGACGTCGATGAGGGTCGCGGGCTTGCCCGGGCGGGCGTCCTCGCGCTGGCCCAGCTCGACGACGAGCCCCTCGGCGATGAGTTCGGCGACGAGGTCGGAGACCGTGACGCGCGTGAGGCGGGTCTCGCGGGCGACATCGGCCCGGCTCTGCGCGCCCTGGGTGTACAGCGTCTGGAGCACGAGCGAGCGGTTGTGGCTGCGGGCGTGCTCGGGGAGCACCTTGCCGGACGCCCGGAGCGCCCGGCCCGCGAACAGCGGAGCGGTCGCGCTCGTGGCAGGCGCCTGGGGCTGCTGGGCCGGGGTGGTCTCCGTTGCGGTCACGTTTGTTAGTAAACCTTACGAACAAACTCCGGCGCAAGAGGTCGTTACCCGTCCGTGACCTCGTTCCCGCAGGCGCAGGTGTCAGCGGGCGGTCGCGCCGACCCGGGCCGCCGCCGCCACCGTCGACGCCGCATCGCGCCGGCCGCCGATGGCGCGGAGCGCCGCGAGGATCGCCGCGAGGTCGACGAACTCCTGCAGCAGGGCGCCCGCGGTCGCGGGGATGTAGCCGAACGCCGCGACCACCATCAGTCCCACGCTCACCACGATGCCGAGCCAGATGCTCTGCAGGGCGATGCGCACGGTGTCGCGCCCGATCTCGACGGCCTTCGCCGTCCGTGAGACGTCGTCGACGAGGATCACGGCATCGGCGGACTCGCTCGCCGCCGTCGCGCCCCGCGCCCCCATCGCGAGGCCGACGTCGGCCGCCGCCAGCACCGGGGCGTCGTTCACGCCGTCGCCGACCATGATCACGGGCCGCTCGGTGATCGCGGCGACCTCCTGGACCTTGTCGGCCGGCAGGCACTCCGCCCGGACGCGCTCGATGCCGAGCTCGGCCGCGATGTGGTCGGCGGTCGCCTGCGCGTCACCGGTCAGCATCATCGTGTGGGTCACCCCGAGCGCCTCGAGCCGGGCCAGGGTCTCCCGTGCGTCGTCGCGGAGCCGGTCGCGCGCGAGCAGCGCGCCGGCGTACCGACCGTCGACGGCCACGTACACGGCGAGCTCGCCAGGCGCGATGGGCGTGCGCCGCGCCTCCGGCGCGTGCTCGAGCACGAACGCGAACTTGCCGACCACGACCTCGCGCCCCCGGATGCGGGCGACCACGCCGTTCGTCGCCGCCTCGCGTGCGGCATCCGCTTCGGACAGGCGGAGCCCGCGTTCGGTCGCCGCGTCGATCATCGAGGCCGCGAGCACGTGCGACGAGTACTGCTCGGCCGACGCGACGAGGGCGAGCAGCTCGTCGGCGTCGAAGCCCGCCTCGGGTCTCACGGCGACGAGCTCCGGCGACCCGTGCGTCAGGGTGCCGGTCTTGTCGAACACGGCCGTGCGAGCGTGCGCCAACTGCTCGAGCACGCCCCCGCCCTTGACGATCACGCCGTTCCGGGCCGCGCGGCTCATCCCGCCCATGAACGCCACGGGGGCGGCGATGAGCAGCGGGCAGGGCGTCGCGAGCACGAGCACCTCGGCGAAGCGCACCGGGTCGCCCGACGCCCACCAGGCGACGCCCGCGAGGAGCAGGGAGAACGCCGTGAACGGCACCGCGTAGCGGTCGGCGAGGCGCACCACCGGGGCCTTGCTCGCGGCCGCCTCGGCGACGAGCGCCACGATCTGCTGGTACTGGCTGTCGGCGGCCCGGGCGGTCGCCGTCATCTGCACGGCGGCGTGCCCGTTCACCGACCCGCTCAGCAGGTCGTCGCCGGCCCGCTTCTCGACGGGCAGGCTCTCGCCCGTGATCGAGGACTCGTCGACCGCGGTCTCGGCCGAGCGCAGCGTGCCGTCGACCGGCACGATCTCGCTCGGGCGCACGAGCAGCACGTCCCCCGGCCGCACCTCGTCGATGGGCACGTCGACGAAGTGGTCGTCGACGACCCGGTGCGCGCGCTGCGGCGCCCGCGCGAGCAGCGCGTCGAGCTCGCGCTTGGCGCGGCGGCCCGCGTAGTCCTCGAGCGCCTCGCCGCCCGTGAGCATGAGCACGACGATGAGGGCGGCGACGTACTCCCCCACCACGACCGTCGCGATGATCGCCGTGACCGCGAGCACGTCGAGGCCCCAGTGGCCGCGGAGCAGGTCGCGGACCATGCCGACGGCCTGCCACGCCGCGATCGTGAGCGCGTAGCCGCTGAAGACCCAGGCGACCAGCCAGCCGGCCCCGGCGAGCGCGAGCATCGCGCCGACGAGCCCGATCGCGACGGTGAGCGCGACGACCGGGTAGCGACGAACGAGGCGGATGCCGCTGGCCATGCCCTCCATCCTCGCCGATCGCGCCGATGCGCGAGGCCCGGGCGTGCGCGCGCCGGAGACGGCGAAGGGGCCGGATGCCGCGGCATCCGACCCCTTCGATGAGCGTGCTGCTCAGGTCGCGCTCGCTGCGGCCACGCGGCCGCCCCGGTCGGCTGGGACCGCGGATCCCACTCCGAGCAGCGCCAGGCCGACGTTCGCGAACGTCTCGGCATACCCGGGATGCGCCCAGCCTTCGGGAAGGACGAACATGAGCACCGCGGCGGGAAGCGTCAGTGTCAACAGGAAGGCCGAAGGAGACCGGTCATGCTGGATGAGCAGCGTGAGCCCCAACACTCCGGGCAAGAGCAGCATCGCGAAGAAGCCGACGGTGACGACGACGGCGAGCGCGCCGTCCGGACCCGGTCCGAGCAGCCCGGCCGCCATGCCGAGCGCCATCAGTCCGTACGCGACGACCAGGGCCCAGCGCAGGATCTGACGCCACGGATGCCCGGCGAAGAGCGGGCCGGCGACGAGGACCAGCACCGCGACCAGTAGGGCGTAGCAGGCGATGTGCACGACGTCGCCAAGGGCCTCGACGACCGGAACGGCGCTCCCGTCGGCGAAGATCGAGTCGTCGCCGGTGAGCCCGCGGGTCATGGCGTCGGTGAGCGCGATCGCCGAAGTCGCGATCGCTGCCGCGAGGGCGGCGATGGTGAGGCGGGACATGAGAACTCCTTCGTCGTCGTTCGATGCGGCGGAGCGCCGTCACTGCCGATGCTCACCCGCGCGCGCCGTGTCCGCATCGGCCCGGAGTCCCTCGCCCACTCGGCAATCTCGAGGATGACCGTTCGTTCCCGCGGACGGTGCGGGCTCGTCCGCGAGGAGGATGCGGCGCCGACGCCCCGCCGCTACGTTTCGTGCGTGGGAGCGCGCATCACTTCGTATGCGGTCGTCGTCGGCATCGCCATCGTCGCAGCCGTCGTGACCGTCGCCGGCATGTACGGCGGGGAGCTGCCGGTGCCCGACGTCGCGTTCCTCTCCACCCTGTTCGCCCTGCTCGGCGTCGCCGTTCGAGCCGCGTGGATCGGCTCGCAGTCGGCGCGTCGTGCCGCGCAGCATGCCCGCGCGACTGCGGCACGCACCGTTGAAGGAGCCGTCCGGACTGCGCTCCTCGAGGAACGGGCGAGAATGTCGGCGGACATCGATGCCGTGGTGCGGGGCGCCCTCGTCGCCATCCGCTCTCGTACCACCGCGATCGAGGAATACGCGTCCGGCACGACGCCGCCGGGAACGGGCTCACTCGAACCGAGGGACGCCGCGTCGTTCGACGGGCCCGCTGCGCTCCGGGAGATCCAGGACGCGGGGCGCCTGGCCACCGTGAAGCTGCGCGGGCTGCTGGACCTGCTGCGCTCGTCCTCCGGCGGGGACGTGGGCCCACCCGACGCAGTCCCGCAACCGACGGCGTCACCGCGGCCGCTCGGGTTGCCCGACCTCCTCCCTGGCCTCCTTGCCGTCACGGCCTGCGGCATCGAGGTGTGGCTCGCGATGGCAGAGGGTCGGCTCTCGCCCGTCGGCGCCGCCCTGAGCATCGTGACGGCCGCCGCGTCGGTCTGGTGGCGTCGCGATCCCGGAAGAACCCTGATGCTCCAAGCGCTCGCCGTCGGCGCGGGACTCCTGATCCGCGCGCCGGTCGAGCTCGGGTTGTGGTCGGTACTCGCCTTCGCCCTGCCCATGTGGCGAGTGATCGCCACCCCCGCCCAAGGCCCGTTCTCCCTGATCGGCCCGGTTGCGCTCGCGGCTGCGGCGTCGGCGTCGCAGTGGATCTTCTCGGAGGAGAACGTCGGCATCCTGGTCGTGGTCCTGGGCGCCGCGGCGGCGACCGGACTGGCGAGCCGCGCGTTCGACTCGCGCCGACGCCGCAGCGCCGAGCGTGCGACGGCGCGCGAAGCCGAACTCCGGCGGATGGCCGCCGAGGCCGTCCGGCACGATCGAATCGCCACGGCGCGGGAGCTCCACGACGCGATCTCCGGGACGATCGGGGTGATCGTGATGCAAGCCGGTGCCGCAGAACTGCGATGGGACACGGATCGTCCGGCCGCCCTCCGCTCGGTCGCCGTCATCAGCTCCTCCGCCGACCAGGCGGTGCGCGAGCTGGACGAGCTCGTTCCCCGCCTCGCCGACGCCGAACTCGGGGGGTCGATACTGCGGGGCCTGCGTGATCTGCCGGCCCTGGTCGAACGGATGGCCCGCGCCGGAGTGGAGCTCAGCGCCTCGTTGCCCGACCCGCTCCCGAGTGTCCCACCCCACATCGCCGCCACCGCCTACCGGATCGTCCAGGAGTGCGTCGCCAACGCCGCGCGCCATGCGCCGGGATCGCGCATCGACGTCCGCGTCACGATGGACGGCCGCACGGTCGACGTGTCTGTGGTCGATGACGGCCCCGTCACGACGGGAGCGACGCATTCCGGCTACGGGCTGCGGGGCCTCGCCGAGCGGGTCGCCGAGCTGGGCGGGGAGTTCGCCGCAGGCCCGGGGAGCACCGGCGGCTTCCGTGTCGAGGCTCGGCTTCCGATCGCGCGCAGGCAGGAGACGACCGCATGATCAGGGTGATCCTCGCGGACGACCACGAGCTGCTTCGGAGCGGGCTCGTCTCGATTCTGGAGAGCGAACCCGAGATCCGAGTGATAGCCGTCTGCGCGGACGGACCGTCGGCCGTGCGGGAGTCGGCGCGCCTTCGACCCGACCTCGTGCTCATGGACGTCGAGATGCCCGGGGGCGACGGCATCTCGGCGATTGCTCCGTTGCTCGAGGCCTCGCCGGAGACGAGGGTGATGGTGCTCACCCTGTTCGACCTCGACGAGTACGTCGCGGGTGCCCTGCGCGCGGGAGCGTCGGGATTCCTCATCAAGACCACGCCGCCGCGGGAGCTCATCGCGGCGGTGAAGACCTGCGCGGCCGGCGAAGCGACGTTCGGTCCGAGCGTGATGGCTCGGCTCGTCCAGAGCTACATCGAGCGCCCGGACCCGGCGAACGCGCCGGCAGGGGCGGCTGAGCTGACCTCGCGCGAGCTCGAGGTCCTCCGGCAGATGGCTCGAGGGCTGTCGAATGCCGAGATCGGCCGGGAGCTCCATCTCGCGGAGACCACGGTGAAGTCGCACGTCGCGCACGTGCTCCTGAAGCTGGGCGTCCGCGACCGCGTGCAGGCCGTGGTCGTCGCCCACACCACGGGGATGCTTGGCTGACCGCCGGATACGGCGAAGGGGCCGGATGCCGCGGCATCCGACCCCTTCGATGAGCGCGTTGCTCAGGCGGCGATTCGCGCCTTGAGGTTCGCGTCGATCGTGTCGAGGAACTGCTCGGTCGTCTGGTACTCCTGCTCGGGACCGACGAGGAGGGCGAGGTCCTTGGTCATCGCGCCGGACTCGACGGTCTCGATGACGACCTCCTCGAGGGTGCGCGAGAAGTCGATGAGCTCCTGGTTGCCGTCGAGCTTGCCGCGGTGCGCGAGGCCGCGCGTCCAGGCGAAGATCGAGGCGATCGGGTTCGTCGAGGTCGGCTTGCCCTGCTGGTGCTGGCGGTAGTGGCGCGTGACCGTGCCGTGCGCCGCCTCGGCCTCGACGATCCGGCCGTCGGGCGTGGTGAGCACCGAGGTCATGAGCCCAAGGGAGCCGAAGCCCTGCGCGACGGTGTCGGACTGCACGTCGCCGTCGTAGTTCTTGCAGGCCCAGACGTAGCCGCCCTCCCACTTGAGCGACGCCGCGACCATGTCGTCGATGAGGCGGTGCTCGTAGGTGATACCGGCCTCGTCGAACTTCTGCTTGAACTCGCTGTCGAACACCTCCTGGAAGATGTCCTTGAAGCGGCCGTCGTACGCCTTGAGGATGGTGTTCTTCGTCGACAGGTACACCGGGTAGTTGCGGGCCAGGCCGTAGTTCAGCGAGGCGCGCGCGAAGTCGCGGATCGACTCGTCGAGGTTGTACATGCCCATCGCGACGCCCGAGCCGGGCGCCTGGAAGACCTCGAACTGCTGCGGCTCCGAGCCGTCCTGCGGGGTGAAGGTCATCGTGAGCGTGCCGGGGCCGTCGAACTTGAAGTCGGTGGCGCGGTACTGGTCGCCGAACGCGTGGCGGCCGACGATGATCGGCTTGTTCCAGCCGGGCACGAGCCGCGGGATGTTGGAGATGATGATCGGCTCGCGGAAGATCACGCCGCCGAGGATGTTGCGGATCGTGCCGTTCGGCGACCGCCACATCTTCTTCAGGCCGAACTCCTCGACGCGCGCCTCGTCGGGCGTGATCGTCGCGCACTTCACGCCGACGCCGTGCTTCTTGATCGCGTTCGCCGCGTCGACCGTGATCTGGTCGTCGGTCTCATCGCGCTTCTGGATGGAGAGGTCGTAGTACTCGAGGTTCACGTCGAGGTACGGGTGGATGAGCTGGTCCTTGATGGCCTGCCAGATGATGCGGGTCATCTCGTCGCCGTCGAGTTCGACGACGGTGCCTTCGACCTTGATCTTCGACAAGGGGCGGTCTCCTTGGGATCTCGTGGGATTGCTTGGGAAGCGAGGAAGTCTCGGGGGTGTCCGACACGCCGCCTGAAAGCTTACCGCCTCGCCGGGATATCTCGACATCGAGACATCCGACCGCCTCATCGCGGCTACCCGGGGGAACGACGGCTCCGTTAGGCTGCGTTGCATGGCTGAACTGCGACTCGAAGAACTGAACGCGACGAACGTGGTGGCCGCGAACAACCTGTCGCTGAAGCCCGGGCAGGAGCAGTTCATCGCCCCCGTGACCTATGCCGCCGAGACCGCGGTCGTCAATCCCGCCACCGCGTGGCAGCGCGTCGCGCTGAACGGCGACAAGGTCGTCGGTTTCATCCACGGCAACTTCGACCCCGAGAACGAGCACGAGGAGTTCCGCGCCTGCATCTGGCGGATCAACGTCGACGCCGAGGCGCAGGGCAAGGGCGTCGGGCGCTTCCTCGCGCACGCGCTGGCCGAGGAGGCCAAGCGCCGCGGCTTCGACCACATCACCGTGCTGTGGGAGCCGGGCGAGGAAGGACCGGGCGAGTTCTTCCACCGCATCGGCTTCCGCGACGTGGGCGAGACCCAGTACGGCGACATCATCGGATCACTCCAGCTCGCGAGCTGACGGGCGCGGGTCGGGTCGACGGATGCCGCGCACCGGCGAGGGTTTCGTCGAGGCCGTGCTCGCCGTGGTCGGCGACATCCCGCCCGGCCGGGTCATGACGTACGGCGACGTCGCCGCGACGCTCGGCTCGCGCGGGGCGCGCGCCGTCGGGCAGGTGATGGCCAGGTACGGCGGTTCCGTGCCGTGGTGGCGGGTGATCCGTGCCGGGGGCCGCCCGCCCGCGGGCAAGGGCGACGTCGCCCGACCGCACTACGAGGCCGAGGGCGTGCCGCTCCGACCCGTCGACGACGAGGACGGCTACCGCATCGACCTCGCCGCCTGCCGCTGGCACGGCTGAGCCGCCCCGGCGCGACGCTAGACGTCGAGCGGCGTGCCCACTCCCCCGGCCGGCACTCCAGCCGCACCGGGTGCGCCGGGTACCGGATCGGACGCCTCCGCGGCGACGAGCAGCGCGGCCCCCGATGCGGCGTGCGCGTCCGTGGTGGGCGGGTGCAGCGGCATCCGCACCGTCACCGTGGTGCCCGACCCGGGCGGGCTCACGAGCTCGAGTTCGCCGCCGACGGCCTCGATGCGGTCCGCGATGCCGAGCACGCCCGTGCCCGCGTCGAGGGATGCGCCGCCGACGCCGTTGTCGCGGATCTCGATCACGACCGTCTCGCCCTCGACGTGGGCGCGCACCCAGGCGCGGGTCGCCTGCGAGTGCTTCGCCACGTTGGCGAGCGACTCGGCGATGGCGAAGTACGCGGTCGACTCCACGAGCTCGGGCAGTCGCCCCTCGGCCTGCACGTCGACCTCGACCGGCACGGGACAGCGCCCGGCGAGCTCCGGCACGGCGAGCGCGAGCCCGCCTTGCGAGAGGAGGCTCGGGTGGATGCCGTGGGCGAGCTCGCGGAGCTCCTTCAGGCCCTGGTTCAGTGTCGCGATGGCGTCCTCGAGCTCGGACGCCAGTTCGTGCTGCCCGGCCGAGCGCGCGGTGTTCGCCGCGAGGCGGAGGTTCATCCCGAGCGACACGAGCTGCTGCTGCGCGCCGTCGTGCAGGTCGCGCTCGATGCGCCGCCGCGCCTCGTCGCCGGCCTCGACGATGCGCTGGCGCGACTGGCGGACCTGCTCGAGGGTGCGTTCGAGGTCCGAGCGCAACCGGCCGTTGTCGACCGAGAGCCGCAACGCGCTCGACACCCCGTCGAGCAGCCGCATGTTGTCGGTGAGCACCCGGTCGTGGCGGATCAGCGCGATCGGCAGGCCGGACGGCGAGGCGACCGGCAGGATGCTGTGGCCGCGCCCCGCCTCCTGCGAGTCGATGAGGCGGCCCGCCGCGTCGACGTACCGTCCGCGTTCCTCGTCCCACCAGTAGACGCGCACGCTGTCGTCGCGCAGCGTGCGCGCGAGCGACTCCGCCCAGAGGCCGCGGTCGGCGCCCTCGCGGGTGATGCGCATGAGGTCGGCGACCCGGGCGCGCATGTTGCGGGTGTGCGCGATGCCGGCGACGAAGGTGACCGGCACGGCCGCCATCGCGAGCAGCGCCACCGTGTCGATGACCATGCCGGTCGAGGTGGAGGTGATGTATCCGGTCGCCTGCACGGCGATCGCGAGCGCCCAGGCCAGCAGCGAGACCGGCATGAGGAACGCGACCGCGCGCGCCGGCACGCTGCCGCGGATCCACCGCACGAGCAGGCGCCCGGCGATGACGAGCGCGAGGCCGACGCCGACCACGCGGTAGCCGTAGTCGAGGATGGCGAACAGCAGCGGCGCGTCGGCGATGCGGTACGGGTTGGGCACGCAGTCGCACGGGGCCGACTCGGGCCCGGCGAGGGCGAGCACCGCCATGAGGTTGACGACGGATGCCACCACCGCCGTCGTGGCGATGACGCGATCGAAGCGGTCGGCGAGCCAGCCGCGCGGGTACACGAGCACGAGCAGGCCCGAGACCACCGCCCAGACGAGGTCGATGCCGCGCACGATCGGCCAGAGCCATCCGATGCCGGCGATCACCTGGAAGATGGACTGCGGGATCCACAGGACCACGAACGCGACCATGAGTCGTGCGGGCACGGCGTTCGGCCCGATCGCCCACGCGATGGCCGCGCACGCGGCGAACACGATGGGGACGGTGGCGTGGAGGGTGACGTAGGCGACCTCCGTGCGGTCCGCCTCGGGCGTCGCGAGGAAGCCCGCGGTCTCCATCCACAGGCTGAAGGCCACGGCGCCCACGATGATCGCGGTGCGCAGCAGCACGCGGCGGCGGTCTCCGTGCGCCATCACGGGCGCCTCACCCCCTAGCGTTCGCCGAGGAGCGTCAGCACCGCGAGCACGCGGCGGTGGTGCTCCGGCGACTCCTCGAGGTCGAGCTTCTGCAGGATGCTGCGCACATGGGTCTCGACCGTCTTCAGGCCGAGGAACAGCGTCTGGGCGATGCCGCCGTTGGAGTAGCCCTGCGCCATGAGCTCGAGCACCGACCGCTCGCGCTCGGTGAGCCGCGCCAGCGGGTCGTCGGCGCGCGTGCGCTTGACGAGCTGCTCGACGACCTCGGGGTCGACGACGGACCCGCCCGAGGCGACGGTCTCGACCGCGCGCACGAGCGTCTGCGGCTCGGACACGCGCTCCTTGAGCAGGTACCCGGTGCCGCTGCCCGCGCCCATGACGCGCAGCGCGTACTCGGGCGTGGCGTACATCGACAGCAGCAGCACGCCCAGGTCGTCGCCCCGCTCGCGGATGCGCTCGAGCGCGACGATGCCCTCGTCGCGGTGCGTCGGCGGCATGCGGATGTCGAGGATCGCCGCGTCGAGGTCGTCGCCGTCGAGCACGGTGAGCAGCTCGTCGGCGGTGCCGACGCTCGCCACGACCTCGATGCCGCCGCCCTGGAGCACCTTCGCGATGCCCTCGCGCAGCAGCAGCGCGTCATCCGCGATCGCCACCCGAAGGGTTCGCTGTTCTCCGGACTGCTCCATTCCACCTCCCGCTCGAAGGCGTGCGACAGCCGTCGACGTCGATGCGCCGCCCACCGCGAGGCTACCGCGTGCCCGGTGCGCACCGCGCCGTCCCCGTTCAGGGGGCAAGCGGCGCACACGGCGAGCCCGGCGTGCATCGCGGGTCGGGGTCGTGCCACGCTGGGATCCGCCGCGCAGCCCGCCCACCGCGCGCGGCATCGACGGCGCCTGCGGCGCCCGAGCCCCGAGGAGCGACGCCATGGTCCCGAACGATGCCGATCCCACCCGTGCCGGGGGCGTGACGATGTCGGACCGCGCCGTCGAGCTCGTCGTGGTGCGGCCGCACGAACGCGTGGAGGCGGTGGCGCTCGGGCGGCACGCCGTCCCGTCGTTCAACCGCACCATGCGGATCGCGCTCGCCATGCGCGGCGGGGTGAGCCTCGCCGTGTGGATCGGCGGCGCCGTGGCCGAGCTCGACCTGATCCGCCGCATCCGCCTCTTCGACACCGAGCGCGGCACCCTCGCGCTCGTGCCGGAGCCGGCGGGCCGCCCGCTCACGCCGCCCATGCTGGCCCGCCTCCAGGCGTACGCCGAGATGCTCGACGCGGCCGGGTACGACCGGGTCGAGTTCGACCTGCTCGCGGGGGCGAGCGCCGGCGGGCTCAACGCGGTCGTGTACTCGGTCGCGCAGCGCGCGGGCACGGGCCTCGACCGGCTCCTCGACACCTGGGCCAAGGTCGGCGGCTTCTGGGGGCTGCTGCACCCTCCGGGCGCGGGCGGGATCGTGGCGCTCATGCAGGGCGAGGGCTACTTCCGGCCCAAGGTGCTCGAGGCGCTGACGACGATCTACGACACCGACGAGCGGCATCCCGACCTGGTCTCGCCCTACACGGGCGTGGACCTGTCGGCGACCGTGATCGACGCCGACGACGCCTACGAGGAGGACGCCAACGAGGGACGCGGGCACTTCCGGTTCATCGGCAGCGACGAGCACCTCCTCGACAACCGGATCCCCCGCAAGGAGGACGGCATCGACGAGACCCGGCTCGGCGACGATCGGGCGAGCCTGCATCGACTGGCCCTCGCCGCGCGTTCCACGTCGTCGCTCGCGGGCGGGTTCGAGCCGGCCCACGTCGATTCGTGGGGCGGCACGGCGGGCCAACCGGATGACGCGGCCGAGCGCGGCATGCGCTTCGCCTTCGCCGCGCATCGCGAGCAGTCCGGCACGCCGTACCGCATCGTCGACGGCGCGGTGTTCGACAACGTGCCCATCGAGCGCGCCCTGCGCTCGGCGCGCCTGCGCGTCTCGGAGCGTCGTGCCGACCGGGTCATGCTCTTCCTCGATCCCGAGCCCGACCCGCCCGTGGGCCGCGAGACCGAGTGGGACGCGAACGCGTCGCGGTTCTTCCGCGCCCTGCGGGCCATGGTGTCGAAGCAGATGCGCAGCGAGTCGGTCGCGCGGGAGGTCGCGGAGCTCGAGCGCTTCAACGCGCAGCGGCTCGTCGCCGCCGCGCGCCTCGACGGCACGGCACCGCTCGTGGCGAGCGCGGAGTGGACCCCCGAGGCCGTGCAGGCGCGCAGGTCCGCCTACGTCCGGGCGCTCTCGGCCGACCTGGCCGACCACCTCGCGGAGACCATCGCCGCGCCGAGCCTGTGGCAGCTGGCGTCCACGCTGCCGACGCGCCGTCGGTACCGGCCGATCCCGCGCAGCCGGCTCGCCGCACTCGGCCCGGCCCTGCGGCAGCGCTTCGCCGCCCTCGGCGTCGCGGACACGGCCAAGGTCGCCCGGTCGCCGCTCGCGCTGGCCGACGCCGCCAACTGCGTGCTCGGCTGGGCGCGCGCGCTCGAGTCGATGCCCGCACGCCCCGGCTCGCGGCAGGCGATCGAGCTGGGGTCGGTCCGAACCGCCGCCTACGGTGCACTGGAGCAGGCGACGCAGTGGCGCGACGAGCTCGCCGCCCGGGTCGTGGGTCTCGCGGAGGAGGCGGCCGCCGAACGCCGACCTCCGACCTCCGACGAGCTCGACGAGTGGGTCGACGCCTGGCTCACGGCATCCGGCCGGATCCGCACGGCCGAGCAGTGGGAGGCGCTCGACCGGGCGGTCGCCCTGCTCGGCCTGACCAGCACGCGGGTCGAGCGCGAGGCCGAGCGCGGCGAACGCCGGCTCTCGCCCACGTGGACGGGCTCCGCGTGGCGGCCCCTCGCCTCGACGAAGACCTTGGCCGCCGAGCACCTCCCGCCCCTGTACCACGCTGCGGGCATCCCCGCGGCGCTGTCGCACGTGCGCTACTGGGCGATCGGCGTCGACGAGGCCCCCGCCGACCCGGGCGACTTCGCGGCGCTCGAGGCCGATCGTCGGTACGCCGTCCTCGGCCGGGCGCTGCGCGACCCGGCGCGCAGCGTGGAGGCGATCGCGTCCGAGGTCCGCTCCGAGGCCGAGCATCCGCTCATCGACCGGCAGACGAAGCTCGCGGGATACGGCTTCGGGAACTTCTTCGGGTTCCTCTCGCGCGACTGGCGCGTGAACGACTGGTGGTGGGGTCGCCTGGACGCCGCGGCAGGCCTCGCGCGCTTCTTCG
This sequence comes from Agromyces sp. C10, assembly GCF_023217995.1. Lineage (NCBI taxonomy): Bacteria > Bacillati > Actinomycetota > Actinomycetes > Micrococcales > Microbacteriaceae > Agromyces > Agromyces sp. C10. Next base: position 69,303 of record NZ_JALPSX010000008.1, on the reverse strand, counting down.
ATTCCCTCGCTCGAGGGCGGGTGCGGACGGATGCCGCGGTGCGGCTGCTGCAGGGCGCGGTCCTCGAGGAGGCCGCCGAGCCCGCGTACGCGACGACGGGGCTGTCGCCGTACGACCCGGTGTCGCCGACGCCGTCCTCGAGCGGGGCAGGCACGGCGGACGCGGCGCCGGCGTCGTCCGGGAAGGCCGCCGCGCTCCCCGCCGACCCGAGGGCGCTGCGCGCACGCCTGCGGGCCGGCACCGACACCGTCCTGAACCTGCCGCCCGCGTACCGGTTCGCGATCGCGTCGCGAACGGTCCGCCTCCTCGACCGGGTGCTCGTCCAGCCCGTCGGGCGGGCGTGGCGGATCTTCGCCTGGACGGTGCTCGCCGTGCTCCGCCCCCTGCTCGTCGCGCTGCCCGCCGTCGCCGACCCGCCCCGCCTCGCGCTCGTCGCGGGGTTCGTGGCCGCCGTCGCCTGGCCGCTGACGTGGGAGTCGATCGACGCCGTGCAGCCCGGATGGGCCATCGTGGCCGCGCTCGTCGCCGCGATCGCGATCGCGTCGACCTGGGGTGGTGCGGTCGCCGTCCAGCGTCGATGGCACGACGTGGCGCAGGCCCTCGGCGGGTCGCTCGGCGACGAGGTCGAGGCGGCGCGTCGCGTCGCGCGACGGCGCGCGTACGTCATGGCCGGGGTGGCCACGGCGAGCGTCGTGCCGCTCGTGATCGCCCTGCTGCAGAGCAACTTCCTGCTGATCCTGCTCTGCATCGGGGTCACGGTGGTCCTCGGCGCGGTCGCTCGGCGCTTGGCGTCGTCGGCTCGCCGCGAGCCGATCCCCGGCCGCGACGCCCGGACGATCGCCATGGTCGCCGTGTTCGGGCTGTTCGGGGGCGTGCTCCCGCTCGTCCAGCTCTGGCTCGACCTCGCCGACGCGCTTCCGGTGTGGCTCGCGCCGGAGGGGTCGTGGAACCTCCCGGTCCTCGCCGTCGGGGCCGGCGCCGTCACGGTCGCACTCACGTGGGGCTGGCTGCGCGTCGGGCGGAATCTCGCCGAGATCCGCGGGACGCGGCTGGTGAACTGGCTCACGGTCACCGTGGCCGCCGTCGGCAGCGCCGTGGTGGCCTACTGGGTGGCGTCGACGTACGCCACGGCGGGCGCCGCCGACCTGCTGGCCGACACGGTCGCTGCGGCCGTCTTCATCGTCGTCTGGGCGAACGTGCTCTGGTGGCTTCCGGAGGCCGTGCGCGAGGCGCCCCCGGTCGAGGACGCCGTGCAGCGGGCCCCGCTTTCGCCGGACCGCTGATCTCAGGGGCCGCCCCGACGGATCCGAGGGGCGACTCCGGATCCGGCACGACACTCCCGCTGGGACGCTCGGAGCATGTCGGGTTCGGTCGGAGCACATCGCACGCGTCGTCACCGCGTCGCCGAGTGGGTCGCGCGGTACCTGCCGCTCGAGGTGCTCGGCACCGTCGCGGCGGTCGCCGGCTCCTGGGCGGCGTACGAGACGAGCGGCTCGATCGTGGTCGCCGCGGTCGCGGGCACCGTCGCCGAAAGCGTGGGCTACTACGCGCTCGTCGTCGTCCGCGGCGTCCGGGGCCACCTCGCGTCGCATCGGGTCGGGCGCATCCCCTCGCCCGCCGGCCGCGTGGTCGCCGCGGTCGCCCTGACCCTGCGCGGTATGCTCGCCGAGTTCGGTCCGGCCGAGGTGCTCGACACGCTCGTCGTGCGACCCGCCCTGCTCGTGGCGTCCGCCGCCTGGCTGGGGCCCGATCCGCGGGCCTGGCTCGTCGGCAAGCTCGCCGCCGACGCGGTCTTCTACGCGATCGCCATCGTCTCGTTCGAACTCGGGCGCCGGGTGATCCTCCCCGACGGCCGAACGGATGCCGCACCCGCCCGTCGCACGCGAGCGATCCGCGGGTCGGCGCCCCGGCCCGAGCTGGGGGTGGCGGTCCGATGAGCCTCCTCACCCGAACCGGCCCGCGGCGCACCATCACCGCGCCCCGCCCGGCGCCCGCGGACCCGCGGACCGAACCGCTCCCGCACCCCGGATCCGCGCGCAGCCCCGAGCGGTCGCGCCGCCCGGAGCGCCGCCGGCGCGACGCCGGGCCGATGCCCGAGCAGCCGCCGCACCGCGAGCTCGTCCGCCGCGACCTCGCCGCCGAGGCGCAGCGCATCCGCCTCGGGGACCTCGTCCGCGAGCACGCGTCGCCGTTGTTCGTCCTGGATCCGGCACGCGTGACCGATCAGCTCGCCGAGATCCGCCGGGAACTGCCCGGCGTCGGCATCCACTTCGCGACCAAGTCGCTGCCGCACCCCGCGGTAATCGACGCGGTCCACGCCTTCGGCGCGTCCTTCGAGGTCGCCTCGCGCGGCGAGATCGACCTGCTCGAGCGCCGGGGGGTCCCGATCGCCGGCTGCCTGCACACCCACCCCGTGAAGACGGTGGCCGACATCACGAGCGCGTACCTGCGCGGCATCCGCACCTTCGTCGTCGACAGCCCTTCCGAGATCGGGAAGTTCGCCGGACTCCCCTGCGGCGAGGTCGGCGTGCTCGTCCGGCTCTCGTTCCCGAACCCCGGCGCCAAGTCCGACCTCTCGTCGAAGTTCGGCGTCGCGCCGGAGCACGCCGCCGCGCTCGTCGAGCGCTGCCTCGCCGCACGCCTGCCGGTCCGCGGGTTCACGTTCCACGTCGGCAGCCAGACCACCTCGGCCGAACCGTGGCAGCGGGCGATCGCCGCGACGCTGCAGCTCATGCGCGACCTCGAATCGCGCCACGGCATCCGCTTCGAGCTGCTCGACCTCGGCGGCGGGTTCCCCGTCCCCTACGACGAGCCCGTGCCGTCCCTCGCCGAGCTCGCGCGCGGCATCCGCCCGGCCCTCGCGGCCGTGCCCCCGCACGTGCGCGTCGTCGTGGAACCGGGCCGATTCGTTTCGGCCCCCGCCATGATGCTCGTCACCCGGGTGATCGGGACGAACGATCGGCCGGACGGACGCTGGCACTACCTCGACGACGGGCTCTACGGCGCGTACTCGAACATCCCCGCCGAGGACGTGCACGCGCTCGTGTTCGCCGCCGCGGAGCTCGGCGTGCAGCGGATCGGCGACGACGCCGCCGATCGCGTCACGCGACGCGTCCTGACCCGCACGCGCGTGCCCGTCACGCTCGCCGGGCCCACGTGCGACAGCGTGGACGTGATCGCGCGAGGACTGCCGCTGCCGCCGCTCGCGGACGGCGACCTGCTCGTCTCCCCCATGATGGGCGCCTACACGTGGGCCACCGCGACCGGCTTCAACGGCATCGCGCCGACCCCCGTGCTGGTGCTCCCGGCGCCGCGCGACGCGTGACCGGCGGATGCCGCGAGCCCGAACCCGCGGCATCCGCTGGGTCACACGAGCGACTCCCGCCAGGCCGCGTGCAGCTTCGCGAACCGGCCCGACCCCGCGATGAGCTCGGCCGGCGAGCCGTCCTCGACGATGCGGCCGTGCTCCATCACGAGGACGCGGTCGGCGATGGCGACCGTCGACAGGCGGTGCGCGATGATCACCGCGGTGCGATCGGCGAGCAGGGTCTGCAGGCCCTCCTGCACCGCTCGCTCCGAGGGGATGTCGAGCGAGGACGTCGCCTCGTCGAGGATCAGGACGGCCGGGTCGGCGAGGAACGCGCGCGCGAACGAGATCAGCTGGCGCTGGCCCGCCGAGACGCGTCCGCCGCGCTTGTTCACGTCGGTGTCGTACCCGTTGGGCAGGCCCTCGATGAACTCGTGGGCGCCGACCGCCTTCGCGGCGGCGATGATCTCCTCCGGCGTCGCATCCGGCTTGCCCAGCCGGATGTTGTCGGCCACCGAGCCGGAGAACAGGTACGCCTCCTGCGTGACCATGACGATCGCGCGGCGCAGGTCCTTCGGGTGCAGTCGACGGAGGTCGACGCCGTCGAGCTCGACCACGCCGTCGCTCGGGTCGTAGAACCGCGCGATGAGCTTCGCGAGCGTCGACTTGCCCGCGCCGGTCGACCCCACCAGCGCGATCGTCTGCCCCGCGGGGATGTCGAGGTCGAACCTCGGCAGCACCATCCGCTCGGGGGTGTACGCGAACTCGACGCCCTCGAACCGCACGCGGCCGTCGGCCTTCCACAGGTCGACCGGGTCGCGCGGGTCGGGCACGCTCGGGTCCTCCTCGAGCACGCCCGAGATCTTCTCGAGCGCGGATGCCGCGGACTGGTAGCCGTTGTAGAACATCGCCATGTCCTCGAGCGGGTCGAAGAACCGGCGCGTGTACAGCAGGGCCGCGAGCAGCACGCCGATCTCGAGCTGTCCGTCGATGACCCGGAGGCCGCCCACGAGCAGCACGACGGCGACCGTGACGTTGCCGATCAGGATCAGCCCGGGGTCGTAGATGCCGAACAGCTGGATGACGCGCGCGTTGACGTCGCGGTAGTCCTCGACCAGCCGGCCGAACTCCTTCCGGTTGCGGCGCTCGGTGCGGAACGCCTGCACCGCGCGGATGCCCGTCATGGTCTCGACGAACTGCACGATGAGGTTCGCCGAGGCCGTGCGCGACCGGCGGAACAGGCGCTGCGAGCGCTGCTGGAACCAGCGCGTGAGCAGCGCCAGCGGCAGGATCGACGCGGCGAGCACGATGCCCGACACCGGGTCGAGCAGCACGAGCGCGATGCCCGTGAAGCCCATGTAGAGCGTGCCGCGGACGAGCGCGTTGACGCCCTCGTCGAGGAGCTCCCGGATGGCGTCGAGGTCGCTCGTCTGCCGCGAGATGATGCGGCCCGACGTGTACGACTCGTGGAACTCCAGCGACAGCTTCTGCGTGTGCAGGAAGATGCGCGTGCGCAGGTCGATGAGCACCGCCTGGCTGATGCGCGCCGCGAGCCGGATGTACCAGGCGATGAGGAACGCACCCACCACGCCGGTGAACAGGTACGCGAACCCGGCGAACCCGACCGGCACCCAATCGCCCTCGACGAGGGCGGGCAGACCCGTGTCGATGCCGTACGCGATGAGCGCGGGACCCGCGACCTGGGCGAGCGTCGAGACGAGCACCACGGCCATGGTGAGCCACAGCGTTCCCCGCACGGGGTGCAGGAGCGAGCGGAGCAGGCGCAGCGAGCGCTGGCGGATCTGCTTCGACTCGGCCTTGGTGAAATCGTGGCGTTCCTCGCCGGCGACACCGGTGACGGTCATCGTGCCACCTCCTCTCGTTCGGCCGGTTCCGTGTCGGCACCGTCGATGCGGTCGGCCGATCCGGTCGCGGCTCCGTCGATGCGGTCGGTCGTCCCGGCCTGCCGGCCGCGCTCCTCGTCCTCGAGGCTCGAGATGACGAAGCGGTAGTGGTCGCTCGTCGCGAGCAGCTCGGAGTGCGTGCCGACCGCGGTGATGCGCCCGTCCTCGAGCAGGGCGACCCGGTCGGCGAGCATGACCGTCGACGGCCGGTGCGCGACGATGAGGGCCGTGGTCGTCGCGAGCACGCCCTCCTCGCCGACCTTCGTGTCGATCCCGTCCGGCAGGCCGTGCGCGAAGCCGGCCTGCGCGATGCGCAGCGCCTCCTCGAGCACGCGCTCGGCCTCGGCGGCGACGGCGGGGTCGGCTGCCGCGTCGCCCGTGAGCTCGGGCCGGCCGAGCAGCACGTTGTCGCGCACCGACGCCGAGAACAGCGTGGCGTCCTCGAAGGCCATCGCGATGTGGCGGCGCAGTTCCTCGCGGCTGAGCGCGCGCACGTCGACGCCGTCGAGCTCCACCGCGCCGGCCGTGACGTCGTACAGGCGGGTCGCGAGCGCGGTCATCGTGGTCTTGCCCGAGCCGGTCAGGCCGACGAGCGCCATGGTCTCCCCCGGCCGCACGACGAGGTCGACGCCGTCGAGCAGGTCGCCGAACCGCTCGGGCGAGTCCTGGTAGCGGAAGTGCACGTCGCGGAACGCGAGCTCGCCGCGCGGCCGCTCGATCGACACGGGACGCTCCGGGTCGACGATGTCGTTCCGGCTGTCGATGATGTCGAAGTAGCGGTCGGTCGCCGCGCGCGCGTCGAGCGTGAACGCGAGCAGGAAGCCGATCGACTCGATCGGCCACGCGAGCACGCCCGCGGTCGCGAAGAACGCGACGAGCTCGCCCACCGTGAGCGTGCCCTGCGCGGCGAGCCATACGCCGAGCACGAGGCAGCCCGCGAGGGCGATCGCGGGGATCACGATGAGCCAAAACCAGATGGCCGCCTCGAGGCGCCCCTTCTCGAGCTCGGTCGAGCGCAGCGTCTCGGCCTGCGCGCGGAACGTCGTGAGCGCGTGCTTGCCGCGGCCGAACGCCTTCAGCACCCGGATGCCGTGCACCGACTCCTCGACCGCGGTCGCGAGGTCGCCCTGCTGGTCCTGGCTCCGCCGCGAGACCTCGGAGTAGCGCCCCTCGAAGCGGTAGCCCACGACCCAGAGCGGCAGCGACGCGACGAGGAACGCGAGTCCCAGCATCCAGTTCATCGAGACGAGGATGCCGATGCCGACGAGGATCACGATGAGGTTCACCGTGAGCAGCACGAGCCCGAACGACATCCAGCGGCGGATGAGGTTGAGGTCGCTCACGGCGCGCGAGAGCAGCTGGCCGCTCGGCCAGCGGTCGTGGAAGCTCACGGGCAGGTCCTGGAGCTTGGCGTAGAGGGTGTTGCGCATCGACGCCTCGACCCGCGTGCCCGGCTTCAGGACGAACCAGCGGCGGAGCGCCACGAGCAGCGCCTCGAGCACGCCGAGCCCGAGCACGAGCAGTGCGAGGGGCACGACGGATGCCGCGTCGCCCTCGGTGAGCGGACCGTCGACGATCGCCTGCAGCACCTGCGGGATGGACAGGGCGACGAGCTGCGCGGTGAGCGACGCCGCCATGCCCGCGAGGATCCACGGGATGGCGGGTCGCGCGTACGCGCGGAGCCGCAGCAGGGCCCGCACGGTGCCGACCCGGCGGTCATGGTGAGGGTGGGGCTGGGAATGCGTGGCGGTCACGCCGGATCCTTCCGGAGAGCGCGACGGGTCGCTGGTCGAGGACCTCGTCGATGGAGAAACGTGGAGGCGCACCGAGGCGCGCGAACGGCGGGGAGTCGCCCCCCGCGGGCAGGAGCCGGCGTCACGCCGGCACGACGGACCCGGTCGGGACTACCCGGCCAGGACCGTGGCGGACGTCGGAACGGCAGGACCGAACGCCGCGACCGTGCGGGCGAGAGTGTCGGTGGTCTGCATGTCGTCCTCCTGCGTCGTCGTCACGAACCCCTGACCGGCGGATGGTTCCCCGCGCGGCCAGCCCTTCAGGCTATGTGCAAGCCGGCATGGCGCGCAAGAGCCGGTTCTCGGTTACGCTGTCCCGACCCGACACGCGCCGGACTCCGGTGACCCCTGCTTCCCTCGCGCGTGGGGCCCGGACGATGAGGAGGTCGCGTGGCGACGACGCGCGTGCGATTCGCGCGCTCGCGAGCCCGATCGGGCGTGCTCGCGGGCGTCGCCGCGGTCGCGATGCTGCTCACCGCGCTGCTCGCGCTGGTCACGGCGATCCTCGTCACGGCGCCGACCTCGGGGGCGCGCGACGCGATCGCCGCGGCCGACGGCGCGGACGGCGCGGCGCGGTGGCAGACCCGGCTCGCCGATGACGCCGAGGCCCAGTCGGATGCCGCGGCGCGGGTGCTCGACCGATTCGTCTCGCCGTACGCCGCGACCTGGACGCGCTCGGTGCAGAGCGCGCCGCTCCCCCGCCTCGACGAGGCCGAGGGCGCACCCCGGGCGGTGCTGCTCGCCGACCCCGCCGTGCCCGGCCGGGCCGAGCTCGTCGAGGGCACGTGGCCGGACGACGCGGAGCCGGGCGACGGGGGGATCCCGGCCGATGCGCGACCCGCGGCTGTGCACGCCGACGCCGCCGCGGTCGCCGGTCTCGGGCTCGGCTCGCTGATCGAACTGGACGGCGCCCGCTTCGTCGTCGTGGGCACGTGGCGTCCGCTCGACCCCGCCGCTCCGGAGTGGGCGGGCGACCCGCTGCTGTCCTCCGGGGGCGACGGGGCGGCGTTCGGACCCGTGCTCGTCGACGAATCGGCGCTCGCCGAGGTCGACGGCGCCCTGCTGGTCCGCTGGACGGTCGTCGTCGATGGCGCGTCAGCCGACGCCGAGACGGTTGCGGCCCTCCGCGCCGCGTTCGCCTCCGTTGCGCCCGCGCTCGGCAACGAGCCCGAGCTCGGCACCGACGGCATCATCGAGAGCGGCCGGCTCGGGGCGACCCTCGATCGGCTGCTCGCGGGCCTCGGGTCGGTGCGCGCACTCGCACCGCTTCCCCTGCTGCTGCTCGGGGTGGCCGGACTCGTCGCGCTCGTACGCCTGGCCGCCCTGCTCGTGGCGGACCGGCGCGGCGAGACGACGCTCCTCCTCGCCCGCGGGGCCTCGCCCGGCACGCTGTCGCGGGACGCGGTGATCGAGGCGCTCGCGGTCGCGATTCCCGCCGCGGCCATCGGGGCGGTCGGCGGCGCCGTCGCGCTCGCGGCCGCCGCGCCGCTCGCCGCCGCGCAGCCCCTGCTCCCCTGGCTCGCGGCCGCCGGCGTCGTCGCCGTCGTCGTGGGCGTCCTCACCGGGACCGCGTGGACGGACGCCCGGCGGCCGGTCGTGCGCGGGTCGGGTGACGAGACGGGGCGCGCCCGGCGGGCGCTCGCCGCGGGCGGGGTCGTGCTCCTGGTCGCCCTGGCGGCCATCGCGCTGTGGCAGTTCCGCCTGTACGGGTCGCCCCTCGTCGTGTCGGCGTCCGGGGCGACGCAGGTGGATCCCCTCGCCTCGCTCGCGCCCGTGCTCGTGCTGCTCGCCCTCGCCGTCGCCGCGGTGGCGGTCGCCGGCGGAGCCGGTCGCGTGCTGGAACGGTGGGGCGCGACCCTTCCGGGACTCGTTCCGGCCCTGCCGGCCCGGCAGATCGCGCGTCGCACGCCGCTCTACGCGTCGGCCGTGCTCGTGCTCTCGTTCGCGGCCGGCGGCCTCGCGCTGACCGGCGCCGTCGACGGCTCGTGGCGGGCGTTCGACCGGGCGGCCGCGGCCGCCGAGCTCGGCGGAGAGGTGCGCGTCGCGCTCCCCGGCCGTTCGGTGGTGACCGGCGACGACGCCGCGACCGCCCTGGGCCGCGACCTCGCCGGACGCGCGGGCGTCCGGGCCGCGGTCCCGGTGTTCCGCGGCGAGGTCCGCGTCGGGTCGGATCCCGTCGACCTCGTCGCCCTGCCCGTCGACCGCTTGGAGGCCGCTGCCCCCGGTGCCGCCACCCAGCTGCCGTCTCGCGCGACCACCGAGTTCGCGTCGGCCGCGCGCGGTCCGGAGGCGCCGCCCGGTTCGGAGATCGTCGTCGACGTCGAGGTCGCCCCGGCGGCATCCGCGGTGCCCGCGGATGCGGACGAGCCGGTGACCGAGGGCGCGCCTCGCGCGGCCGTGGCCGTCTGGATGCTCGACGGGACCGGCATCGCCCACCGCGTCGATGCGGGCGCCGCCGACCCCGGGGTCCCGGTCGCCCTGGCCGCGACCGCGCCGGACGCCGAGGGACTCACGCTGCTGGGCGTGGAGGCGCGGCTGACCGGCGGATCGGGCGACCTGGTCGTCGGCGTCCGCGACGTGCGCGTCGACGGTCGGGCCACGGGGCTCGCCGGCGAGCTCGCCGTGTCGTCGACGGCGCCCGCGGACCGGCTCGCGGCGACCTCCACCGACGAGGCGGTTCCCGTCGTCGTCGACGAACGGATCGCCGCCCTCGCCGACGCCGAGCCGGGCGACCCGATCGAGTTCCGGATCCAGGCCGGCGGCGCGACGGTCCGTGCCGAGGTCGCCGACGTCGTTCCCGTCGTCGCCGGCGGGGAGCCCGGCATCCTCGCCGACCTCGCCGCGGTCGGCGCCGCGGCCTTCGCGGACGATGCCGGCGTCCCGCAGCACACCGAGTTCTGGCTCGCCGCCGACGACCCGGCGGCCGCTGCGGCGGCGCTCGTCGCCGACCGGAGCCTCGCGATCGACGTCGACACGCGCGCCGATGCGTCGAGCGCCGCGCTGGTCGAGCCGGCGCTCTCGGCGCTCTGGATCGGCGCCGCCGGGGCCGCCGGCTTCGCGCTCGTCGGCCTCGCCGGGCTCGCCGCGGCGCTCGGGAGCGCGCGTTCCGACGAGGTCGCGGTGCTCCGGGCGCTCGGCACGACGTCGCGCGGACAGGCCTCGGCCCGGCGCACCGAGCTCGCCGGGGTCGCCCTGACCGCCACGGTGATCGGCATCGCGATCGGCGTGGCCGTGGGGCTGCTGACGGCGCCCGACCTCGGCCGGGCGGCCGTGCCATCGGCGGCCCCGGGGCTCGCCGCCACGTACGCACCGACCTGGACCCCCTTCGCGCTCGGGCTCGCGGCCCTCGTCGCGGGCGCCCTCCTCGTCGCGGTCGCGGCGGCCCGAGAGGTCCGCGTGCGCGCGGGAAGCGCCCGACCGGGAGACGCGGACCGATGACCGCCCGACGCTCCCGCACCTCCGCCGCCGGACTCCTGCTCCGCCAGTGGGCCTCCGGCCCGCTGCCGTCGATCGCGGTCGCGCTGCTCGTGTGCGCCGCGGCCGCCCTCGCCATGGCGGTGCCGCGCGCGGTCGCGGCCGTGCACAGCGACGCGCTCGCGACACGACTGGCCGAGCGGCCGGCGGTCGAGCTCGACCTCACCGCGACCACGCCGCTCGGTCCCGACGCCGGGCCCTCCGTGCGCGGCACCTCCCTGAGCGAGGACGTCGAGGCCGTGTGGGGCGGGCAGGAGGAGCGCCTCCGCGCCATCCGCGACGCCCTGCCGCAGCCGCTGCGCGCCGCCACGGGCGACCCGATGGTGGTCGCCGTCTCGGGGCCCGTTCGCGCCGAGGTGCCGGGCGCGAGCCCCGCGAGTCCGGTCTACCGCATCCAGCCCGGCTTCGACCCGCGCCTCCGCGAGCACGTGCGGCTCGTGGAGGGCGCGTGGCCGGCGCCGCTTCCGGGACCGCTCGCCGAGCCCCGCGAGGAACCGATGGAGATCGTGCTCGCCCGGCCGGTCGCCGAGGACCTGCGCTGGACGATCGGCGAGGTCCGGAACATCGACTACAGCGGCATCCCGGTCGGGGTCCGGCTCGCCGGGACCGTCGAACCCGTCGACGCCGCCGCGGGATTCTGGACGCACGTGCCGACGGGCCTGCGGGCGTCGGTCGTCGACAACGGCCTCGCGCCGCCCGAGTACACGGCCGTCGGATGGCTGGACCCCGCGTCGTGGCCCGACTTCGCGCCGCTCGCGCTGGCGCTGCGGATGGACGCGTGGATCCCGATCGACGACGCGGGCATCCGCGCGGCGGACGCCCCGAGGATCGCGGCCCAGCTCGGCGAGCTCGCGAGCACCGAGCAGGTGCTCGGCTCCGGGCGGACCGTCGAGGTCACGCTCCCCGACGCGCCGCCGGGCACCTACGTGCCGTACCTCGCGGTGCGGACCGTGGGCGACGTCGGCTTCACCTCCGGGCTGCGCGACCAGCTCGACGCCGCGACGGCCGCGGCGGCATCCGTCGACACCGTGCTGGCCACCGTCGCGTCCGGGCCGCTCGGCGTCGCGATCGCCGTGCTCGTGCTCGCCGTCCAGGTCGTGTTCGAGCGCCGTCGGCCCGGCCTCGAGCTGGCGGCCGCGCGAGGCGCGTCACCGGCGCAGCTGCGCGGCGTCCTCGTGCTCGAGGGCCTCGCGATCGGCGTTCCGGCCGCTCTCGTCGGCGCCGCCGTCGGCATCGCGGCGACGCCGGAGGCGGATTCGGTCGCCGGCTGGCCGCTCGCGGCGGTGCTCGCGGCCACGCCCGCCGCCGTCCTCGTCGCGCGCGCGCCCGCGCTGAGTCCGCTGCGCCGCGCGAGAGCCGACCTCGGGACGTCGGGCGCCGGGCGCGCCCGCGTCGTCGTCGAGGCCCTCGTCGTCATCGTCGCCGTGGCATCCGTGATGCTGCTCCAGCAGCGGGGCACCGCGGGGTCGGCGAGCGTCGGCGTCGACCCGCTCCTCGCGGCCGCGCCCCTGCTGCTGGCGCTCGCCGCGTGCGTGCTCGTGCTCCGCGTGTACCCGCTGCCGCTCGCCGCGCTCGTGCGCCGGATGTCGCGCCGCCGCGACCTCGTCCCGTTCCTCGGCTCCGCGCGGGCCCTGCGCGACCCGAGCGCCGGCCTCGTGCCGGTGCTCGCCGTCGTGGTGGGCATGTCGGTCGCGGTCTCCTCGGCGGTCATGCTCTCGACGCTCGATGCCGGCACCGACACGGCGAGCGAGCGCCGGGCGGGGTCGGACCTGGTGGTGTCGGGCGTGCCCCTCACCCGCGCACAGCTCGAGGAGATGGGCGCGGCCCGAGGCGTCGCCGCCACCGCCCCGGTGTACTCCGCGAGGCCCGCCGTCCTCGAGGTCGATGGGAGGAACCGCCCGGTCGTGCTGGTCGTCGTCGACCGCGAGGAGCTCACGACGGTGCAGGAGGGCCGGTTCGACGCGCTCACGCTGCCGTCGGCGCTCGGCGACGAGGGCGACCCGATCCCGATCGTCGCGTCGGCCGCCGTGGCCGACTTCATGGCCGGCGGCGAGGACGTGGGGCTCGACGGCCGCGCGATCGACGTGGTCGCGACCAGCGAGTCCCAGAGCCCGTTCACGACCCGGGCGTCGTGGATGCTCGTCGACCGCGTGAACGCCGCGCCCTTCGTCGATTCGCTCGTGCCCCGCAGCGTGCTCGTCCGCCTCGCACCGGGCGCGGATCCCGCCAGGACCGGCGAAGCCCTCGCGGCGATCGCGGGCGAGGGCGCAGCGGTCACCGACGCTCGACGGCTGACCGAGGAGATCGCCTCGACGCCCGACGCGGGCGGGCTCCGGACCGGGCTCGTGGCGTCGATCGCCATCGCCGCGTTCCTCACCGCCCTCGCGCTCGCGCTCGCGCTGCTCGTCGGCCAGGCGGCCCGATCGAGGCTGCTGCCGCTGCTCGCGACGCTCGGCCTCGGCCGACGCGGCGAGCGCGCCATTGTCGCGTGGGAGATCGGCCCGGTCACCGCGGTCGCCGTCGTCGCGGGCGTGGTCCTCGGCATGACCGTCCCGATCGTGGTGCTCTCCGGTGTCGACCTCCGGGCGTTCACCGGCGGGGTCGAGGCGCCGGTCGTCGCCTACGACTGGGCGGTCATCGGGGCGGTGGTCGCGGCATCCGTCATCGTGTCGGCAGGCGCGGCGGTGACGGCGGCCCACATCGGCGGCCGGGTGAGCGCGGCCCGCGCCATGCGCAAGGAGGAGGAAGGCTGACCATGACGCAGTCCATCGCGGAACCGCACATCCTGTGCTCGGACCTCGTGCGCATCTTCAGCGCCGACGGCGTGGAGGTGCAGGCGCTCCAGGGCCTCAACCTGCGGATCGAGGCCGGCGAGCTCGTGGCGCTCATCGGCGCATCCGGATCGGGGAAGTCGACGTTGCTCACCATCCTCTCGGGCCTCGACACCGCCACCGCCGGTGTCGCCCGCGTGGCCGGCCACGACCTGCTCGGGATGGGCGCGCGCGAGCGCGTGGCCTACCGCCGGCGGACCGTCGGATTCGTCTGGCAGCAGACCTCGCGCAACCTCCTGCCCTACCTCACGGCGGCCGAGAACGTCGCCATGGCGATGGCCGTGGCCGGCGGCTCGCGGCGCGGGGCGCGCGCCGCGCGGGTCGCCGAGCTGCTCGACCTGCTCGACGTCGCGGCGGCCGCGGACCGGCGCCCCGCCGAGCTCTCGGGCGGAGAGCAGCAGCGCGTCGCGATCGCCGTCGCCCTCGCCAACGACCCGAAGGTGCTCCTCGCCGACGAGCCCACCGGCGAGCTCGACGAGGCGACGTCGGGCTCGGTGCTCGAGGCCATGCGCTCGGTGAACGAACGGCTCGGCGTGACGATGCTCATCGTCACCCACGACCCCTCGGTGTCGGAGCACGTGCGCCGCACGGTGCAGATCCGCGACGGGCGCACCTCCACCGAGGTGCTGCGCTCGACGCGCATCGACGAGCACGGCACCGAGCAGGCGATCGCCGAGGAGTTCGCGGTGCTCGACCGGGTCGGGCGGCTGCAGCTCCCCCACGAGTTCGTGACCGGGCTCGGCCTGCGCGATCGCGTGCGTCTCTCGCTCGAACCGGACCACGTGCAGGTGCGACCGGGCCACGACGGCGCCCTGCCGCCCGGCGGGGGCCGGCCCGCGCCATCCGCGCTCGCGACGGACGACGACGACCTCGAGGAGGCACGATGACCACCCTGCGAGCCGATGCGGTGACCCGCGTCTACGAGGGCCGCGCCGGCGCGATCACCGCCGTCGACGCCGTGTCGCTCGAGGTGCGCCCGGGCGAGCTCGTCGTGGTCACGGGGCGCTCGGGCGCGGGCAAGACGACCCTGCTGAACCTGCTCGGCGGGCTCGATCGGCCCACCGCCGGCCGGGTGGTGCTCGGCGACGACGACCTGTCGCACCTCGACGACGACGCGCTGGCCGCGGTCCGGCGCGACCGCGTGGGCTACGTGTTCCAGTCGTTCGGACTCATCCCCGTGCTCTCGGCGGCCGAGAACGTCGAGGTGCCGCTGCGGCTGCAGCGCGTCCCCGCCGCCGAGCGCGAGGCGCGCGTGGCCGACGCGCTCGAGGTCGTGGGACTCGCCGGGCACGCGGCGCAGCGCCCCTACGAGCTCTCGGGCGGGCAGCAGCAGCGCGTCGGCATCGCCCGCGCGCTCGCCGCCCGACCGTCGGTGCTGCTGGCCGACGAGCCCACGGGCCAGCTCGACAGCGGCACGGCCGCGACCGTGATGCGCCTCATCACCGAGCTCGTGCACGCGCGGGGCGTCGGCGCGGTGGTCACCACGCACGACCCGAACCTCGTGCAGCGCGCCGACCGGGTGGTCGAGCTGCACGACGGCCGCGTCACTCGCGTCAGCGCACCCTGACCGACAGGCAGGTGACGCAGCCCTCGAGCTTCTCGAACTCGCTGATGTCGACCGTCACGACGCGGTAGCCGAGATGCGACAGGAGCTCGGCCGTGCGCGGCGCGGACGCCGACATGAGCAGCGTCTCGTCGGAGAGGAGCACGACCGCGACGCCCTCGGGCTCGGGCACGGCGAGGAACCGCGGGAACAGCGAGGTCGTCTCGAGCAGGCCGGGGTAGCCGATGACGGTTCCGTCCGGCAGTGCGGTGGCGGCGCTCTTCAGGTGCAGCGCCTTCGTCATCGGGACCGCCACGACCGTGTAGCCCCGAGGCGTGAGGATCCCGCGGAGCTGGCGGATGCCCTCGGCGTTGGTGCGCGTCGAGGCGCCGACGTAGACGGTGCCGCCGACCTTGAGCACGTCACCGCCGTCGAGGGTGCCCGGTGCGGCGATGCGCGCCACCGAGACGCCCTGGATCGCGCGGACGGCTCGCTCGACGGCCTCGACCTCGGGCTTGCGCGAGTCGGCGCCGGGGTTCGCGAGCACGGCGAGGTCGTCGAAGAACACCACGGTGTCCTCGATGAAGACCGAGTCGGGCAGGTCGGGGGCGGCGTCGACCTCGACCGTCTCCCATCCCTCGGCGACGAGCGCGGCGCAGTAGTCGTCCCACTGCTCGTCGGCACGGGCGCTGTCGACCGGTCGGCGCTCGAGGTGGGTGAGCTCGCCGTCGGCGAGGTTCGAGGCGGGGATCCGCACGAGCGCGACCCGCCGCTGCGGCCGGCGGGGTCGGTGCCGGAGCACCGCGCGCTCGACCCGCGGAGCCAGGAACGTCTCGCCGAGGACCGCCGCGACGATGAAGACGAGGTTGATGCCGACGAGGGAGCCCAGCACGACCGAGAAGACCTGGCCGGTGACCTCGATGCCTCGCGCGAGGACGTTCGTGCTCGCGGCGAGGAGTGCGGCGAGCACGGCCGAGGTGAGGCCGGCGAGCGCGGCGAGGAACCACGCGCGCAGCGCGCCGGCGGCGTTCGCGACGCAGAGGAGCGCCCACAGCGCGAGCGCCGCGAGCGAGAAGTACGCGACCGCCTGGCCGACCACGGCCGGGTTCTGCCCCTGTGCGAGCGAGGTCGCGAGCACGCCCGCCGCGAACGCGACGAGGGCGACCGCCGCGGCCGACGCGATCGCCGCGATGCTCCGCCGGGCCACGGACGCCTGCGAGGGGGTCCGATCGGGGACGGCGGGCAGGCGGATCGCGGGGGGCGTCGTCATGGCGCCAGCCTATCGGGGGCGCGGACTCGCCCGCCGCCGGGCCGTCGTCGTGCGACGACGCCTCAGCGGCGGGCGATCCTCGTGCGACGACGCCTCAGCGGCGGGCGAGGGTCCGCGCCGGCCCGGCGCGGCGGGCCCGGTGGCTCAGCGCGCGGCGGCCAGGCGGGCCTCGGCGATGCGCTCGGCGGCCTCCAGCGTCGTGATGCCCGCCTCGTCGGCGTCGCGCAGCACGGCCGCCACGACGCCGCCGATGCCGGCGATGCGCTGGTCGAGCTCGTCCTGCCCGATGCCCGGGGTCGAAGCCAGGTCGAGGTACACCACGCCGCCGGCGTTCACGACGAAGTCGGGCGCCCAGGCGATGCCCCGTGCGCGGAGGCTGCGCGCGACGTCGCGCTCGGCGAGCTGGTTGTTCGCGGCGCCCACGACCGCGCGGACGTGCAGCTCCTCGACCACCTGCGGCGTCAGCACCCCGCCGAGGCCGCACGGCACGAACACGTCGGCCTCGACGCGGTGCGCGTCGGCGGGCTCGACCCACGCGGCGCCGAGCTCTTCGGCCAGTGCGCGCTTCGAGGTCGCGACATCCGTCACCGTGAGGCGTGCGCCGCCGGCGGCCAACGCGCGCGCGAGGCGTCCGCCCACCTGGCCGAGCCCGGCGACCACGAAGTGCCGGCCGGCGACGTCGCGCGATCCGAACACGTGGTCGAGCGTCGCGAGGATGCCGGCGTGGACGCCCGCGGCCGTGGCGTCGGCGGGCTCGCCGACGCCGCCCTGCTCGGCCGGCAGGCCGCACACATGCTCGGTGCGCTCGTGCACGACGGCCATGAGCTCGGCGCTCGTGCCGACGTCTTCAGCCGTCATGTAGGCGCCGTCGAGCGACTCGACGGCGTCGCCGAGGTCGAGCATGGCGTCGTGGCGACGGGCCTCGTCGAGCGTGACTCCGGCGGGGATGCACACGACGGACTTGCCGCCGCCGCGGGCGAGGCCAGCGGCGGCGTTCTTGAGGGTCATCGCCTGCGAGAGGCGGAGGGCGTCGGCGAGCGCGTCGGTCCAGTGCTCGTAGTGCCAGACGCGGGCGCCGCCGAGGGCCTGGCCAAGGGCGGTCGAGTGCACCGCGACGATGATGGTGAGGCCCGAGCGCGGACCGCGCGTGATGAGCACGCGCTCGTGGTCGGGTGCGTCGAGGGGAAGTGCGGCGTGGACCTCTGCGGAGGGTGCCGGGTCGTGCGTGATCGTCATCGATCGTTCTCCTTGTTCATCGCCTTGTGGGCGCGGCGGTGCGGGCGCTTCGTGGGCGCCCTTCACCCCAAGGGTACTCCCGAGCGGATGCCGCTTCGGGCACCCTTGACGCGGCGGGGCGTCAGTGGAAGAAGTGCCGTTCGCCGGTGAAGTACATCGTCACGCCGGCGGCCGTCGCGGTGGCGACGACCTCCTCGTCGCGCACCGATCCGCCGGGCTGGACGACGGCCTTCACGCCGGCGTCGAGGAGGATCTGCAGCCCGTCGGCGAACGGGAAGAAGGCGTCGGATGCCGCGACGGAGCCGGCCGCGCGCTCCCCCGCCCGCTCGACCGCGAGCTTGCACGAGTCGACGCGGTTGACCTGCCCCATGCCGACGCCCACCGAGGCGCCGCCGGAGGCGAGCAGGATCGCGTTGGACTTCACGGCACGGCACGCGCGCCACGCGAAGGCGAGGTCGGCGAGCGTGGCCTCGTCGGCGGGCTCGCCGGCGACGAGGGTCCAGTCGCCGGCATCCGCGAAGGCCCGGTCGGCCTGCTGCAGCAGCAGGCCGCCCGACACCTGACGGATCTCGACCGCGGGCGGTTCGAAGCCGGCGGGCAGTTCGAGCAGCCGGAGGTTCTTCTTCTGCGTGAGCACGTCGAGCGCCGCGGGCTCGAAGCCGGGCGCGACGAGCACCTCGGTGAAGATGCCCGCCACCGTCTCGGCCATCTCGCGCGTCACCGAGCGGTTCGCGGCGATGACGCCGCCGAACGCCGAAACCGGGTCGCACTCGTGCGCGCGGCGGTGCGCATCGGCGATGGCGTCGGCCGCCTCGGATGACGCGACGGCGATGCCGCACGGGTTGGCGTGCTTGATGATCGCCACGGCGGGCGCCTCGAAGTCGTACGCGGCCCGCACCGCGGCATCCGCGTCGACGTAGTTGTTGTACGACATCTCCTTGCCGTGGTGCTGCACGGCCTGGGCGATGCCCGGCCGGCCGCCGACCGCGGAGTAGCGCGCCGCCTTCTGGTGGGAGTTCTCGCCGTACCGGAGGTCGGCGTCCTTGGTCCAGGCCGCGCCCACCCACGCCGGGAACGGCGACTCGTCGACCGCCTGGTCGGGTGCGACGACGCTGCCCATCCACGACGCGACGGCGATGTCGTAGCTCGCGGTATGGCGGAACGCCTCGCGCGCCAGGTCGCGCCGCTGGGCGAGGGTGGTGCCGCCGGCGCGGACGGCCGAGAGGACCTCGTCGTAGCGATCGGGCGAGACCACGACGGCGACGTTGGCGTGGTTCTTCGCCGACGCGCGCACCATGGCCGGGCCGCCGATGTCGATCTGCTCGACCACGGCGTCGGGCTCGGCTCCCGACGCGACCGTCTCGACGAACGGGTAGAGGTTCACGACGACGAGCTCGAACGGCTTGATGGCCAGTTCGGCGAGTTCGCGCTCGTGGCTCTCGAGTCGGAGGTCGGCGAGCAGGCCCGAGTGGACGCCCGGGTGCAGCGTGCGGACGCGCCCGTCGAGGTGCTCCGGGTAGCCGGTGACCTCGGCCACCTGCGTGACCGGCAGGCCCGCGTCGGCGATGGCCTTCGACGTGCCGCCGGTGGAGACGATCTCGACGCCCGCCTCGACGAGCGCCGCGGCGAGGTCGACGAGGCCCGTCTTGTCGCTCACGGCGATGAGCGCACGCCGCACCGGGACGAGGTCGCGTTCGCGGTACAGGCTCGGGTCGATGCTGGCTCCGCTCATCGGGCGAGCTCCTTCAGGTCGAGGTGCGAGTTGGCGATGTCGAGCACGGTCTGGATCAGCAGGCGGCGCTCGACGGGCTTGATGCGGTCGTGGAGGGTGGTCTCGGTGTCGCCCGGCAGCACGGGCACGCGCTCCTGCGCGATGATCGGCCCGCCGTCGACGGAGTTGTCGACCACGATGAGGCTCGCACCGGTCTCGGTCACGCCCGCGGCGAGCGCGTCGCGCACGCCGTGCGCCCCGGGGAACTCGGGCAGGTAGGCGGGATGCGTGTTGATGAGGTGCGGGCTGAACGCGTCGACCACGGCGGGCGGCACGAGCCGCATGAGCCCGGAGAGGATGACCAGGTCGGGCTGCCAGCGCCGCACCTGCTCGATGAGGGCCTCGCCCCACTCGTCACGGGAGTCGTAGGCGGTGAACGGCACGGTGAAGGCCGGGATCCCGAACTCCTCGCCCAGCCCCAGCCCCTCGCAGTCGCGGTCGGCGCCGATGGCGACGACGCGAGCGGGGAACTCTGCGTCCTCCGACGCCTCGAGCAGCGCGCGGAGGTTCGATCCCGTGCCCGAGATCAGCACGACGAGCTTCAGCACCCTACGAGGGTACCGGTCGGCGGACGCCGCCCTCGGCCACGTGACCGCCGCGCCGGCGCCCGTGCACCTACCCGACGGGCGACGGGTCCTCGACCCACGGCTCGCGCGGGGCGTCGACCATCGCGTTCCGGGCGCGTGCCCGCGCAGCGAACACCCCTGCGAGCGCCCCGACGCCCACGCTCGCCGCCGCCGCCGCAGCCACGAGCAGCGCGTCCGGTCCGACCTCGGCGAGCCGGCCCGGACCGGCGGCCCCACCGGACCACGCCGCGAACACCCCGAGCAGCGCCCCCGCGACCACGCCCGAACCGAGCCCGACGACGAGGGTCGTCCACCAGGGCGCCTCCTCGTGCACCGGGACGGATGCCGCGACGGCGATCGCGCCCGCGAACCCGAGCAGCACGGGCAGCGCGAGCCACAGCACCCCGAGCGGGGCGCCCTCGGGCGGCAGCGCCCCGAGCAGCGGCAGGCCGGGGACCGGACCGATGAGCGTGACGGCGGGCGACACGGTGGTGCCGGCGCCGAGCGCGAAGCCGGGGCCGAGGATCCAGGCCGCGCCCCACATCACGAGGTTCGGCACGAGGGCGAGCTGGACCATGGTGATCGTCGCATCGCCGTCGACGCCCGCGCCGAGCGTCTGGTAGAGCCCGACGATGGTGGCGTGGTCGAGCACGATCCGGACGACCACCAGGAGCGCGGCGACCGCGATGACGCCGAACGCCGCGCCGACCCCGACCCGGACCGCGGTGCGCACGCCGTCGACCGCGACCCGCGGCAACCGGTCCACCCAGCCGCGGACGACGCTGGTCGTGGCATCCGTCGCCCACCCGAGGCGGGCGAAGGCGCGGGCGATGCCGACGAGCGTCCCGGCCGCCATGACGAGGGCCGGCAGCACCGCCGACTGCCACGGGGACGGCACCGCGGCCTCGGTGGCGGCGAGCGCACCCATCACCCCGCCGAGGATCCCGACGGTCACGACGGCCGCGGCGGCGCCCACGACGGGGTTGCCGCCCTGCGTCGCCCGCCGACCGATGCGGAGCGCGAAGGCGAACGTGAGCACGGCGAAGCCGAGCAGCGGCAGCGTCACGGTGAACGCCTCGTCGGCGCCGGGCAGCCCGACGGTCGCGGCGGTCACCGCATCGAGCCGGACCGTGACGTCGACGCCGTGCCCGAGCAGCCACAGGTCGCCGGCGACGCGGAAGAACACGTCGATGGGCGCGGCGAGCTCGAACGCGATCGCCCAGAGGAGCATGAGCGGCACGAGGGCCACGCCGTACCCGATGAGCGTCGACACCGACGCCTCGAGGGCGGCCAGCAGGGCGATCGTCGTGCGTCTCATCGCACTCGACCTTAATGCGCTGCGACGGGATCAGCCCGCAGGACGTGCGGAATCGATGCGACCCAGGGCCGCCCGGGCGTCGGCGTCCGCCTCGGCGATCGCCTCGCCGTAGGGGGCGCCGGTGGTCGCGGCGTCGGCGACGGCGTCGTCCGCCTCCCCCGCCGGCGGTCGGCGCAGCAGCTCGACGAGCGCGACGGCCAGCAGGGCGAGCACGACGGTCCACACCACGGTCGATACCTGGATCGGGCGGTTGAACAGCAGGACGAGCGAGGCCACCACCGCGATCACGACGTAGGCCCCCACGCGATACCGGTGCAGCGCGACCCCGAACCGTCCCGTCGTGACCCCGCGCCGTTCGCCGGCCCGCCGCACGGCGCCGAACGCGTCGTCGGCCATGCCGCGCGCCGTCCGGGCCGGGCGCCACGGGCCCGACAACCACGCGATGAGCGCGATCGCGATGGCCAGCACGGTGAGCGCGACGAGCGTCGAGACCATGAGCTCGGTGAGCCCGCCGTAGATCGCCTCGGCGGCGCCGGCGGGCATGATCGACGGACTCACGGTCGCGACGAAGAACAGCCGTCCCGTGCCGAAGCCCGCGAGGGTGAGCAGCATCGCGACGGCCAGGCCCGCCGCGGTCCAGACGAGGGCGGCGCTGCGCCGCTTGGCGACGAGGACGCCCGCAGCGAGGAGCACCAGCACCAGCACCGGCAGCCACGTGCCGACCGCGACGGCCAGTGCGTACACGGTCTGGACGAGCACGAGCGAGTCCACCTTCGCCACCACGACGCTCCGCTCGATGACGGGGATCGCCGAGGCGAAGTCGACGCCGCGGTCCGCCAGCCGCGACTTCACCTCCTCGATGATGGGACCGAGCTGCACCGACAGGCTGCCGTCGTCGCCGATCGCGAGCGCGGCATCCGG
This sequence comes from Agromyces sp. C10, assembly GCF_023217995.1. NCBI lineage: Bacteria > Bacillati > Actinomycetota > Actinomycetes > Micrococcales > Microbacteriaceae > Agromyces > Agromyces sp. C10. Next base: position 47,369 of record NZ_JALPSX010000008.1, on the reverse strand, counting down.
ATCGCCCTGCAGCGCCGCGATGAACTGCCGGTGGCTGCCGCGCAGGGCGGCCGTCCAGACGTCCTCGAACGCCTCGGAGGTCACCACCCGGTCGACGGTCTGCCGGAGCAGCGAGCTGAGGCCCTGGGCGGCCGGACCCTCGAGCAGGCCGAGCGCCTGCTCGGCGCGCGGCGGCAGGTCGAGCGACCGGATGCCGTCGAACACGTCGGCGGTGAGCTGCGGGATGTCGACCTGCTCCTCGATCGCGTCGACCACCTGATCGCCGATGAAGGCCTGCACGGCGGGGTCCTCGCCGAGCGGCGCGAACGTGGCGACGAAGCGGTCGGTGTCGACCAGTTGCAGCCTCGCCCACGCGCTGACCACCGCGACGGGCGCCAGCAGCAGCCCGAGGAGGACGAGTGCGACCGCGGCGACGGTGCGCCCCCGTCGACGCCTGGGACGGACCGGCGGTGCGCCGCCCGGCGGCGCGGCATCCGTCGGCGCCGCCGCCCTCAGCCGTGCGTTCTCAGCCTCGAGGCGGGCGATCTGCGCCCTCAGGTCGTCGGCAGCGGCCGTCGCGTCGCTCATCGCGTGCTCCCGTCATGCGTCCCCTGGCGCCGACGCTACCGGCCGGTCCCGTGCGCGAGGGGACGATGGTCCCGTGATTCGGATGCCGCGCCGGCGCTCAGTGCACGAACGCCTTCAGCAGCATCATCGCCAGCCCGAACCCGGCCGTGGCGAGCGACCCGGCCACCTGCATGAGGGGACTGGCGCCGCGGCGGCGGAACGCGACGAAGCCGAGCACCGCGAGCACGACCACGCCCGCCCACAGCGCCGCCCACAGCGCGACCGCATCAGGAACGGCCCGCGTCGCCCCGAGCAGCAGGATCACCGACGGGATGAGCGCCGAGACGAGCAGCCCCAGCGAGCGTCGGAACGAGATGCGGAACGCCTCGCGCAGCCCGACCATGCGGTGGTCGTCCATGCCGTGGTGCGCGACCGTCCCGGCGTACACGTGCGCCGCCCAGAAGACCAGCACGGTGACGACGACGGTGACGAACGTCGTCCACGAGCTGTCGCGATGGCCCCCCGCGACGACGATCATGCCCGACACGAGGAGGACGCCGTACACCGACTCCTCGGTGACGAAGCTCGCCCGCAGGAGGTGCACGGCGCCGCGGGGCTCGGTCATGGGACCATGCTGCCACGCCGACGGCCCCGCCGGCATCGCCGACGGGGCCGTCAGGTGCGGTGCGCGAGCCGGGCGATCCCGCCCGGCCGCGGCATCCGCTCGCTACGCGTTCAGCGCCTCGTACACCTCGCGCAGCAGGCGCGCGGTCTCGGACGGCGTCTTGCCGACCTTCACGCCGGCGGCCTCGAGGGCCTCCTTCTTCGCCTGCGCGGTGCCGGCCGAGCCGGACACGATCGCGCCCGCGTGACCCATGGTCTTGCCCTCGGGCGCGGTGAAGCCCGCGACGTAGCCGACGACCGGCTTCGTGACGTTGGCCTTGATGAAGTCGGCGGCCCGCTCCTCGGCGTCGCCGCCGATCTCGCCGATCATGACGATCGCCTTGGTCTCGGGGTCGGCCTCGAACGCGGCGAGCGCGTCGATGTGCGTGGTGCCGATGATGGGGTCGCCGCCGATGCCGATCGCGGTCGAGAAGCCGAGGTCGCGCAGCTCGTACATCATCTGGTAGGTCAGCGTGCCCGACTTCGAGACGAGGCCGATCGGGCCCTTGCCCGTGATGTTCGCCGGGGTGATGCCGACGAGCGACTCACCGGGGCTGATGATGCCCGGGCAGTTCGGCCCGATGATGCGGGTCTTCTCGCCCTTCTGCTTGGCGTAGGCCCAGAACTCGGCCGAGTCCTGCACCGGGACGCCCTCGGTGATGATGACGAGGAGCGGGATCTCGGCGTCGATGGCCTCGACGACGGCGTCCTTCGTGTAGGCGGGCGGCACGAACGCGATCGACACGTCGGCGCCGGTCTGCTCGATCGCCTCCTGCACGGTCGCGAAGACGGGCAGCTCGACGGGGTTGCCGTCGGCGTCCTTGTGCAGCACCGTCGTGCCGGCCTTGCGGGCGTTGACGCCGCCGACGACCTGGGTGCCCGCGGCGAGCATGCGCGCGGTGTGCTTCGAGCCCTCGCCGCCGGTGATGCCCTGGACGATGACCTTGGAGTCCTTGTTCAGAAAGATGGTCATTGCTCTCGAATCCTTACTACGCGGCGTTCGCCAGCTCGGCGGCCTTGTCGGCGCCCTGGTCCATGTTCTCGGCGAGGGTGACGAGCGGGTGCGCCGCCTCCTCGAGGATGCGGCGGCCCTCGGCGACGTTGTTGCCGTCGAGTCGCACGACGAGCGGCTTGTTCGCGGTCGAGCCGAGCTCGGCGAGCGCGCCGACGATGCCCTTGGCGACCTGGTCGCAGGCGGTGATGCCGCCGAAGACGTTGACGAACACGGCCTTCACCTGCGGGTCGCCGAGGATGATCGACAGGCCGTTGGCCATGACCTCGGCCGACGCGCCGCCGCCGATGTCGAGGAAGTTGGCGGGCTTCACGCCGCCGTGGTTCTCGCCGGCGTACGCGACGACGTCGAGTGTCGACATGACGAGGCCCGCGCCGTTGCCGATGATGCCGACCTCGCCGTCGAGCTTGACGTAGTTGAGGTCGAGCTCCTTGGCCTTCGCCTCGAGCGGGTCGGTCGCGGCCTTGTCCTCGAGGAGCGCGTGGCCGGCGTGACGGAACTCGGCGTTCTCGTCGAGCGTGACCTTGCCGTCGAGCGCGATGACCTTGCCGTCCTCGTCGAGGATGAGCGGGTTCACCTCGACGAGGGTCGCGTCCTCCTTCTCGTACACCTCGTACAGCTTGACGAAGACGTCGGCGACCTGGTCGACGAGCTCGGCGGGGAAGTTCGCGGCGGTCGCGATCTCGCGCGCCTTCTCGGGGGTGATGCCTGCGATCGGGTCGACCTCGACGCGCGCGAGCGCCTCGGGCTTCTCGACGGCGAGCTGCTCGATCTCCATGCCGCCCTCGACGCTGGTCAGCGAGAGGTACGAGCGGTTGGCGCGGTCGAGCAGCACCGAGAAGTAGAACTCCTGGGCGATCTTCGCGCCCGCGGCGACCATGACGCGCTTGACGACGTGACCCTTGATGTCGAGCCCGAGGATCGCCTTCGCGGCCTCCTCCGCCTCGTCGGCGTTCTTCGCGACCTTCACGCCGCCGGCCTTGCCGCGGCCGCCGGTCTTCACCTGCGCCTTGACGACCACGACGCCGCCCAGCTTCTCGGCCGCCGCGCGCACCTCTTCGGGCGTGTCGGCGACGATGCCCGGGAGCACCGGCACTCCGTACTTCTCGAAGAGGTCTCTGGCCTGGTACTCGTAAAGATCCACGCTCTGCTTCCAATCGTTCCGCGGTTCGCGCGTAGGGATGGTGGGTGAGGGGGCCCGGGTGACCTCTCGACATCGAGATACCTCGATGTCGAGATAAACGGGCCGCGACCATGGTACCCCTCCCCCGCGGCGCGCCCGAACCGGCCGATCCTCGCACGTCGGGCGCCCCGCGTCACGGGACCTCCGGCCGGTGGCATCCGCCCCTCGGCGCTGCGAGACTGCCCCCATGACGGATGCCGCTGCCGAACCCCTGCACCGCACCGATCCGCACGACGGCAAGGTGCACGAGAAGCTGAACTGGCTCCGCGCCGCCGTGCTCGGGGCGAACGACGGCATCGTCTCGGTCGCCGCCCTCGTGGTCGGCGTCGCCGCGGCCACCACCGACCTCGGCGCGATCCTCGTCGCGGGCGTGGCATCCGTCGCCGCGGGCGCGATCTCGATGGGCCTCGGCGAGTACGTGTCGGTGTCGAGCCAGCGCGACACCGAGCGCGCGCTCATCGCCAAGGAGCGCGCGGAGCTCGCCACGATGCCCGACCAGGAGCTGGCCGAGCTGGCCGAGATCTACCGCGGCAAGGGCCTGTCGGAGGCGACGGCGGCGCGGGTCGCCGAGGAGCTCACCGCGCACGACGCGCTCGCCGCCCACCTCGAGGCGGAGCTGCACATCGCCGAGGCCGACGTGGTGAACCCGTGGCACGCCGCGTGGGCGTCAGCCGCCTCATTTCTCGCCGGCGCGATCCTGCCGATGGTCGCCATCCTCCTCCCGCCGCCCGAGTGGCGGGTCGTCACCACGTTCGCGGCCGTGCTCACGGCGCTCGCCATCACGGGCTGGCTGTCCGCGTGGATCGGCGGCGCGCCGCGCGGCCGCGCCGTCGCGCGCGTGGTCGTCGGGGGCGCCCTGGCGCTCGCGGTGACGTGGGCGATCGGCGCGCTGCTCGGCGGCGCGGTCGCCTAGGCGCGTGGACATGGTCGAGGCGCGCATCGGCATCTCCGGCTGGCGGTACCGGCCGTGGCGTGGCGTGTTCTACCCCAAGGGCCTCCGGCAGGCCGACGAGCTCGCCTACGCGGCCGAGCGCATGACCTCGATCGAGCTGAACGGCTCGTTCTACTCCCTGCAGCGACCGGCGAGCTGGTTGCGCTGGCGCGACGGCACGCCCGACGGCTTCGTCTTCGCCGTGAAGGGTCCGCGCTTCATCACGCACGTCAAGCGCCTCGGCGACGTCGACGCGCCGCTGGCGAACTTCTTCGCGTCCGGCGTGCTCGACCTCGGGACCAAGCTCGGTCCCGTGCTCTGGCAGCTGCCGCCGACGCTCCGCTACGACGAGGGCCTGCTCGACGCGTTCCTCGCCCGACTTCCGCGAACCCGAGCGGATGCCGCGACGCTCGCCGCCCGGCACGACGACCGCATGTCGGGTCGGGCCTCGTTCCCGGCGGCCGCGGCCGGCGCCACGGGCGAGACCCCCATCCGGTACGCCGTCGAGGTGCGGCATCCGTCGTTCGAGGAGGCCGCCGACGAGTGGTCGGCCCTGCTCACGCGCCACGGCGTGGCGTCGGTGACCGCCGACACGGCCGGCAAGTACCCACGGCTCGACCGCACCACCGCGGACTTCGCGTACGCGCGCCTCCACGGCGAGGAGGAGCTGTACGCCTCCGGCTACGACGATCCGTCGCTCGACCGCTGGGCGGAGTGGACCCGCGCGCACCTCGAGGCCGGGCGGGACGCCTACCTGTACTTCGACAACGACATCAAGGTGCGTGCGCCGTACGACGCGATGGGGCTCATCGCGCGCCTGCCCCGGCCGGCGTCGTCGTCCGCGGCGGCTGCGGCGCCGGCTCCGGGCGATCCCTGACGCCCGGCGGCGATCGCGGGACTAGCATGTCGCGCGTCGGGGGCTGACGCCCGCACGCCGCAGAGAGGCGGTACGCACGATGTCGACATCGCAATCGGAACCCGTGCTCGAGCTCCGCATCCACGGGGTCAACAACACGCCGCCGCACGAGATGCTCGACCTGCCGCCCGGCGACGTCGAACTCGCGTTCGGCGACGACCTCGGCAGCTTCTGGCATCCGACGCCAGACGCCGTCGACCGCGGCCGGATCGACCGGGTGCACGGCGAGACGTCCCGCGGCGTCGTCGATCCCGACGAACCGCCGCGCGGGCGCGTGCCGCACGGGATCCACCGGGAGACGTACTCGTGGGGCGGCATGGTGCGGACCGCGCCGCCGGAGTCGGGTCTCGGCGGGATCGTGCTCGCCGTGCTCGCCCGCGCCGCCTGGACGCTGCTGCTGCCCTTCAGCATCGCGAACGCCGCGATCTGGGCATGGCAGCTGCCGTCGCCGGCCGCCGGCCGTCGCATCCGCCTCGGCGCGGCCGTCGTGCGCACCGCGTGCCTGACGCTGACGCTCGTGCTCGCGCTCTCCCTCGCCTCGGTGGCGATCGACCTGTTCGCGCTGCAGTGCTTCCGGGGCGGACAGACCGTGTGCGCGCCCCTCGGTGACGCCGGCGCGACGTTCGCCGCATGGAAGGACGAGCGACGCGTCGCCCTGTTCTCGCTCCTGCCGGTGTTCGCCCTCGTCGCCGTCTTCCTCGTCGCCAGGCTGTCGATCCTGCGCTACAACGTCGCGGGCCGGATCCTCGGCGGCGCGGTGACCGACGACGGCGAGCGCCCGCTGCTGGCCGAACCCCGTTTCTGGCTCACCCGCACCGAGACCGACCGACTCGCGACGCTGCACCTCGCGGCGGGCATCGCCACCGTCGCGCTCGTGACGAGCTTCGCGTTCGCGAGCGACACCACCGGCGTCACCCCGTTCCTCGCCGGCGCGTCCATCCTCGTGGTGGTCGTGTGCGCGGCGCTCGTCGCCACGACGGACTCCACTCCGTACGAGCTCACGCGCGCCGATCGGCGGATCCCCGGTGCGCTGCTCGCCGCGGCCTCCGTGCTCTACGCGGCCCCGGCGGTCGTGCTCGGGTTCCACGGCGACATCCGTCTCGAGCCTCGCATCATGGGACAGGCGTCGGACCGGATCCTGCTCGTCGTGGTCGCCGCGGCGCTGCTGCTCATCGTGGTCGCGTGGGCGCTGCCGGCCCGCGAGCGCGAGCGGCGGGCCTGGCGTGGCCGCGGGGCCGCAGTGTTCCTCACGCTCGGACTCGCCATCGAGCTCCTGCTCGGCTCGCTGCTCAACGTCCTCGCGGGCGACTGGTTGAACGGCCCCGCCGCCGCGAACCGGCTCGACCAGCCCTACCCCGACTGCTCGGGCGAGGACTGCCTGCCCGGGGAGATGACGATCGGCCCGTTCTTCGCGCCGTTCCTCGGCCTGACGCTCCTGGCGATCGTGGTCGCCGCGGTGGTCGTGGGCGCCATGATGATCCGCCCTCGCGACGTCGGCGCCCGGGCACCGCACGCGGCGTCGGCGACGGATGACGCGTCGGCCCGCGCGGCGCTCACGGAACTGCTGGGCCGCGAGATCGCTCAGAAGCGCGCACTCGCCGCACGCCTGCACCTGGCCGAGCCGATGGTCGGCGCCCTCGCGGTCGCCTTCTTCGCGGCGACCGTGCTCGCGGTCGCGCTGGCCGCGTTCCCGGGCCTCCTCGGTGCCGTGCTCCCGTCGGGGACCGCCGCGGCCGTCGCGACGGCGTTCGCGCGGTGGATCGACGCCTCGCTCATCGTCTGGGTCGTGATCGGTCTCGCCGTGACGGCCGGACTGGTCCTCGGCGGGCGCCGATCGTCGCGCCCGCTCGCGCTCGTGTGGGACCTCGCATGCTTCCTCCCCCGCGCCGGACACCCCTTCGGCGCGCCCTGCTACGCCGAGCGAGCCGTCCCCGAGGTCGCGCGTCGCGTGCGCTGGTGGCTCGACCTGCCGCCCGTCGACCACGACGGGACGCCCGAGCCGCGCTCGGTGATCCTCGCCGCCCACAGCATGGGCGCGGTCGTGGCCGTCGCCGCGCTCTACGCGCTGCGCAACGATCCGGCGTGGGCGTCGTACCGCGACCGCATCGCCCTGCTCACCTTCGGCGTGCAGCTGCGGCCCTTCTTCGGGCGGTTCTTCCCCGAGGTGCTCGGTCCGGGCGTGATCGGCGCGGTGCCCTGCGGGCGCCCGAGCCCGTGGGCCAGGGACCCCTGGGCACGCGCCGACCTCGGTTCGACGGCCTCCGAGGTCCCGGGCGGGTTCCCGGCGTCGGCCTGGCTGAGCCTGTGGCGATTGACGGACTACCTCGGCTTCCCCGCGCGCTCGGTCGGGTCGGCCGGGAACGACCGCGACCGGTACACGGAGGAGATCGACCTCAGCGGCTACGTCGGCGTCGTCGACACGCACCGCTGGTACTCGCGCACTCCGGCGTACCATCGCGCGCTCGACGAGCTTCGCCAGCGGCTCCGGGCCGCGTCGGGGCGCTGATCGGACGACCGCCGGAGTCACTCCGGCAGGCGCCGCTCGGCCGTCGTCAAAGCTTCTCGATCGGCGCGATCTTGATGAGAAGCTTCTTCTGCCCGGCGGCGTCGAAGGCGACGTGCGCGATGCGCTTGCTGCCCTCGCCGGTGACCTGCCGCACGGTGCCCTCGCCGAAGTCGGTGTGCCGGATGCGGTCCCCCGCCTCGAGCGTGAGGTCGCCGTTGTCGCGGACGGTGCCCGTGACCCGGTTCGCCCACTCCGTCTTCGTCGCGGCCGACTTGGTGACGCTGAACCGCTCGAGGTCGCGGTCGCGCGTGCCCCAGGCACCGCCGCCGGCGCCGCCGTAGCCGCCGCGGCGCGCGTTGAGCGCGCGGGGCTGGCTGCCGCCTCGGCTGTTGGCCATGCCGGGCGACTGCTTCCAGTCGACGAGCTCGTCGGGGATCTCCTGCAGGTACCGGCTCGGCATCGCCACCGACACCTCGCCGAACTGGGCGCGGCTCATCGCGAGCGAGAGGAAGAGCCGCTTGCGGGCGCGCGTGATGCCCACGTAGAACAGGCGTCGCTCCTCGGCGGGGCCGCCCGGTTCGGAGGCCGACATCTGGTGCGGCAGCAGTCCCTCCTCGAGCCCGGTGAGGAACACGGCGTGGTACTCGAGGCCCTTGGCCGTGTGCAGGGTCATGAGCGAGACGGTGCCGGATGCGTCGTCGAGCTCGTCGGCGGCGGCGACCAGCGACACCTGGGTGAGGAAGTCCACCAGCGTGGCGCCCGGGTTCTCGCGGTCGAAGTCCTTGGTCTGCGCGAGGAGTTCCTCGACGTTCTCCGCCCGGGTCTCGTCCTGCGGGTCGCGGCTGCCGCGGAGGGCGGCGACGAGTCCGGAACGGTCGAGGAGGAACGCGAGCACGTCGGAGACCTTCGCGGCGCCCTCGTTCGTGCCCTCGTCGATGCCCTTCTGCGACGGCACGAGCATCGCCGCCGCCTCGTCGAGCACGTTCGCGAGGTCGGTGATCGCCTTCGTCACCTTCGGGCCGAGCCCCAGCCCGTCGGCCGCGCGCATCGCCTGGCGGAACGACAGGTCGTTCTGCTCGGCGAAGCTCGCGAGGCTGGTCTCGGTCGCGGGGCCGATGCCGCGCTTGGGCGTGTTCAGGATGCGGCGCAGGGCGAGCTCGTCGAGCGGGTTGGCGACGGCGATGAGGTACGCCATCGCGTCCTTGATCTCGGCGCGCTCGTAGAACTTCGTGCCGCCGACGACGCGGTACGGCACGGCCGAGCGGACGAAGATCTCCTCCAGCGCACGCGTCTGCGCGTTGGTGCGGTAGAACACGGCCATGTCGCGGTAGGCGACGCCCGCTCGGTGCAGCGCCTCGATCTCATCGACGACGAACTGCGCCTCGTCGTGCGCGGTGTACCCGGTGTACCCGGTGATCTTGTCGCCGTCGCCGTCGGCGGTCCAGAGCTTCTTGTCCTTCCGGTCGAAGTTGTTCGAGATCACCGCGTTCGCCGCCGACAGGATGTTCTGGGTCGACCGGTAGTTCTGCTCGAGCAGCACGACCTTGGCGCCCGGGAAGTCGCGCTCGAACTCGACGATGTTGCGGATGTCGGCGCCGCGGAAGGCGTAGATCGACTGGTCGGAGTCGCCGACGACGGTGAGGCTCGCGCCGGGGATGCGCCCCGAGGCATCCGTCATGCCCCGCACGAGCACGCCGTGCGCGTCGAGCTCGGCGACGACGTCGGGTTCGACGGGCCGGGTCAGCTCGCGGATGAGCGCGTACTGCGCGTGGTTGGTGTCCTGGTACTCGTCGACGAGGATGTGCCGGAACCGTCGCTGGTAGAGCGCCGCGACCTTCGGGAAGGCGCGGAACAGGTAGACGGTCTCGCTGATGAGGTCGTCGAAGTCGAGCGCGCTCGCGTCGCGCAGCCGGCGCGTGTACTGCCGGAAGATCTCGAGGAACATCACCTCGTTCGGGTCGTTCGTGTTCACGTTGCGCGCGAACGTCTCGACGTCGGAGAGCTCGTTCTTGAGCTTGGAGATCTTGGCCTGCGCGCTCGCGGGCGTGAAGCCGAGCGTGTCGGCGTCGAGTTCCTTGATGATGCGCTTGAGGATGGTGCGCTGGTCGGCGGAGTCGTAGATCGTGAACGTGCTCGAGAGGCCGATCGCCTCGGCCTCGCGGCGGAGGATGCGCACGCAGGCCGAGTGGAACGTCGAGATCCACATGCCGCCGGCCGCCTCGCCGAGCAGCGCCTCGACGCGCTCGCGCATCTCGGCCGCCGCCTTGTTCGTGAACGTGATGGCGAGGATCTGGCTGGGCCACGCCTCGCGCCCGTCGATGAGGCTCGCGATGCGATGGGTGAGCACGCGCGTCTTGCCCGACCCCGCGCCCGCGACGATGAGCAGCGCGGGGCCGCGGTACTCGACCGCCTCGCGCTGCTGCGGGTTCAGCCCGGCCGTCAGCCGATCGGATGCCGCGTGGCCGGCGCCGTGCGCGGCCCCGCTGGGTTCGTCGGTGGCCGAGACGGGCGCCTCGCGCCAGCCGGTCGGGTCGTCGGGGTCGAGGATCAGCGTCATGTCCCGTCAAGTCTAGGCGCGCCATCCGACAGCGCTCCCGGCGGACCGCCCCGCCTGCCCACCGGCGCCCGCCGCAGGGCGGACGCAGATCGTCGCTCGGGCGGGCGCGGAGCGACGATTCGCGTCCGGCGCCGACGCGCGGGGGGCGTCACGCCTCCGCGAGCGCGCGCCGCGCCTCGATGCCGAGGTCGGGGTGGTCGAGGAAGACGCCGTCGACGCCCGTCCGCAGGATGCGCGTGAACTCGCCGAGCCAGTCGCCCCAGGCGGAGCGTGCCGCACCGCGGCGGAACGGCGGGGCGAGGAACCGGTTCTCGGGACGCAGGGTCCACGTGTAGACCACGAGCCCGGCGGCGTGCGCCGCGTCGACGAGCGCCGACCCGCGCAGCGGCGCATCGGGCCGCACCCGGCGGGCCGCGCCCGCGGCATCCGTCGACGACGCCGGACCGCCCACGAGACGCGCCTTGCCGACGCTCACCCCGTCGACGACGCCCGCGAGCCCGGCGAGCCCCGACGCGGTCGCGAACGCGTCGTACGTGCGCGCCGCCGCCCCGTCGGCCGCCACGAGGTCCCAGGGCGCCCCGCGATCCTCGAGCAGCAGGACGCGCGTGCCGCCGATCCCGGCATCGCGGAGCCGGTCGAGCAGCGTCGGCTCGAACGCCTCGGAGATGAGGCGGTCGTCGCCGCGACCCCACCCTGCGGCGGCGAGCTCGGCCGCGAAGAGCTCGTCGAGCGGCAACCCCAGCGAGGCGAAGTACGCGGCGTGCTTGAACTCGGCGACGAGGCGGATGTCGCGCCGCGACTCCTCGGTCGCGGCATCGAGCAGCGCGAGCAGGTCGCGGAACCGGATGACCGGGTAGCGGCCGTCGAACGTGGCGCTCTGCGGGCGGATGCCGCCGAGCCGCTCGGTCGCACGGAGGGTGGACAGCTCCGCCCACGTGAAGTCCTCCGTGAACCAGCCGGTCAGCGCCCGGCCGTCGATCTCGCGCGTGGTGCGGCGCGACGCGAACTCGGCGCGCGACGCGACATCCGTGGTGCCGGAGATCTCGTTCTCGTGCCGGAGCACGAGCACGCCGTCGCGCGTGGCGACCAGGTCGGGCTCGACCGCGTCGGCGCCGAGCGCGAACGCGAGGCGGTACGCGGCCTCGGTGTGCTCGGGTCGGTAGCCGGGCGCACCGCGGTGGCCGATGACGAGCGGATGCTCGGCGGGCCCTGGCAGCATCCCCTCAGCGTAGCCACGCCCGCGCGGCGCTCCGCGGAATGGACCGTGGATTCTCGGCGTTGACACTGGTGGACCCGGTAGGTTGGAAGGAACGCACCACCGGGTGCACTCGATTCCCCTCCACCCGACGGAAAGCCGAAAGCAGAGGAACCACAGCAATGGCTCTCAACAACCCCGCCTTCTCACGTAACGAGGCGTTCTCCAACCAGGGGGCGGTGGCTGTCGCGCAGGACATGTCCGCCCAGCAGTTGCAGGACATCTACAACCAGCCCGCCACCCTTCCCGACCGTGAGGTCATGACGATCGAGGACACCGTCCAGAAGTCGGTCGCCGCGTTCGGCCTGCTGCTCGTCGGTGCGGCCATCGGCTGGATCACCATGCCGTCGCTGCCGTTCCTGTGGATCGGCGCGGGCATCGTGGGCTTCGTCCTCGCGCTCGTCAACATCTTCAAGAAGGAGCCGTCGCCCGGCCTGGTGCTCGCCTACTCGGCAGTGCAGGGTGTGTTCGTCGGCGGTATCTCCGCGTTCTACGAGGTGATGTGGCCTGGCGTCGTCGCCCCGGCCGTCGTCGCGACGCTCGTCGTGGTCGGCGTCACGCTCGCGCTCTTCGCGTCGGGCAAGATCCGCGCGTCGAAGAAGGCCACCAAGATCTTCCTGATCGCCATGGTGGGCTACCTCGTGTTCTCGCTGGTCAACTTCGGCCTGATGATCTTCGGCGTGAACGACGACCCGTGGGGTCTTCGCAGCGCCGAGATCATGGGCATTCCGCTCGGCGTGATCCTCGGCATCTTCGTCGTGATCATGGCGGCGTACTCGCTCGTGCTCGACTTCGACTTCATCCAGCAGGGCGTGCGCAACCGCGCCCCGAAGAAGTACGCGTGGACCGGTGTCTTCGGCATCATGGTCACCGTCATCTGGCTGTACCTCGAGATCCTGCGCATGCTCGCGATCATGCAGTCCAGCGACTAGCAGCGGATGCCTCGCACGTGAACGGGTCGCCCTTCGGGGCGGCCCGTTCCGCGTTCCACGGCGCCCGCGCCCGGCTCCTCACCGCGACTTCGGACGCGACGCGCGCGCGAGCAGGACCGCGCGCTCGCGCTCGTTCGCGGTGAGGCGGGCCGCCTCGGCGAAGGCCTCGCGTGCGGCATCCGTTCGTCCGAGCCGTTCGAGCAGCTCGCCGCGCACCGCCGGCAGCGGGTGGTACGTCGCGAGCCGGCGGTCGGCCGTGAGCTCGTCGACGATGGCGAGTCCGGCGGCGGGACCGTCGGCCATGGCGACCGCGACGGCGCGGTTGAGCTCCACCACGGGCGAGGGCGCGACCGCCCCGAGCGCCTCGTAGAGCGCGACGATCGCACCCCAGTCGGTGTCGTCGACGGATGCCGCGAGGTCGTGCTGCTCCGCGATCGCGGCCTGCAGCGCGCAGGGGCCGCGCCCGCGCCCGAGCGCATCGCCGCGGGCGAGCGCGGCGCGCCCCCGCGCGATCGCCGAGCGGTCCCACCGCCGTCGGTCCTGGTCGGCGAGCAGCACCGGGTCGCCGTTCGCGTCGAGGCGGGCGGGGAACCGCGCCGCGGTCAGCTCCATGAGCGCGACGAGCCCGTGCGCCTCGGGCTCCCGCGGCACGAGTCCGGCGAGCACGCGCGCGAGCCGGAGCGCCTCGCGGCTGAGCTCCGGGCGCATGAGGTCGGCGCCGGCCGACGCCGAGTGGCCCTCGTTGAAGATCAGGTACAGCACGCCCAGCACGGTGCCGAGTCGCTCGGGGAACTCGGACCGCGGCGGCACCTCGAACGGCACGCCCGCGTCGCCGAGGGTCTTCTTCGCGCGCACGATCCGCTGCTGCACGGTCGAGACGGGCACGAGGAATGCCCGCGCGATCTCCTCGGTCGTGAGGCCCGCGACGACGCGCAACGTGAGCGCGACGCGTGCCTCCCGCGAGAGCACCGGATGGCACGAGACGAACACGAGGCGCAGCACGTCGTCGTCGATCGCATCGGGGTCGTACGGCAGGCCGCCCGCGGCATCCGTCGCCTCGTCCCGTTCGCGCTCGAGGTCGTGGGCGATCGCGGCGAGCCGCTCGTCGTACCGCTCGCGGCGCCGCCACCCGTCGATCGCGCGACGCTTGGCGACCGCGGTGAGCCACGCCCCCGGGTTCGAGGGGATGCCGCCGGCGGGCCACTGCGCGAGCGCCTCGGCGAGCGCGTCCTGGGCGAGGTCCTCGGCGAGCGCGAAGTCGCCGACCAGGCGCGTCAGCGTTGCGACAATGCGGGCCGACTCGATGCGCCAGACGGCGGCGACGGCCCGCCGGGCGGACTCGGGGTCCACCGGGCGGGCCGTCGCGGCATCCGTCTCGTCGGTCACGTCGGGCAGGCGGTCGTGCGGCCGGTCACGCCTGCGCGGCGCGCTGGGCCTGCTCCTCGCGCCAGCCGGCCTCCTTCTGGATCCACTCGTTGTCCTGCGGGAAGTCCTCGATCTCGGTGACGCGGCGCACCTCGAGCTTCGAGCCGGGGCCGAGCGGGCAGCGCTTGGCCCACTCCGCCGCCTCCTCCTTCGAGGCGACCTCGAGGATCCAGAAGCCGTTGAACAGCTCCTTCGTCTCGCCGTAGGGGCCGTCGGTGACGAGCGGCGGCTCGGCGGAGAAGTCGACGACGAAGCCCTCGCTCGCGTCGGACAGGCCCTCGCCGGCGAGCAGCACGCCCGCCTTCATGAGCTCCTCGTTGTACCGGCCCATCGCCTCGATGACCTGCTCGAAGGGGATGTCCTGGTACGCCTGCACGGCCTCATCGGTGGCCCGCATGATCAGCATGTACTTCGCCATGGTGGTTCGCTCCTCGCGTGTCCGGATCGCTGTTCGACCCTCTCATTCATGACGTCGAACGGGAAGGCGCCCGATCGACACGGTCGACGATGTCGTCCTCGATCTTCTCGTTCCGACGACCCGACCACACGAGCGCGAGGAGCAGGAGCGTGCCCCACGTCACGGCCAGCACGCTCCAGTGCGCGGATTCCGTCGCCGACGGCGCGCCCTGCGAGACCGCCATGGCGGTGCCGATGGAGACCGCCGAGAGCGCAGACGCACAGGCTGCCAGGGTGCGCACCCGCCCGAGCACGGCCGCGACGAGTGCGCCGAGCGGGATCGCGATGCCGGCGGCGATGTGGACGGGCCAGTGGTCGAGTCCCATGGTGATGTCGCGCGGGAGCCCGTCCGCTCCGACGGTCGCGTTCACGAGGTACGGCGCCCACAGGACCATGCCCGCCAGCGCGAGGACCAGCAGGGGGACGTCGAGTCGCGGATGCCACGGCACGCCCGCGTCCGCCGCGCCGGAGCGCGCCCGGATGACGCCCGGCACGGCGATGGCCGCGAGGGAGGCGGCGAGCAGCCCGGCGAGGATGAGGGTCGCGGGGTCGCCGGCCAGCAGCGAGCCGGCGACGATCGACGCGAGCGCGATGCCTCCCGTCACGAGCGCATCGGCCCAGCGGCCGGGGCGGATGGCGACGTGGATGCACGGCACCACCACGAAGAACATCAGCAGCGCGCCCCAGCTCGCCTCGAGCGCGAACACCGAGACGAATGCCGGGTTCCACAGCAGTAGGACCGCCAGGTCGGCGAGTGCGAACCCGAGGACGGCCCACGCCGCGGCGACCAGTGTCGCGACGACGCGGATCAGCCGGGACATCCGGGCCCTCAGATGCCGAGCGACGCGATCGAGGCACGAAGCGCGTCGGCCGACTCGTGCAGCTTCCGACGCTCCTCGTCGGAGAACGGGGTCTCGCCGAGGGGGGTGACGCCCGAGGAGTTCACGATGCTCGGCACCGACAGGGCGACGCCGTCGACGCCGTGCACTCCGCCCAGCACGGCGCTCACGGGGAGCACGGCCGACTCGTCGCCGAGCAGGGCCTCGACGATGCGGGCGCCGGACAGGCCGATCGCGTGGTTCGTGGCGCCCTTGCCCTGGATGATCCGGTAGGCGGCGTCGCGCACCTCGGCGGCGATCTGGTCGAGCTCCTCGCGCCGGAAACCCTGTCCGTGCGCCCACTCGAGGATCGGCACGGTGCCGACGTTCGCGCTCGACCAGAGCGGGAACTCGGTGTCGCCGTGCTCGCCCACGATGTGAGCGTGCACGCTCGACGTCGCCACGCCAGCGCGCTTCGCGAGCAACCACCGCAGGCGCGCCGTGTCGAGCACGGTGCCCGACGAGAACACCCGGTCCGACGGCAGGCCCGAGATCTTCTGCGCCGCGACCGTGAGCACGTCGCAGGGATTCGTGACGAGCATGTAGATCGCGTCGGGCGCGCGCTCGAGCAGCTTCGGCAGGAGATCCTCGAGGATCCGTACGTTGGTGCCCGCGAGATCGAGTCGGGACTGGCCCGGTTCCTGCTTGGCACCGGCCGTGATCACGACCACGTGCGAGCCCTCGACGACGGCGAGGTCGTCACCGCCCGCGATGGTGCTCGATCCGACGAACGGCGTGCCGTGCGCGAGGTCGAGCACCTCGGCGTCGACCTTCGCCGTGTTCACGTCGTACAGCGCCACGTGTCGCGCCGATCCGCGGATGAGCGCCGCGTACGCGAGGCTCGCACCCACGCTCCCGGCTCCGACGACGGTCAGCTTCGAGTTCTCGACCACACCCATGCGGGTCAGGCTAGCGCGCTACTCCCACTCGATGGTGCCCGGCGGCTTCGACGTGACGTCGAGCACGACGCGGTTCACGTCGGGCACCTCGTTGGTGATGCGGTTCGAGATGCGCGCGAGCACGTCGTACGGCAGTCGGGTCCAGTCGGCGGTCATCGCATCCTCGGATGACACGGGGCGCAGGACGATCGGGTGGCCGTAGGTGCGGCCGTCGCCCTGCACGCCGACCGAGCGCACGTCGGCGAGGAGCACGACGGGGCACTGCCAGATCTCCTGGTCGAGGCCCGCGGCGGTCAGTTCCGCCCGGGCGATGGCATCCGCTTCGCGCAGCACCTCGAGCCGCTCGCGGGTGACCTCGCCGACGATGCGGATGCCGAGCCCCGGCCCGGGGAACGGCTGCCGCGCCACGATCGCCTCGGGCAGGCCGAGCTCGCGACCGATCGCGCGCACCTCGTCCTTGAACAGGGTCCGCAGCGGCTCGACGAGCTCGAACTGCAGGTCCTCCGGGAGGCCGCCGACGTTGTGGTGGCTCTTGATGTTCGCCGTGCCGGCGCCGCCGCCCGACTCGACCACGTCGGGGTAGAGCGTGCCCTGCACCAGGAAGCGGATGGGCTCGCCGTCGGCCGCCGCCTCGGCGACGAGGTCGCGCTCGGCGCGCTCGAACGCGCGGATGAACTCGCGGCCGATGATCTTGCGCTTCTTCTCGGGGTCGGTGACCCCGGCGAGCGCGGCGAGGAACGTGTCGGCCGCGTCGACGGTGACGAGACGGATGCCGGTGGCGGCCACGTAGTCGACCTCGACCTGCTTGCGCTCGTCCTTGCGGAGGAGCCCGTGGTCGACGAAGACGCAGACGAGCTGGTCGCCGACGGCCTCGTGCACGAGCGCGGCCGCGACGGCGGAGTCGACGCCGCCGGACAGGCCTGCGATGACCCGGGCGGACCCGACCTGCTCGCGGATGCGCGCGACCTGCTCGGCGATGACGTTGCCCGAGTTCCAATCGGCGGGGATGCCCGCCGCCCGGTGCAGGAAGTTCTCGATGACCGCCTGGCCGAACGGCGAGTGCTTGACCTCGGGGTGCCACTGCACGCCGTAGAAGCCCTGCTCGTCGTTGGCGAAGGCGGCGACGGGGGTGTCGGCGGTCGAGGCGAGCACCTCGAACCCGTCGGGCGCGACGGCGACCGAGTCGCCGTGGCTCATCCACACCGTCTGGTGCTCGGGCTGCCCGCCGAGCAGGGCGTTGCCGTCGTCGGTGCGCACCGTCGCGGCGGTCGCCCCGTACTCGCGGCGGCCCGTGTGCGCGACCTCGCCGCCGAGCTGCTGCGCCATGACCTGGAAGCCGTAGCAGATGCCGAGCGTCGGCACCCCGAGCTGCAGGACGCCCGGGTCGAGCTGCGGCGCGCCCTCCTCGTAGACCGACGACGGGCCGCCCGACAGGACGATCCCGATCGGGTCCATCGCGCGCACCTCGTCGGCGGTGATCGTGTGCGGCACGATCTCCGAGTAGACGGATGCCTCGCGCACGCGCCTGGCGATCAGCTGCGCGTACTGCGCACCGAAGTCGACGACGAGGACGGGACGTTGCTGGGTCTCGCTCACTGGGCGGCCTCCACGGGCTCGGAGTCGGGGTCGGACGATGCACGCGCGGCCGCGGCATCCGCTTCGCGCTTCGCGAGGTACTCGCGGACCTCGCGCCCGATCCGGGCCTCGAGGATGAACGACAGGAACGGCACGATGCCGCCCGAGGCGAGCAGGAGCAGCTTCCAGAACGGCCAGCGCATGAGGCTCCAGAGCCGGAAGTTGCTGAACAGGTACACCACGTAGAACCAGCCGTGGGCGATCAGGATGCCGGTCGAGAGGTTCACGCCGACGCCGGTGGACTCGAGGCCCTCGGGCGTCTCGACGACCGGCTCGAGCGAGAGCAGGCCGTTGGGGCCGAACGCGTAGAGCTCGAGGAACCACACGTACTTGAGCAGCATCTCGGCGCAGAGCAGCAGCAGCATGGTGCCGGTGATGACCGAGGCGATCATGTAGAACTTCAACGCCCCGCGGATGCGCGGGAAATCAGCCGGTTTGGGCTCGAGGGGCATGCCCTCCAGTCTACGGGCCGGGCGGCTGGGCGAATCCCGGGTCGGCCGAGGGCGCGAGGCCCGCGATCATGCGGGCGAGGGTCGTCACGGCGTCGTCGATGCCGCGCTCGGGTTCGGCGGCGGTCACGTTGGCGATGGCGACCTCGTTGAGCGCGCCGGAGATCATGGTCGTCACGGTGCCGAGTGAGGCCGATCCGATGACCCCGGCTTCGGCGAGTTCCGCCACGCCGGCGTCGAGCAGTCGGGCGCTCGACTCCAGATCGCCGTCCCGCCAGTCGCCCCAGCCGAGCACCGCGGGCCCGTCGACGAGGAGGATGCGCCGCACCTCGGGCGCGAGGCTCGCCTCGAGGAACGCGCGGCATCCCGCGAGGAACGCCTCGAGGGGGGCGACGTCGGCGGCCGCCGCGCGTTCCACGGCCTCGGCGACGGCGAACTGCGCGCGCTCGACGACGGCGGCGAACAGGCCCTGCTTGCTGCCGAAGTGGTGGTACAGGGCCCCGCGGGTCAGGCCCGCCTCGGCGACGAGGTCCTCGAGGGCGACCCCGGCGTAGCCCGACTCGGCGAACCGGCGCGTGGCGATGCGCAGGATCTCCTCGCGCGTGCGCTCGCGCTGCTCGGCCTTGGTCGGCATGCCCGGTCCTCCCGCGTCTTGACATACACACTGTATGTCAGTCACGCTGAGACACATACACACTGTATGTATCAGAGGAGGAAGCGATGCTCCGATCGACCTACCCCGTCCTGTGCTCCGAGCACCTCGAGGCGAGTTCGCGGTTCTACCGCGAGCATTTCGGGTTCGAGTCGACGTTCGAGTCGGACTGGTACGTGAGCCTCCGGCACCCCGACTCCGGCACCGAGCTCGCACTGCTCGATCCGGCGCACGAGTCGGTCCCGTCGGGGTACGGCACGCCCGCCCGCGGGGTCCTGGTGAACCTGGAGCTCGATGACGTCGATGCCGTCGCGGCGCGACTCGAGGCAGCCGGCGTCCCCGTGGTCCAGCCGCTCCGTAGCGAGCCGTTCGGGCAGCGCCACGTGATCGTGCGCGACCCCGGCGGCGTGCTCGTCGACGTGATCACCGAGATCGAACCCGCCCCCGCGTTCCTCGCCGCGTTCGGCCGCGACGCCTGAGGGGTCGGCCGCCGACGCGGTCAGGCGCCCACGAGTTCGCGCGGCACCACGAAGACGTCGACGAGCGCGCCGCCGCGCCACAGCGTCATCTCGACCTCGCGGTCGATCGCGTCCTCGGCCATGAGCCGCTGGATCGAGGTCGCCGTCACGATGCCGGTGCCGTCGAGGGTGACCGCGATGTCGCCGGGCCGGATGCCGGCGGCCTCGGCCGGGCTCCCGGCCACCACCGCGGTCACCTGCAGGCCCGTCGGCGAGCCCACCCGCTCCGCGAGCTCCAGCGCCAACCGGACCTGGGCTCCGGCGATGCCCAGCCACGCGCGGCGCACGCGCCCGCGGCTGACGAGGGCGTCGATGATCGCCCGGGTCGCCGGATTGATGGGGACCGCGAGGCCGAGCCCGACGCCCGCGACGGCCGTGCTCACGCCGACCATGCGACCACGGCCGTCGGCGAGCGCTCCCCCGCTGTTGCCGGGATTCAGCGCGGCATCCGTCTGGATCACCTCGTCGACCACCCGGCCGGCGGCCGTCGGCAGCGAACGCCCGAGGTTCGACACGATGCCCGCGGTGACGCTGCCGGCGAGCCCCAACGGCGTGCCCACGGCGACGACGAGCTGGCCGACCCGCAGCTCTCGGGCGTCGCCGAACGGCACCGGAGGCGGCACGGGACCGCGCGCCCGCAGCACCGCGAGATCGGAGAGCGGGTCTCGGCCGATCACGTCGGCGGTCACGGCGGTGCCGTCGCCGAAGGCGGCCTCGGCCCGGTCGGCGCCGACGACGACGTGCGCGCTCGTGAGCAGGACCCCGTCGGCCGACACCACGCTCGCGCTGCCGGTGCCCTGGCCGCGCCCCGATCGGACGGCGAGGCTCGCGATGCTCGGAAGCAGCTCGCGCGCCACGCGCGTCACGACCCGCGAGTACGCGTCGAGGGGGTCCTCGTCGTGCTCGTGCGCGGACTCGCCATCCGGGGTCCCGTCGAGCCGGGTGCGGTCGTCATCGCTCACACCGGCATCCTCACCCCGTGAGCGGATGCCGCTGCCGGAGTTCGCCGCAGGCGGAACGCCGCTCAGTCCCGCGCCGCCGCCTCGCTCGCCGCCGCCGCCTCGGCGGCCTCCTCGCGCTCGCGCTCGACCGCGTCGCGCACGAGCCGGTACCAGAGGTAGACGGCGAACCCGCCGAAGACGATCCACTCGATGGCGTAGAAGACATTGAGCCAGTTCAGCTCGGCCTGCTGCTCGGGCGGCGGCGACGAGATCGCCTCGAGACCGGCGACCGGCTCGGCGGCCGTGACGTAGCCGAAGTACACGGGCCGCTCGTCGTAGTCCGCCCACAGGTTGATGAGATGCGCGACCGCAACGGTCCGCATGACCTGCGGGTCCTCGTCGTCCTCGGGCTGGATGGGCGCCTCGCTCGGCAGGAACCGTCCGACGACCTCGACGTCCCCGCCCGAGCGCGCGGCCGCGTCGACCTCGGCGAGCGCCTCGCGAGCCGTCGCCTCGTCGGGCGTCCACCCGAGCGCGACCGGGAGGCCGCCGGGCGCGGCATCCGTCACCTCGAGGTGGGCGACCACCCACCAGCCGGTGGCGCCGTCGTTGACGCGGCCCTGCACCGGGACGGTGTCGCCGGCGACGAGCGTGCCCCGGACCGAGACGCGCTGGCCGGTGGCCGCCTGTTCGGTCGGGGCGTCCGGCACCACGACCTCCGCGAGCGGCCGGACCTGCTCGGTGGGACGCTCGACGACCTTGGCCTCCTCGACCGCGCGGCTCACCTGCCACTGCGCGAGGATCGCGAACGCCGCCGCGATGCCGAGCGCGGCGAGCAGGGCGAGCACCCACCGCGGGCGCAGCATCATCCGGAGCATGTCGTGCGCGATTCTATCGGCGCCGGATGCGCGCTCCCTGCGAGCGGGGCCTCGGTACGCGCCCTCGGTGCTCCTCGACCACCGGGTCAGTCGACCTGGACGATGTCGGGCGCCTCGAGCCGCACCCGGTCGGCAGACTCGTCGTCGGGCTGCTGCTGCGACGCGATCTCGGCCTGCACCCGCTGCTCGTACCGCTCGACCTCGAGCGCCTCGCGAGCCGCATCCCAGCCGAGCACCTCCGCCATGAGCCTCGCGGCGACCGGCGCGGCCGAGACCCCGCGGTCCCAGGCCTCGATGGAGATGCGCGTGCGTCGCGCGAGCACGTCGTCGAGGTGCAGCGCTCCCTCGTGGGATGCCGCGTACACGACCTCGGCGCGGAGGTAGTCGTCGGCGCCCGGCAGGGGCTCGCCGAGTTCCGGCCGCTCGCGGATCAGGTCGAGCAGGTCGTCGGTCATCGTGCCGTAGCGGTTGAGGAGGTGCTCGATGCGCACCTTGTGCACCCCGAACGCCCGGGCGATCTTGCCGCGCTTGTTCCAGGCCGCCTGGTAGCCCTCGGCACCGAGCAGCGGGATGCGCTGCGTGGTCGAGGGCGGCACCTTGCCGTCGAGGGCGTCGGCCGCGGCATCGATGGCGTCCTTCGCCATCACCCGGTACGTGGTCCACTTGCCGCCCGCCACGACGACGAGTCCCGGGACCGTGTGCGCCACGATGTGCTCCCGCGACAGCTTCGACGTCTCGTCGCTCTCGCCCGCCAGGAGCGGGCGGAGGCCCGCGAACACGCCTTCCACGTCCTCCCGGGTGAGCGGCACGTTGAGGACCTCGTTGACCCGCTCGAGGAGGTAGTCGATGTCGGCGGCCGTCGCGGCCGGGTGGGCCTTGTCGAGGTTCCAGTCGGTGTCGGTCGTGCCGATGAGCCAGTGACGACCCCACGGGATGACGAACAGCACGCTCTTCTCCGTGCGCAGCAGCAGGCCCATGTTCGACTGGAACCGGTCGCGCGGGACGACCAGGTGGATGCCCTTCGAGGCGCGCACCTTGAACGTGCCGCGCTCCCCCACCATGCGCTGGGTGTCGTCGGTCCACACGCCGGTCGCGTTCACGACCTGCTTGGCGCGGATCTCGAAGTGCTCGTCGGTCTGGAGGTCGTGCGCCTTCACGCCGACGACCCGCTCGCCGAC
Source organism: Agromyces sp. C10 (assembly GCF_023217995.1). Taxonomy (NCBI): domain Bacteria; kingdom Bacillati; phylum Actinomycetota; class Actinomycetes; order Micrococcales; family Microbacteriaceae; genus Agromyces; species Agromyces sp. C10. The sequence goes on along the minus strand of NZ_JALPSX010000008.1, from coordinate 24,959 downwards.
CTTGACGAAGCCCTCGACCTTGACCCGGCTCGCGACGTGCGCGCCGTAGAACGACGCGGTGCGGGCGAGGGATGCCACGTAGCGGGCGTCGTCGACCTGTGCGTCGTAGTACGTGAGACCGCCGATGAGGGCGCTCGGGGCGATCGACGGCGCGGCGCGCAGGACCTGCCGCTTGGTGAGGTGGCGGTGGTGCGGCACACCCGGGTGCCCGCCGCCGGAGTAGCTGAAGATGTCGTAGAGCAGCATGCCGGCGCCGATGTACAGGCGCTCGAAGAGCCGCTGCTTCAGCGGGTAGAGGAACCGCACCGGCTTGACCAGGTGCGGGGCGATGCGCTGCAGCAGCAGCCCTCGCTCGATGAGCGCCTCGCGGACGAGCCGGAAGTCGAGCTGCTCGAGGTAGCGGATGCCGCCGTGCACGAGCTTGGACGACCGGCTCGACGTGCCCGAGGCCCAGTCGCGCGCCTCGAGGAGCCCCGTGGACAGCCCGCGGGTCACCGCGTCGAGCGCGGCGCCCGTGCCCACGATGCCGCCGCCGACGACGAGGATGTCGAGTTCCTTGTCCTTCAGGCGGGCGATCGCCGCCTCGCGCTCCTCGGGTCCGAGCTTGTTCGAACGCGTCACCGACTTCAGTCTCGCCATCGTCGCTCCCCATCCCGGGCGGACCGCGGCGGTGCCGCCCGTCGTCACCCACGCTACCCGAGCCGGTCGCGCGGGCACCATGGAATCCGCTGGGGGTGCGCCGTCAGACCGTGTGGTGGTAGGGCGCGACGACGACCTCGACGCGCTGGAACTCCTTCAGGTCGGAGTAGCCGGTCGTCGCCATCGACTTGCGCAGCGCGCCGACGAGGTTCGCCTTGCCGTCGGCGCCGGGCGCCGGGCCGTACAGGATCTCCTCGAGCGGGGCGACCTGGCCCACCTGGACGCGCTCGCCGCGCGGCAGCTTGGCGTGGTGCGCCTCGGGCCCCCAGTGCCATCCGCCGCCGGGTGCATCGGTCGCCCGGGCGAGCGCCGCACCGAGCATGACCGCGTCGGCACCGCACGCGATCGCCTTCACGATGTCGCCGGCCGCGCCGACGCCGCCGTCGGCGATGACGTGCACGTACCGGCCGCCGGACTCGTCGAGGTAATCGCGGCGCGCACCCGCGACATCCGCCACCGCCGTGGCCATCGGCGCGTGGATGCCGAGCGCGGTGCGCGTCGTGGACGCCGCACCGCCGCCGAACCCGACGAGGACGCCGGCCGCGCCCGTGCGCATGAGGTGGAGCGCCGCCGTGTAGGTGGCCGCGCCGCCCACGATGACGGGCACGTCGAGCTCGTAGATGAACTTCTTGAGGTTCAGGGGCTCCTGGTTCTTGGAGACGTGCTCGGCCGACACCGTGGTGCCGCGGATCACGAACAGGTCGACGCCCGCCGCGACGACCGTCTCGTAGAGCTCCTGCGTGCGCTGCGGCGAGAGCGCCCCGGCGACCGTCACGCCCGCCGCCCGCACCTCGGCGAGGCGCTGGGTCACGAGCTCGGGCTTGATCGGCTCGGAGTACAGCTCCTGCATGCGCGCGGTCGCCCGGTCGTCGGGCAGGTTCCGGATCTCGGCGAGTACGGGCTCCGGGTCCTCGTAGCGGGTCCAGAGGCCCTCGAGGTCGAGTACGCCGATGCCGCCGAGCTGACCCATCATGATCGCCGTCTGCGGGGAGACGACGGAGTCCATGGGCGCCGCGAGGAAGGGGATGTCGAACTGGTAGGCGTCGATGCTCCACGACACCGACACGTCCTCCGGGTCGCGCGTGCGCCGGCTCGGCACGATGGCGATGTCGTCGAACGCGTACACGCGACGGCCCCGCTTGGAGCGGCCGATCTCGATCTCCTGAGTCACCGTTCAACCCTACCGAGCGCGCGCGACGCGCGCCTCGTCGAAGTCGGCGAACCGACATCCGCGGGCCGAGCGGATGTCACTACCACCGCACCGGGGATCTGTGGTTCGATCGTGGCACCCTCGTTCGACGCCACTCCACGACGCGGGCCCTCTTCGACCCGAACGCCCTGGAGACCCGATTGCCCGGCAGCGCCCCCCGCCGCTCCCCTGCCCGAACCCTCGTCCGCACCGTGCTCGCGGCTCTCCTCGCCGTCGTGCTCGGCGCCTCGGGCATCCAGGCCGCGGTCGGCGATGCCGCCACTGGTGCGGAGATCACCGGTACCATCACCGACCCGGACGGCCGCCCGGTCTCCGGTGTGGAGGTGCGGCTCGCGTGGCTGGACGACACCACACATGTCACGAAGTGGGCCTCTTCGGACAGCGCCGGATCGTACCGGTTCACCGGAGTCGAAGCAGGGACCTACACGATGGAGTTCCGCCCGACGGGTCCCTTCGCCTGGGAGTGGTGGGGCGGAACGGCGGACGCCTTCTCAGCCGCCCGGTTCGACGTCGGCGCCGGGGCCACGGTGACCGGGATGGACGTGCGTCTGAGCCCGGAGGCCTCGATCAGCGGCGTGGTGCGCGGCGACGGCACGACGAGCGTGCTGTTCACGGAGCTCTACCTCTATGTCGTCGGCGACGACGGCAAGCTCGCCTACCGCGGTCGGTGGCACGCCGGATCCGACGGCACGTACCGGTTCGATCATCTGCTCGCTGGGTCGTACACGTTCCACGCCGTCCCGCGGTCGTCGACGCCCTACGCCGAGGAGTGGTGGAACGACCAGCCGCGAAACGACCTCGCCGACCGTATCGAGATCGAGACCGGAGGCGTCGTCAGCGGCCTGGACGTGCAACTCGACCCCGGCGCGTCGATCTCCGGGACCGTCCGCAACGAGGCCGGCGCCCCGGTTCCACACGAGGACGTCTGGCTGTACGAGGTCCGAGCTGACGGCGACCACCGCGTCGGGAGTACGATCTCGAACTCCTCGACCGGCGGCTTCCAGTTCCCCCGCCTGCCCCGCGGCGACTACGTCGTGAGGTCGGCGGTGTCGGATCGGTCATGGTACGCCGACGAGTGGTGGAACGATTCCGTCGAACGCGCGACGGCGGAGGTGATCCACGTCGGGAAGGACGAGGTCATCACCGGCATCGATCTCGCGCTCCCGCTGCGGACCTCCCTGTCGGGCCACGTACGGGGATCGGACGGAGAGCCCGTGTCCGGGGCCCGCGTCGAACTGCACTCCATGGTCGACGGGGAGCCGGTGTTCGAGCGCTTCACGGAATCGGACGCGACCGGCGCCTTCGCGTTCATGGCGATGGAGCCGGGCCCCTACACCGTCCGCGTGGAGGCGCCCTTCGTCTCGCCGTACGCGGATCAGTGGTGGAACGGCCAGGTCGATGCCGCCTCGGCTGACACCATGGTGCTCGACGCGCTCGAGCAGAGGCGGATCGACGTCGAGCTCCTCGCCGGAGCCTCCATCTCGGGTCAGGTGCGCAACGAGGGGGCCGAGCCGGTCGGGAGCGTGCGGGTCTACGTGTACGACGCGGATGACGCGAGGAGACACCTCACCGAAGGCCGCACCGACGCGCAGGGACGATACGAGTTCATCGGCCTCGAAGCCGGCGCCTACGTGCTCTGCTTCACCCCACCGAACGCGGCGAACCTGCTCTTCGAATGCTGGAACGACAAGCCGGACAAGGCCTCCGCCGACCCCATCTCGGTGGCGCTCGGCGACGTCGCGGGCGGTCGCGACGTCGTTCTCGCGCGCGCGGGTTCCATCGTCGGCGAGGTCGTCGGCATCGACGGCAAGCCCCTGCTCAACGTCCTCGTGCAGTCCTACCGGCAAGATGCGAGCGGTCTCTACCGACCCTCCGGATCTGCGTACACCGATGCCGACGGTCGCTATTCGCTGCTCAGCCTCATGACCGGGTCCTACGTGATCGAGTTCCGACCCCCGCCGCTCTCCCCGTACGTCCGCGAGTGGTGGGACGACCAGACCGACTCGGCGCATTCGACCCCGGTCGACGTGGTCGCCGGCCAGGCGATCCCCGGCGTCGATGCGACCCTCACCCGACTGGTCTCGCTCTCGACCCCGACCCTCCTGGGCACCGCCACGGTCGGATCGACGTTGACCGCGTCGACGACGACCACCGATCCCGAGGCCGAGCTCGCGTACGCCTGGTTCGCCGACGGCGTCGAACTCGTCGGCCAGGTCGGCCAGGCCCTCCGTCTCACCGATGACCACCTGGGTGCCCGCATCAGCGTCACGGTCACCGCGTCCATGCCCGGCTACGTCACCCAGGTCCAGGAATCGCCGCAGACGGATGCCGTCACGGCGATGCCGCAGACGAACCTGTCGATCCCGAAGGTGTCGGGCACGGCGGCCGTCGGTTCGACCCTGAGTGCGACGGCCGCCTCCACGACGCCGGGCGCGACGCTCGCCTACCAGTGGCTGGCCGACGGGAACACGATGATCGATGAGACCGCGCCCACGCTCACGCTGGACGCCGAGGCACTCGGCCGCCGGATCTCGGTTCGCGTGACGGCGTCCGCGCCGGGGTACGCGTCCCAGTCGAGCGAGTCGGCGAGAACGAGTCAGGTGATCGCCGGCACGCTGGACGCTGCGGTCCCGACGATCACCGGGGCTCCGGTGAGCGGCGCGACGCTCAGCGCGTCCGCCGGGACGTGGACCGGAGGGACGACGCTGACCTATCAGTGGTTCGCCGGTGGGACGCCGATCGTCGGCGCCACCGGAACTTCGCTCGCACTCGGCGCCGCCGAGGAGGACGAGCCGATCACGGTGCAGGTGACCGGGGCCAAGTGGGGCTATGCGACCGTTTCGAGGACCTCGGCGTCGACGGCCCCTGTGCTCCGCGTCTCGACCCCGACGATCGACGGCACGCCGACGATCGGCTCGACCCTGACCGCCCGGCCCGGCTCCTGGTCATCCGGAACGACCCTGTCGTACCGATGGTTCGCGGACGGAGTCACCATCCCGAACGCCACCGGCGCGACCCTGGTCCCCACCGGGGCCCACGCGGGCAAGAAGATCAGCGTGCAGGTGACCGGTACCAAGGTGGGATACCCGAGCGTCTCGAGAACCTCCGGGTCGACCGCCGAGGTGCTGCCCGGTTCGACCTCGGCGATCGACGCCGCGCCGGGCGCCGAACCACGGCCGATCCGCCGGCTCGTGGCGCCGTGATCGACTCCGACGTCAGCGGGCGCGCGCGACGCGCGCCTCGTCGAACACCGGCTGATCCGTCTCGACGACCTCGCCGTCGGAGCGGAACACGAGGAACCGGTCGAACGAGCGCGTGAACCAGCGGTCGTGGGTGACGGCGAGCACGGTGCCGTCGAACCGCGACAGCGCGTCCTCGAGCGCCTCCGCGGAGACCAGGTCGAGGTTGTCGGTCGGTTCGTCGAGCAGCAGCAGGGTCGCGCCCGACAGCTCCAGCAGGAGGATCTGCAGCCGCGCCTGCTGGCCGCCCGACAGGTCTTCGAAGCGCTGCTGGGCGGATGCCGCGAGCCCGTACCGATCGAGTGCGGAACTCGCCGCCTCGCGGGCCATGCCGTCGCGGTTCGCGTCGCCGCGGTGCAGGATGTCGAGGAGCGTGCGTCCGCGCAGCCCGGGCAGCTCGTGGCCCTGCGCGAACCAGCCCGGCACGACGCGGGCGCCGAGCACCGCCGAACCCGTATGCGGCACGCGGGCGAGCGTGGCGCCGACATCCGTCACGTGGCCCTTCGCCGCGTCGGGGTCGCTGCCGCCGCCCGCGAGCAGGCGCAGGAAGTGCGACTTGCCCGAGCCGTTCGACCCGAGCACCGCCACGCGGTCGCCGTACCAGACCTCGAGGTCGAAGGGCTTCATGAGGCCGGTCAGCTCGAGCCGCTCGCACACGACCGAGCGCTTGCCGGTGCGGGATCCGCGCAGGCGCATCGACAGGGCCTGCGCGGGCGGCCGCTCCTCGGGCGGACCGGCCTCCTCGAACTTCCGCAGCCGCGTGAGCGCCGCCTGGTAGCGGGAGGCCATGCCATCGTTGTACGTCGCCTTCACCTTGAGGTTCTGCACCAGCTGCTTCAGCTGCGCGTGCTGCTCGTCCCATCGCCGGCGCAGCTCGTCGAGCCGCGCGAACCGCTCCTCGCGAGCCTCGTGGTAGCCCCGGAAGCCACCCCCGTGGACCCACGCGGTGCTGCCCGCACCGCCCGCCTCGAGGGTCACGATCCGGTCGGCCGCCCGCGCGAGCAGCTCCCGGTCGTGCGACACGAGCAGCACCGTCTTCGGGGTGGCCCGCAGCTGCTGCTCGAGCCACCGCTTGCCCGGCACGTCGAGCGAGTTGTCGGGTTCGTCGAGGATGAGCACCTGCTCGGGTCCGCGCAGCAGTGCCTCGAGCGCGAGCCGCTTCTGCTCGCCGCCCGAGAGGGTCGACAGCTCGCGCCACCTGGCCCGCTCGAAGGGCACGCCGAGCGCGGCCGTGGTGCAGTGGTCCCAGATCACCTCCTGGTCGTAGCCGTCGGCTTCGGCGTACTCGGCGAGCGCCGACGCGTACCGCATCTGCGCGGCCGTGTCATCCGTCTCGATGAGCGCGTTCTCGGCCCGCTCGAGCTCGACGGCCGCCGCCCGCACTCGCGTCGGGGCGACCGACACGAGCAACCCGTGCACGGTGCGGTCCACGCCGTCGACGACCTCCCCGCGGCCGACGAACTGGTCCATGACCCCGAGTCCCCCGTCGACCTGCACGCTGCCCTCGTCGGGCCGCACGTCACCGCGGATGATGCGCAGGAGCGTGGTCTTGCCCGCCCCGTTCTGGCCGATGAGGGCCGTCGTGCGCCCTTCCGTGACGCGGAAGGCGAGATCCGACAGCAGGGGGCGGCCGTCGGGCAGCGAGAAGGAGACGCCGTTGACGTCGATGAAGCCCATGGGTGTGCGATCCGTTCGGTACGCGGCATCCGCCGCGGCGCCCGATCGGGCAGCCGACCAGAATACACAGCGACGGATGCCGCGGCACGCCTTTCCGCCACCCTGTCGCCGCACGACCCGGTGCGGCAGGCTGGGGGCCATGCATCGCGTCGCCGCCGACCCGCTCGACCAGCTCCGCACGCGCACCAGCGCGAAGTGGCGCTCCTACGACCCGGACGTGCTGCCGCTGCCGGTCGCCGAGATGGACTACCCGCTCGCCGAGCCGATCGCCGAGGCGCTCCACGCGGCCGTGCGCCGCTCCGACACGGGCTACAACTCGGGCAGTCGGCCCGTCGCCGATGCGTTCGCGGAGTTCGCGGCGGCGCGTCTCGGGTGGGAGCCGGACCCGGCCCGCGTGACCTGCACGGCCGACGTCAGCATGGGCATCGTCGAGGTGCTCCGGCAGGTGATCTCCCCCGGCGAGGGCGTGATCGTGAACCCGCCCATCTACCCCCCGTTCTTCGACCTCGTCACCGAGGCGGGCGGCGCGGTCGTCGAGGTGCCCCTCGCGGGCGGCATCGACGAGGGGTGGGCGCTCGACCTCGACGGCATCGAGGCGGCGTTCGCCGCGGGTGCGCGCGCGATGGTGCTGTGCAACCCGCACAATCCGGTGGGGCTCGTGCACCCGCGCGAGCAGCTCGCCGCGCTGGCGGACCTCGCGGCGCGCTTCGACGCCGTGATCGTGTCCGACGAGGTGCACGGGCCGCTCTCGCAGCCGGAGACGCCGTACGTGCCGTTCCTGACGGTGTCGGACGCCGCCCGCGAGCACGGCGTCACGGTCGCCGGGGCCACGAAGGCGTTCAACATCGCCGGCCTCAAGGCGGCGCTGGTGCTGAGCGCGAGCGAGCGCGGCGACGCGGTGCGCACGGCGTTCCCGTACGAGGTGGAATGGCGGATGAGCCAGTTCGGGGCGATCGCGTCGATCGCGGCGTTCCGGCACGGTGGCCGCTGGCTCGACGGGGTCCTCGGCTCGATCGACGACAACCGGCGCCTGCTCGCCGACCTCCTCGCCGACGAGCTCCCCGAGGTGCGGTACCGGATGCCGCAGGCCACCTACCTCGCGTGGCTCGACCTCTCGGCGCTCGGCTGGGGCGACGACCCCGCCGCCGTCGCACTCGAGCGGGCCCGCGTCGCGCTCGCCAACGGACCGATGTTCGGCGCCGAGGCGGGGCGCGGGCACGCCCGGCTCAACCTCGCGTGCTCGCCCGAGGTGCTCTCGGAGGCGATCACGCGCCTCGCCGAGGCCCGGGGATCGGCGGCCGAGTAGCACCGGCCGCAGGCCGGCGCGTACCGAGACCTACCTCGTGTAGTTCGGAGCCTCGACGACGAACTGCACGTCGTGCGGGTGCGATTCCTTCAGCCCGGCCGGCGTGATACGAACAAAGCGACCCTTCGCCTTGAGCTCCTCGACCGTTCGCGCGCCGACGTAGAACATCGACTGACGCAGCCCGCCCACGAGCTGGTACGCCACCGCCGACACCGGGCCGCGGAACGGCACCTGGCCCTCGATGCCCTCGGGGATGAGCTTCTCGTCGCTCGGCACGTCGGCCTGGAAGTAGCGGTCCTTCGAGTACGACGTCTTCTTGCCGCGCGTCTGCAGCGCCCCGAGCGAGCCCATGCCGCGGTACGTCTTGAACTGCTTGCCGTTCTGGAAGACGAGTTCGCCCGGGCTCTCAGCGGTGCCGGCGAGCAGCGAACCGAGCATGACGGTGTCGGCGCCCGCGACGAGCGCCTTCGCGATGTCGCCCGAGTACTGGAGGCCGCCGTCGGCGATGAGCGGCACGCCGGCCGGCTTGGTCGCCTTCGAGGCCTCGTAGACCGCCGTGACCTGGGGCACGCCGACGCCCGCGACCACGCGGGTCGTGCAGATCGAACCCGGCCCGACGCCGACCTTCACGGCGTCCGCCCCCGCGTCCACCAGCGCCTGGGCGCCCTCGCGGGTCGCGACGTTGCCGCCGATCACGTCGATGTGGGCAAAGGTGGGGTCGGCCTTGATCCGACGGATGATGTCGAGCACGCCCGCCGACTCGCCGTTCGCCGTGTCGACGACGAGCACGTCGACGCCCGCGTCGCGCAGCGCCTCGGCGCGCTCCCACGCGTCGCCGAAGAAGCCCATCGCCGCGCCGACGCGCAGCCGGCCCTCGGCGTCCTTCGTGGCGTTGGGGTACTGCTCGGACTTGTCGAAGTCCTTCACCGTGATGAGCCCGGTCAGCCGGCCCTGCTCGTCGACGAGCGGGAGCTTCTCCACCTTGTGCTGCGCGAAGATCGCGATCGCCTCATCGGGGTCCATCCCGACGCGTCCGGTGATGAGCGGCATCCGCGTCATGACGTCGGCGACCTTGGTCGCCGGCTTCTCGAAGTCGGAGACGAACCGCATGTCGCGGTTGGTGATGATGCCGACCAGGGTGCCCTCGGCGTCGACGACGGGCAGACCCGAGACGCGGTACGTGGCGCACAGCTGGTCGACCTCGGCCACGGTGGCATCCGGGGTCGTCGTCACGGGGTTCGAGACCATGCCCGACTCGCTGCGCTTCACGCGGTCGACCATCTCGGCCTGCTCGGCGATCGACAGGTTGCGGTGCAGGATGCCGATGCCGCCCTGGCGGGCCATGGCGATCGCCATGCGCGCCTCGGTCACCGTGTCCATTGCGGCCGACAGGAGCGGCGTCGCGACGGTGATCCGCTTGGTCAGGCGAGAACTCGTGTCGGCCTCGCTCGGGATCACGTCGGTGTGCCCCGGCAGGAGCAGGACGTCGTCATAGGTGAGCCCGGTGAAACCGAACGGATCTGCCTGATCCATGTCGCCCCTTCGTCTGAGTGGAGTCGGGCGCACGAGCCGTCTACCCGGCGGATCTGCCGGGTGCGAGCGTCGGTGCGGTACATCGATCTTAAGCGAGTTTGCGCCGTCGGCATTCCCCGGATAACAATCGAGGGCCGTTTGTGCTCTCGTGCGAAACACTTGGGACATAATCGGCACGTACTGTCGACGACGTCGTCGTCAGGAAGCCAGATCCCGACCCCATCCGCGGTCGGGACCTTTGGAGGTGCAGTGGAACCCACGCGAACAGTCCCCACACGTTCTCGCGGGAGGTGGCTCATCCTCCTCGGAATACTGATCTCCGCACTCACTCTGTCCGGCATCGCAGCGTCCCCTGCGGTGGCGGACGAAGGGGGTACGGACGATCCGGCCACCGAGGAGGAGTACGAGTACTTCTTCACCGGGAACGTGCAGTTCGAGGGTGAGCCGCTCGAGGGCGTGCTCATCACCGTCGAGGGCAACGGATTCGACGCCGAGACCGAGAGCAACGCCGATGGGCGCTGGACGATCGGCGTGCCCGAGAAGGCGGAGTACGAGGTCACCCTCGACCAGGACACGCTCCCCGAGGGCGTCGTCGTGCTCGAGGGCCAGGACACCGTCACCGCCGAGTTCGGACTGACCAGCCGCAAGGCGGTGAACTTCTTCCTCGGCGAGGGTCAGCGGGTCACCGTCAACTACTTCGACCAGGTCGTCCAACGCGTGGTGAGCGGTCTGAACTTCGGCCTCCTCCTCGCCCTCGCGGCGATCGGCCTGTCGCTCATCTTCGGCACCACCGGACTGTCGAACTTCGCCCACGCGGAGCTCGTCACGTTCGGTGCGCTGATGGTGCTGACATTCGGCGTGAACCTGGCGTGGCCGCTGTGGCTCGCGATCATCGTGGCGCTGGTGCTCAGCGCGGCGCTCGGCTGGACGCTCGACGCCGCCCTGTGGAAGCCGTTGCGACGGCGCGGGGTCGGCCTGATCCAGTTGATGATCGTCAGCATCGGTCTCTCGCTCGCCCTCCGGTACACGTACCAGTTCTTCTACGGCGGCTCGACGAGCCAGCTCCCGGGCGCGACGCTGCCGTCCGACATCCGCTTCGGCGCCGTCGCGCTGTCGTGGGTCGACCTCGTCAGCATGGGCGTGAGCATCGTGGTGCTCCTCGCCGTGGCGTTCTTCCTGCTGCGCACCCGCATCGGCAAGGCCACGCGCGCGGTCTCCGACAACGCGCCCCTCGCCTCGGCGAGCGGCATCGACGTCGACCGCGTCATCCGCATCGTCTGGGTGCTCGGCGCGCTGCTGGCCGGTCTCGCCGGCATCCTGTGGGCCTACTTCCGCCCCGGCGTCAGCTGGGACATGGGCTTCCAGATCCTCCTGCTCGTGTTCGCCGCGGTCACGCTCGGCGGCCTGGGCACGGCGTTCGGCGCCCTCGTCGGCTCGCTCATCGTGGGCCTGTTCGTCGAGGTCTCCACGCTGTGGCTGCCGAGCGACATGAAGTACGTGGGCGCCCTGGTCATCCTGATCGTGGTGCTGCTGTTCCGACCGCAGGGCATCCTCGGTCGTCGAGAGCGAATCGGATAGGAGGGCGACGATATGGACTGGGGAGCAATCTTCGGAAACGCGGCCGTCGAGCTGATCAGCCCGACCACCGCCGCCTACGCACTGGCCGCACTGGGTCTCGCGATCCACTTCGGTTTCACGGGCCTGCTGAACTTCGGACAGGCGGGCTTCATGCTGCTCGGCGCCTACGGGTACGCCATCCCGGCACTGAAGCTCGGCTGGCCGTGGTGGGCCTGCCTCCTGACGTCGCTGCTGGCGTCGGTGATCTTCGCACTCATCCTGGGTATCCCGACGCTGCGCCTGCGCGCCGACTACCTCGCGATCGTGACGATCGCCGCGGCCGAGGTGCTGCGGTTGACGTTCACGACCAACGAGTTCGCCCCCGTCACGGGCTCGGCGAACGGCCTCTCGGAGTACCAGCGCGACCTGCTCACGCTGAACCCGCTGCCCGACGGACGCTACGGCTTCGGCCCGTGGGTGTTCAGCGACCGGGCGTGGTTCTTCCTCATCCTCGGATGGATCGTCGTGATCCTCGCGGCGCTGCTCACGTGGCTGCTGATGCGCAGCCCCTGGGGCCGCGTCATCAAGGGCATCCGCGAGGACGAGGACGCCGTGCGCGCGCTCGGCAAGAACGTCTACTCCTACAAGATGCAGAGCCTCATCCTCGGCGGCCTGTTCGGCACCGTCGCCGGCATCATCTTCGTGATGCCACGCGCGGTCGTGCCGAGCTACTTCCAGCCGACGCTGACGTTCTTCATCTACGCGATCCTCCTCCTGGGCGGGGCCGCGACCATCCTGGGGCCCATCCTCGGCTCCATCGTCTTCTGGGTGCTGCTCTCGTTCTTCTCGGGCTTCATCGCCCGAGCCGTCGAGGCGGGGTGGCTGCCGTTCATGACGCAGGTGCAGGCCGGTCAGCTCCGGTTCATCCTGGTCGGCGTGGCGATCATGCTGATAGTGGTGTTCATGCCACAGGGCATCCTGGGCAACAAGAAGGAGCTTGCTTTTGTCAAGTGAAATCACACCCAAGGCCAAGCCCGTCAAGTCGACCGGGCTCCACGTCGGCGACCCCGCCCCGGGCGTCAAGAAGGTCGACCCGATCCTCATCGCCGACGGCGTCAAGCGCACGTTCGGCGGCCTCACGGCCGTCGACGTCGAGCACGTCGAGATCCCGCGCAACGCCATCACGGCGCTCATCGGGCCGAACGGTGCCGGCAAGACGACCTTCTTCAACCTGCTGACCGGCTTCGACAAGCCCGACACGGGCGACTGGTCCTTCGAGGGCCGCTCGCTCGCGCACATCCCGGCCTACCGGGTCGCGCGCATGGGCCTGATCCGCACGTTCCAGCTGACGAAGTCGCTGGGCCTGCTCTCCGTCATGGAGAACATGAAGCTCGGCGCCAAGGACCAGACCGGGGAGAACATCTTCCGCGGACTGATCCCGTCGCTGTGGCGCAAGCAGGATCGCGAGATCGAGGACAAGGCGCTGGACCTGCTCAAGCGGTTCAAGCTCGACGCCAAGAAGGACGACTACGCGGCGAGCCTCTCGGGCGGACAGCGCAAGCTCCTCGAAATGGCGCGGGCGCTCATGAGCGACCCGACCCTCGTGATGCTCGACGAGCCGATGGCCGGCGTCAACCCGGCGCTGACCCAGTCGCTGCTCGACCACATCCTCGACCTCAAGGCCCAGGGCATGACCGTGCTGTTCGTCGAGCACGACATGCACATGGTCCGTCACATCGCCGACTGGGTGATCGTGATGGCCGAGGGCCGCGTGGTCGCCGAGGGCGACCCGCACGAGGTCATGCAGGACCAGGCCGTGATCGACGCCTACCTCGGCGCCCACCACGACACGGACCTCGGCTCGACCGACACCGGCCACGTCGAGGCGATCAAGGAGCTCATCGATGACGAACAGTGAACCCACCGCGAGCCCGGTGCTCGAGCCCACGGGCGACATGGTCGTCGAGGTGCGGGACGTCACGGCCGGCTACCTGCCGGGCGTCAACATTCTCAACAGCTGCTCGCTGACCGCCCGGGAGGGCGAGCTCATCGGCATCATCGGGCCGAACGGCGCCGGCAAGTCGACGCTGCTGAAGTCGATCTTCGGTCTCGTGAAGGTCCGCGAGGGCGGCATCTTCCTGCAGGGTGAGGAGATCACCAACCTCAAGGCGAACAAGCTGGTCGCCAAGGGCGTCGGGTTCGTTCCGCAGACGAACAACGTGTTCCCCTCGCTCTCCATCCAGGAGAACCTCGAGATGGGCGTCTTCCAGAAGCCCAAGGATCTCAAGCAGCGGCTCGAGTTCGTGACCGAGATCTTCCCGGACCTCAAGAAGCGACTCGGCCAGCGCGCCGGTTCGCTCTCGGGCGGCGAACGGCAGATGGTCGCGATGTCGCGGGCGCTCATGATGGGCCCGCACGTGCTGCTGCTCGACGAGCCGAGCGCCGGCCTCTCGCCGGTGCGCCAGGACGAGGCGTTCCTCCGGGTCAAGGAGATCAACCGCGCCGGGGTGACGACCATCATGGTCGAGCAGAACGCGCGCCGCTGCCTGCAGATCTGCGACCGCGGCTACGTGCTCGACCAGGGCCGCGACGCCTACACGGGCACCGGTCGCGACCTCCTCAACGATCCCAAGGTGATCGGGCTCTACCTGGGCACGCTCGGGACGGACGAGTAGGACCGTACTCGCACACGACGGGGCGGAGGATGCTACGGCATCCTCCGCCCCGTTCGTCTGTCTGCGCCCCGAGGCCCGGGGCAACGGAGGAGGCCGCACGGGCCGACGTCGCGCCCGAGGCGGCGCGGCAGGCGGCCGGGACCTGCTCGAGGACGCACGGGCCGCCAGCGGGGCGCTGAGCGCGTCGATGGGAATGAGCGGTCTTCGTCCGGAGCGTCCGTGTGCGGCCGCGTACGGGCGCGTACGGCCGCGTGCCGGGTCACGTGCCGGTCGCGTATGGCCGCGTGCCGCGTGCGCGGCCTCATGAAGCCGCATGCGACCGCGCCGGCCGCATGCGGTCGCCTGCGCGTCCGTCATCGGTACATGGCCGACGCCCCGCTGACGGCCGCCGAGCTGCGCCCGGTACACCTGCGTCGGGTGGTGCCGCCCCGCGTGAGGTTCCTGATGCCGCCGCCTCCGGCCACCGACCCCCGAACACGCCGAAGGGCCCCGGCCGGAAGCCGGGGCCCTTCGTGTGCGAGTGGATCAGCCGTCGCCGATGCGCTCGTACGTGTTGTCGTCGAGGTACTGGAAGATACCGATGGTCGCCTCGGTCGGGTCGCCGTTCTCGTCGAACGTGACCGGGCCGGACGGGCCGTCGTAGTCGATCTGGTTGCCCTCGGCGAGCGCCTCGGCACCGGCGGCGAAGGTGTCGACCTTCTCGCCCTCGCCCGAACCGCCCGAGACCTGGCGCAGGTACGACGCGATGTCGGTGCCCTCGACGCTGTTGGCCGCGTAGGCCGCGAGCGCGATGAGGACCAGCGCGTCGTAGGACTCAGCCGCGTAGCTGTAGTCCTGCAGGGCCGGGTCGACCTCGAGCAGGCGGTCGGTGAAGTCACCGAGGGTGCCCACGTCGAGACCGGGCAGCGTGCCCTTCGAGCCGGCGACGAGGCCGGGCGCGAAGTCCGCGCTGTAGTCGGACAGGTTGCCGTCGACGAAGTACAGCTTGTCGCCGGGGTAGCCGCTGCCGACGAGGGCCGGCGTGATGATCTTCGCCTGGTCGAACGTGATCAGCGCGATCGCGTCGGGGTTGGCCGCCGTGACCTCGGAGATCTGCGCGTCGAAGCTCGAGTCGCCCTCGTTGAAGAGCGCCTCGGCGACGACCTCGCCGCCCGCGGCCTCGAACGCGTCGCGCGTGAACTGCGCGAGGCCCGTGCCATAGGCGTCGTTCAGGACGATCATGCCGAGCGTGGCGTTGCCGTCCTCGGCGATGAGGTTGCCGAGCACCTCGCCCTGCAGGACGTCGGACGGAGCCGTGCGCCAGTACAGGTTGTTGTCGTCGTAGTTGGTGAAGTCGGCCGACGTGTTGGCGGGCGAGAACTGCACCACGCCCGCGGCGACGATCTGGTCGATGACGGTCTTCGACACACCCGACGAGGCGGCGCCGATGATCGCCGACACGTCCTGCGAGAGGAGGTCGGTGACCGAGACGGTCGCGGTGTCGGTCGTGGTGTCGCCGGAGTCGCGGTAGACGACCTCGACCTGGAGGCCCAGGTCGGCGTCGTTGATGTCCTGCGCGGCGAGCGCCACGCCGGCCTCCTCGGGCGGGCCGAGGAACGCGAGCGCACCCGACTGCGGGAGGATCGTGCCGACCTTGAGGGTGAGGTCGCGCTCGCCCGCCTCGATGGGCTGGGCGTCGCCGGTCTCGGCGGGCGCCTCGGACTCCTCGGGCTCGCTGGTGCCGCCCGTGCTGCACGCGGTCAGGAGGAGGGCACTGACGCCGGCGATGGCGATGCCCGTCCAAGCTGCGCGACCCGAGCGCGAGGCCCGTGCCTTCGCGAATACGCTCATGTTGCTCCTTGGGACTGAAGGATTGGGACACTTCCCGGTGCCTTGCGACACCGATGGTCTTGACAGTATTGCCCGGCCAATGCGGAAACAAGGACATCGGATCACAACCCGGTAACACCCACCGCTTCGCGACGACATCGCCGCGCATGCGTCGTTCTGCGCACGAAACCCGCGTCGACCAGCCGGTTCGCGCACGCTTCCGGCAAAGCGGAATCCGGCCCGCAGCCGCGCTCGGACCCCCAGATCGGGGGCGGGTCAGACGGGCTCGACGGCCGCCGCACGACGGGCGCGAGCCCCCCGCAGGAGATCGAACGTGAGCACCGCGAGGGCGACCCAGACCAGTCCGAACCCGATCCACCGTTCGAGCGGCATCGGCTCGCGCAGCACGACCACGCCGACCAGGAACTGGATGAATGGCGCGAAGTACTGGATGAAGCCCATGTAGGTCAGCGGCAGCCGGCGCGATGCGGCGGCGAACAGCAGGAGCGGGATCGCGGTCACGGCCCCCGCGGCGAGCAGCAGCACCGTGTGCCACACCCCCGCAGTTCCCATCGTCATGGCGCCGGTCGCGCCCACGACCACGAGCAGCACGGCGGCGAACGGGGCGAGCCACGCGGTCTCGAGCGTCAGTCCCGACACGGCGTCGACGCGGTGGCCCACGCGCTTCTTGATGAGCCCGTAGAAGCCGAAGCTGAAGGCGAGCACCAGCGCGATCCACGGCAGCTGCCCGTAGCCGACGGCGAGAACGACGACCGCGACGATCGAGATCCCGACGGCGGTCCACTGCGTCGCGTTGAGGCGCTCGCGCAGGACGATCACCCCGAGGAAGACGGTGACGATCGGGTTGATGAAGTAGCCGAGCGCAGCCTCGACGACCTGCCCGTTGAGCGTCGCGAAGACGTAGGTGAGCCAGTTGACGAAGATGAGCGCGCCGGCGGCCCCCATCGTCAGCACGACGCGGCGGTCGCGCAGCAGCGCGCGGAAGGCCCGCCAGGACCTCGTGACGGCGATGAGGAGGGCGCAGAACACGAGCGAGAGCAGGATGCGCCAGGCGACGATCTCGACCGGCCCCGTAGGCGCCAGGGCGATGAAGTAGATCGGCAGGAATCCCCAGAGCCCGTAGGCCGCGACGGCGTAGACGAGCCCGCTCCGGCTCACGCCCGCGGGCGAGGGGCGGGCGTCGGCGACGGTGGGTGCGGTGCTCACCGGGAAAGCCTACGCTCGGCGGCCGACACGCCCGACGCTGCGGGACTGCCGGAATTCGTCGACATCCCGCCGCAGGCGCTCCCGCCCGGTCGGCCCCGGGGACGATCCCCCGCCGGAGACGACGACGCGGCCCGGATGCCGTGTGGCATCCGGGCCGCGGAGGTTGTCGGACCGACTAGCGGACGACGACCGCGAGCACGTCGCGGGCCGAGAGGACGAGGAACTCGTCGCCGCCGAACTTCACCTCGGTGCCGCCGTACTTGGAGTAGATGACCTTGTCGCCGACGGCCACGTCGAGCGGGATCCGGTTGCCGTTGTCGTCGATGCGGCCCGGGCCCACGGCCACGACCTCGCCCTCCTGGGGCTTCTCCTTGGCGGTGTCGGGGATGACCAGACCCGACGCGGTGGTCTGCTCGGCCTCGACCTGCTTGATGACGATGCGATCCTCGAGCGGCTTGATGGAAACCGACACGGTTGACCTCTTTCTTGACGAAGACTGGGGTTAGCAGCCTCTGAATGAGAGTGCTAACAGGAGTCTAGGGCGGTTCTGGCACTCGTGCAACGTGAGTGCCAGCGGATGCCGCGGTGCTAGCGTGTCCGCGTGGAACGCGCCGAGCTCGTCGAACTGCTCTCACCCGAAGGGCTCGACCTGCTCGACTCCCTGCCCGCCTGGACCGGCCGCGAGGACGTCGTGAAGACGGTCGCCGACCTGCGACGCAGGGGGCACTCCCCCGGCCTCGTCGCCGCCGTCCTGACGCAGTCGCGTCTGCGGGCCAGGGCGCGCGCGAAGTTCGGCGAGTTCGCCGACCGCATGCTCTTCACCGAGCCCGGGCTCGAGCAGGCGACCCGGCTCCGCGTCGCCGCCCTCCACGCCGGCCGGTACGCGCGGGCCGGCCTCCGCCACGTCGCCGACCTCGGCTGCGGCATCGGCGGCGACGCGCTGGCGTTCGCCGCGATGGACCTGGAGGTGACCGCCGCCGACGCCGACGAGGTGACCGCGGCGATCGCCGCGTTCAACCTGACGCCGTTCCCGCATGCGCAGGTGCTGCACTCCGCGGCAGAGGACGTGCCCCTCGGCGGCATCGACGCCGCGTGGCTCGACCCGGCGCGACGCACCACCGCGGGCGGCACGACCAAGCGGATCGCGGATGCCGCCGACTACTCGCCGTCGCTCGACTTCGCGTTCGGCCTGGCCGAGCGGATGCCGGTCGGCGTGAAGCTCGGGCCCGGCACCGACCGCGGCCTCGTCCCCGCCGGCACCGAGGCGCAGTGGGTGTCGGTCGACGGCGACGTGGTCGAGCTCGCGGTCTGGACCGGGCCGCTGGCCCGGCCGGGCGTCGGACGCGCCGCCCTCGTCATCCGCGGGGACGCGGCGCACGAGCTCGTCGCCCCGGCCGACAGCGAGGACGCGCCCGTGGGCCCGCTCGGCGACTACCTGTACGAGCCCGACGGCGCGGTCATCCGAGCGCGGCTGATCGGCGACCTCGCGCGGGCCAACGGCGGCTGGATGCTCAGCGAAGGCATCGCCTACCTCACGGCCGATCGCGAGATCGACAGCCCGTTCGCCCGGGGATTCCGCGTGATCGAGCGGCTGCCCGCCGATGAGCGGCACCTCCGCCAGGCGCTGCACTCCCGCGGGGTCGGCACGCTCGAGATCAAGAAGCGCGGCGTCGACGTCGACCCGGCGGCGCTCCGCACGCGCCTGAAGCTGAAGGGCGACACCGCGGCGACCGTCGTGCTGACGCGCGAGGAGGGTCGCCACGTCGCCCTGCTCGTCGAGCGGCTCTGACCGGCGAGGATCGCCCGCGGCATCCGCCGGGACGACTCAGCGCGGCAGCGCGCCGAAGACGATCGCGTAGTAGCCGATCCACACGCCCGAGAAGACGAGCCCCGTGATGCCGGTGCCGATGCCGATGAAGGCCGGGACGCGCGCGCCCTCCTCGCGGCGGAGGCCCATCACCCCGAACACGATCGCCGCGATCGACAGCGGGAGCATCCAGCCGACGAACAGCGACGCGACGGCGCCCGGGATGCCGAGCCCCGCCGAGAGCCGGCTCCAGAACCGACGCTGCTCCTCCTCTTCGACGTACTCCGGCTCGGGGGCCGGGCGCCCGAGCGCGAGGAGCTGCCCCGTGGGGAGCCCGTGCAGCTCGCCCGTGTCGTACGGCACGTCGAATTCCCGCTGGGGCGCCGGCGGGGACGTGTCGATCCCGCGGAGCGCGTCGGGCTCGGGTGGCGACGGCGATCCGCCCGGCGCGGCGCGCTCGTCGCCGCGGGGCATCCGCTCGTCGCTCACCCGCGCCGTCCTCAGTACGTGTACGAGGTGTCGCTGACCGCGAAGAGCGCCGCCCAGGCGACGATCGAGATGAGCGCGATCGCGATCCCGACGAAGCCGAGCACGATGCCGGTCAGCCACATGCCCTTGGCCCAGGGCTCCTTGCGGCGGCCGATGAAGCCCAGCACGACGGCCGCGGCGGGCACGATCAGCTGCAGGATGCCGCCGACGAAGGGGATGATCACGATGCCGGAGCCGATGATGCCGATGATGCCCGCGATCAGCGAGATGATGCTGAACACCGCGGTGGGCTTGGCCGGGGCCGGCTGGTAGGGCGCGGAGCCGTATCCGGCGCCGTATCCCGCGTCCGGGGCCCCCGGCGCGGAGCCGTAGGCCGCGCTCGGCGCGGCGCCGTAGGCGGACTGGGGCATCCCGTCGTACGCTGCGGCGGCGGCAGGCGACTCGGCGGCGCCGGTGTCGAACGGCGACCCGCCGCCGTAGGCGGGCGGAGCCGGCGGCGCAGGCGGAGCGGGCGGTGCCGGTGGCGCGGGAGGCGCCGGCGGAGCCGGGGGCGCGAGCGGCTCGGCCGGTCCGACGGGCTCCGACGGCTCGACCGGCACGGCGGGCGTCTCGGGCTCGCTCGGCGGGTTGGGCTCGTCGGGGATCGTCGGCCCGACCGGCTCACTCGGCTCGGCGGGTACGGTGGGCTCGACCGGCTCGGCCGGGACCGACGGCTCGGACGGCGTGAGCGGCTCTGCCGGCTCGTCGGGCTGCCTGGGATCGCTCATGTCGAGCCCCTCTCGTACTTCCTTCGATCAGTAGGTGGTGACGTTGCCGCTGCTGATGGCGGCGCCGAGGATGGCGAACCAGACGATCGCGATGATGATGCCGACGACCAGGAGGACGTATCCGATGATCAGGCCGGCGATCGCGAGGCCGCGGCCCTGCTCGCCCGTCTTCTTGATCTGGCTGAGCGCGATGTGGCCCGTGATGATGCCGACGAGCGGGATGAAGAACGACGACACCAGCGAGACGATCGCCAGGACGTTGGTCTTCTGCGACGCCGGGGCGCCGTAGGACTCCGTACCCGAACCGTACGAGGGCGCGCTGCCGTAGGCGGGCGCGGGCGCGGGCGGGGGCGGCGGGACGTCGGAGCGGTTGGGCTCGTTGGGGTCGGTCATGCTGGACTCCTCGTGTGGTTGCCTGGACCCGGCCATGCTGGCAGCGCCACCGGGTGATGTCAACGACCGGCGACGCGGGTCGACGCACCCCGTCATGGGGGCGCACACGCCACAGTAGCGCCCCGCTCGGGCGCCGCGCATCGGGGAGGACTCCCCATTCGCGTTCAGCCCTGGATGTCGGTGACCGGGAGGGTCGAGTCGGCACCGAAGTCGAGTCCCGACGGCTCGTGCCCGGCCATGATGAGCCGTGCACCCAGCGCCGCGATCATGGCGCCGTTGTCGGTGCACAGCGACAGCGGCGGGATGCGCAGGGCCACGCCCGCGGCATCCGCTCGCTGCTCGGCCACCTCGCGCAGTCGCCGGTTGGCGACGACGCCGCCGCCGAGGAGCAGCCGCGGCACGCCGAGGTCGGTGCACGCGGCGATCGCCTTCGACACGAGCACGTCGACGACGGCCTCGCGGAAGCTCGCGGCGACGTCGGCGAGCGGCACGGGCTCGCCGGCCGCTTCGCGCTGCTCGACCCAGCGGGCGACCGCGGTCTTCAGGCCCGAGAACGAGAAGTCGTAGCGGTGGCGCTCGAGGTCCTTGGGCCGCGTGAGTCCGCGCGGGAAGCGGATCGCGTCGGGGTCGCCGCCCACGGCGGCACGGTCGATCTCGGGCCCGCCCGGGTAGGGCAGCCCGAGCAGCCGGGCGACCTTGTCGAACGCCTCGCCCGCCGCGTCGTCGATGGTCTCGCCGAGCAGCTCGACGTCGGAGTCGAGGTCGCGCACGAGCAGCAGCGATGTGTGCCCGCCCGACACGAGCAGGGCCACGCTCGGCGTCTCGAGCGGGCGGTCGCCGATGAGATCGGCGCCGACATGGCCCACGAGGTGGTTCACGGCGTAGACCGGCTTCTCGAGCGAGAGCGCGAGCGCCTTCGCCGCCCCCACCCCGACCATCAGCGCCCCGGCGAGCCCGGGCCCGTTCGTCACGGCGACCGCATCGAGGTCGGCGAGGTCGACGGACGCCTCGTCGAGGGCCGCCCGGATGGTCGGGCCGAGGGCCTCGAGATGCGCGCGTGCGGCGACCTCGGGCACCACGCCGCCGTAGCGCGCGTGCTCCTCCATCGACGAGGCGATCGCGTTGGCGAGGAGCTCGGTGCCTCGGACGATCCCGACGCCGGTCTCGTCGCACGAGGTCTCGATGCCGAGCACGAGCGGGGCGTCGCGGTTCACGGGGCGTCTCCTGCGGGGGTCTGCGTGGTGGGCGTCGGGGCCGGGTCGCGTGCGTCGTCGACGATGGCGACGGATGACGCGGGGCGGGCGACCGCCGGCGGCACCGCCAGTCGCGTGACGACCGCGTCGACGCCGTCGGGCTGGTAGTAGCCGCGGCGCACGTCGATCTCGACGAAGCCGAGCGACTCGTACAGGCCGCGAGCGACCGGATTGTCGGCCCGCACCTCGAGGAAGAGCTCGGTGACGCCGCGGCGTCGCGCCTCGTCGATGAGCGCGTGCATCAGGGCGCGCCCGAGCCCGGCACCGCGACGCGACGGGTCGACGGCGATGGTCTGGATGTCGCCCTGGCCGGAGCCCCGCGGGGCGAGGAGCCCGGCATAGGCGAGGATCGCCTCGGGGTCCCGGTCGTCGATCGCCACGAGGTAGTGGGTGTGCTGCGCCGACAGCTCCGAGCGCATCGCCGACTCCGGCCAGGCGTCGGAGGCGAACGTCGCGCGCTCGAGCGCCATGACGGCGTCGAGGTCGTCGGGACGCGCGTGCCGCAGCATGAGGCTCATCCGAGCACCCGCTTCGGGCCGGCCGACACGGTCACGTCGGGTGCGCGGAGGTAGAGCGGCTCGTCGTCGGCGAGCGGCAGGCGCCCGGTGGCGTACGCGAGCTCGGCGAGCAGTCCGAGCGCGCCGGCCGACACGCGGTCGGCGTCGAGGCGCATGCCGCCGGCCTCGGGCACCGCGTCCCGCGGAGCGAGGCGCGGACCGCCGCTGCGCACGGGCAGGCCGTCGGCGTCGAGTCCGTCGTACTCGGACACGGCGGACTCGCGCCGTCGAGCATCGGTGACGACCTGCAGCCTCCCGGTGCCGCCGTCGACGTACCAGGCGAGGGCGATCGCGTCGTGGCTCACCACCGGGACGAACGGCCGGTTGGCGCCGAGGGCGAAGGCGTGGGCGGCGGCGATCCCGACGCGCAGGCCGGTGAAGGGACCGGGCCCCATGCCCGCCGCGACGGCGGAGAGGTCGGCGGGCCGGACGCCCGCGGCCGCCAGGGCGTCGCGGATGAACCCGCCGACGACCTCGGCGTGCCGCATGGTGTCGGCCGTGCCCGCCTCGGCGAGGACGCCGGCCTCCCGGTCGACCACGGCGACGCTCGTGCCCGTGGACGTGTCGATCGCGAGGAGCATGGCTTCCAGCCTAGTTCGCGGCGTCGCGTGCGGAGCCGGGTCCGGCCTCGAGCCGAACCGCCGTGGCGTACGGCGTGTCCGCCCAGCGCGGCCCGTGCCCGACGAGCTCCACGGTGCGGGGCTCGTCGGACTCGAGGTCCTCCTCGGCGTCCGACGCGTGCTCCGCGTCGTCTCCGTCGGTCGCGGCGCCGCCCCGCCGTCGGGCGATCACCACCTCGAGCCACGAGTCGCTGACCCCGTCGAGCAGGCCCGCGCCCCACTCGACGACGACGGCCGCGTGGTCGAAGTCGAGGTCGAGGTCCTCGAGTTCGGCCGCCCCGGACAGGCGGTAGGCGTCGACGTGCACGAGCGGCGCCCCGCCGGCGAGGCTGGGGTGCGTGCGGGCGAGCACGAAGGTCGGACTCTGCACCGGACCGCGGACCCCGAGTCCGTCGCCGATGCCGCGCGTCAGCGTGGTCTTGCCGGCGCCCAGGGGTCCGGTGAGCACGACGAGGTCGCCCGCACGCAGCTGCCGGCCGAGTTCGCGGCCGAGCTCCTCCATCGCGTCGGCGTCGGGCACGATGCGGGTGCTCATGCGTCCTCCACGTGGATGCGCGGAACTCGCGGCCCGATGCGCGTGACGATCTCGTAGCCGATCGTGTCGGCGGCGGCGCCCCACTCGTCGGCGGAGGGCGCTCCCGCCTGCGGGTCGCCGACGAGCACCACCTCGTCGCCCACGGCCACCTCGTCGTCGCCCACGTCCACCAGGAACTGGTCCATCGCGATGCGGCCCACCACGGGATGGCGGCGTCCGCCGATGAGGACCTCGGCCCGACCCGACGCCTGCCGCGGCACGCCGTCCGCGTAGCCCAGCGGCACGAGCGCGAGCGTGGTCTCGCGCTCCGCGCGCCAGACGTGGTTGTACGAGACCCCCGTGCCGGGGCCGACCCGCCGCACCGCGGCGACGCGGCCGCGCAGGGTCATGACGGGCGTCAGGCCGAGGTCGGCCGCGGTCGTGCCGTCGCCGAACGGGGGGACGCCGTAGAGTCCGATGCCGATGCGGACCAGGTCGAGCCGGGCCTCGGGGAACCGCAGGGCCGCGGCCGTGGACGCGAGGTGCCGCAGTTCGGGGCGGAGGCCCGCCCGGCGCGCCTCGTCGACGCCGCGGAGGAACGCGGCGAGCTGCTCGGCGTCGGCGTCCGGCGAGGTGTTCGCGAGGTGGCTGAAGATCCCTCGCACGTGGATGCGTCCGGCGGTCTCGAGCTCCGCGGCGCGTTCGACGGCGGCCGGCCAGTCCTCGGGGGCGATGCCGTTGCGGCTGAGGCCGGTGTCGAGCTTGAGGTGCACGTTCGCCGTGCGGTCGACGGATGCCGCGGCATCCGCCATCGCCTCGAGCTGGGCGACGGACGAGACGCCGAGGTCGACGTCGCGCTCGATCGCGTCGGCGAACCGGGCGTCGGGGTCGTGCAGCCATGCGAGGACGGGCGCGTCGATGCCCGCGGCGCGGAGCGCGAGCGCCTCGTGGAGGTCGGCCACGCCGAGCCATCCGGCGCCACCCTCGAGCGCGGCGCGGGCGACCGGCACGGCGCCGTGACCGTACGCGTCGGCCTTGACGACCGCCATGACGGCGGCAGGGGCCACCCGCTCGCCGATGGTGCGGAGGTTGCGGCGGACGGCATCGAGGTCGATGACCGCCTCGCGGAAGGGGCCGGGCAGGGATCGGTCGGTCACGGCGTGGTTCCTCGGGTCTCGGCTCGCTCGAGCACCACGAAGGCGCTCGCGATGCCGGCGTCGTGGCTCATGGAGAGGTGCACCCGGTCGATGCCGAGGTCGGCGACGTGTCGGGAGAGCGCGCCGGACAGCGCGAAGTCGGGATTGCCGTCGGCGTCGTTCACGATGCGCATGTCGTGCCAGCGGATGACGGCGTGCCCCCCGAGCGCCTTGATCAGCGCCTCCTTGGCGGCGAAGCGGGCGGCGAGCGACCGCGCGGGACGGTTGCGTTCGCTCTCAGCGAACAACCGGTCGCGCAGGGCCGGGGTGCGCTCGAGCGAGCGCTCGAAGCGCGCGATGTCGACCACGTCGATGCCGATGCCCGCGATCACGCGATCCTCCTCGACTCCACGTTTCCGAGTCTGCCGTACCCGTGCCGTGGGGGGGGGGGGGGGGGGGGGGCGCGCGGCCCCCCCCCCCCCCCCCCCCCC